>DGRR01000230.1:2819-21662 GCA_002389995.1 Ruminococcus sp. UBA4383 | reverse complement strand
TTGTGATACTTGTGATATTTTCCTTCATATCAGGGCGATTTGAGAAAAAATACAATGTCCGCCGTGATTTGAGTGTATATTTTTCAAATTCAGATGAAGTTATAAATTCCGTGAGAAATTCTCTGCGGAAACGTTCATGGAGAATTGTTATAAATTATTATTCTCATGGTGACAATATGGAAGATATTCCTGCACTTGTGAAAGATATAATGGATTTTGCACTTGAAGAAACTGATAATCCTGCTGAGGGTGATTACATAAATTATAACTATGGAGGCTATGAACTCAAATACAGCTTCAAACAGGAAAATGACAGGAATTATTACACGGTCTGCATATATCCCGATTATTATACTGCCGCAGAACAGGAAAATCAGGTAAGCGAAAAAATAAATCAGGTTATTTCAGGATTTGACAAGAATATTTCCGATTATGAAAAGGTAAGGGAAGTATATGACTATATAAAAAATCGTGTGCAGTTTGATGATATACATAAAAATAATCCGAATCACCATATAAAATCCACTTCATTCGGTGCATTGATTTACGGACAGGCAGTATGTCAGGGATATGCAGTTCTTATGTATCGTATGCTGAGGGAAATCGGCATAGATTCAAGAGTTATAACAGGTATGGCAAAAGATGATGAAAATGAAGAATTTCATGCATGGAATATTGCCTGCATAGACGGAGTTTATTATAATATTGACATAACATGGGACGACCAGAATAATAATGAGGAATATTTTCTGAAAAGCGATGAAGATTTTCCCCTGCACATAAGAGATGAAAAATTTTCGTCACAGGATTTTTATGAAAAATATCCCATGTGCGATAAAAGCTATGAGAGATAATTGAAAGGAAGATAAATATGAAAAATAAATCCGCATTTGTAACTGATATACTTTTATTTCCGGCAAGCATATTTTTCAGCATCGGAGTAAAGTTTATATTTCATGCCTGCGGAAAAAAAGATGACGGCACTTATATGGCTTGTCACTGGGCGGAGCAGGCTGTATTTGCCATAAGCATAGCAATAGCTGTAATATCTGTTATTGTGCTTTTGGTGAAAAACAGGTATTTCAAGGCAGGTGCGGCGGCGGCTGTCATACCGTGTGCTTTAATGGCGGCAGTAATTCCGAATAATATGATAAATCTCTGCATGATGAATACAATGCGCTGTCATTCGACAATGCGACCTTTTGTAATTATATTGTCGGTTATAATTATAATTCTTGCAATTGCTGATATTATTCTGAATATCAGGAAGAAGGGGGATAAAAATGAAACTTAAAAAGAATCTGCCTCTGAGAAATCTTCTCGGCAGACCTGTGAGGACAACAGTGCTTGTAATTCTCACGGCATTATTATCAGTTACATTTTTATGCGGTACTCTTGTCATAACAAGTCTGCGGAAAGGACTTGGCTCACTGGAAGCGAGACTTGGTGCGGATATTATGGTAGTCCCGTATGAGGCGGCTACCAAATCGGATTTGCAGAATATAGTTTTGCAGGGCAATACAGGTTATTTTTACATGGATAATTCAAGGCTTGAAAAAATCATGAAATGTGACGGTATAGGACAGCTTTCCTGTCAGTTTTTTCTTGCATCTGCAAGTTCGGGGTGCTGTTCGATACCTGTACAGATAATAGGATTTGACCCTGAAACAGATTTTACAATATCCCCATGGATTAAAAAAAGCGGCGGCGGACAGCTTAAAGATATGGATATAGTAGTCGGAAATGATTTGAATGCTTTTGTAGGCGACACACTTAAATTTTATGGTGTTGAATGTCATGTTGCCGCAAAACTCGACAAGACAGGAACAAGTTTTGATACGGCAGTATTCACCAACGAAAATACTATAAAAAAACTTATAAAGTCATCTGTTGACCTTAAAATGAACAGTTTCACAAATATTGACCCTGATAAAACAGTATCATGTGTTCTTATAAATGCGGCGGAGGGATATACTCCTGAGGAAATAATAAACGATATAAATATTCATGTCAAAAAAGTAAAGGCAATTCAGACAAAAGAAATGATTTCGGGAGTATCTGACAGCCTTTCGGGAGTATCTGACGTTACGGGAATACTTATTTCAGCAGTATGGATACTCGGAACAGTTATATTTCTGCTTGCATTTACAATGAGCGTGAACGAAAGAAAAAAAGAATTTGCAATACTGCGTGTAACGGGAGCATCAAGAAAAAAACTTGCATCAATAGTTTTGCAGGAAGCTGTAATAACGGGGATAACAGGCAGTATTATAGGAATAATAATCGGACTGGTTATAGTTATACCTTTCAGCAGTTCAATAGAAAGTGCCTTGAATCTTCCTTTTCTGATTCCTGATATTTCAAGGATAACAGAATATGCGGGAATTTCGCTTATAATATCATCTCTGACGGGAGCATTTGCGGCAGGATTTTCCGCTTTCAGAATAAGCCGTATAGATACAGGACTTATACTCAGGGGGGATAACTGATATGCTCAGAGCCGAAAAAATATCAAAGGAATTTATCCGTGAAACAAAAGGTACAAATCGTTTTGCGGCTGTACAGGAAACGGATTTTGAAATTTCAGACGGACAGCTTGCTGTTATAACAGGCCGTTCAGGAAGCGGAAAAACTACTTTTCTGAATATGCTTGCAGGACTTCTCACACCAACTGACGGAAAAGTATTTCTTGACGGTACGGATATATATTCTCTAAGCGACAGGGAACTTTCAAGGCTGAGAAATCAAAAGACAGGATTTATTCCGCAGGGACAGACTGCAATACACAGTTTAAGCGTTGCGGAAAATATTCTCCTTCCGTATACACTTTACGGGGAATACAGTGAAGATGCCGAAAAATACGCATATGAACTAATGGAAAAACTTGATATAATTAATCTCAAAGATGTCCGCCCGTCAGAACTTTCAGGCGGTGAAACAAGAAGAATGGCTATTGCAAGAGCCTTGATAAAAAAGCCCCAAATAATTTTTGCTGATGAACCGACAGGCGACCTTGATGATGAAAATACAAGGACAGTTTTTGAATTTATGAAAAGTATATCCGAAAACGGTGCATCTGTTATTGTTGTAACGCATGAAACTGATTCAGAAAAATATGCCGACAGAGTTTTCCGAATGAACAGCGGAATACTCTCCGAAAAATAATAATTGTATATGATAATAAAATTATTTTTGTGCATATTGCCTATGACATTTTTTCTGAAAATATGTTATAATTAATGTAATCAACGTGTAGTCGCTAATCTGACGTAAGTCCGGTTGTGCGGCTGCACTATTTTTATTTTCAGGAGGTTTTTCTATGTACAGCTTGAATGAAGCCGTGGTCTATGCATCATACGGCGTATGTGTGATTGAAGCAATTGAAACCCATGATTTCAGCGGTGAGAATATTGAATATTATGTTCTCCGCCCCGTAGGTGATATGAGGAATAAATTCTATGTCCCCACTTCAAACAGCAGTCTTACCGAAAAAATGAGAAAAGTATATTCAAAAGATGAAGTCGAAAAACTTATTGATGTTATGCCTGATGAGGATTTCATCTGGATAGACAACGAAATCCGGCGCAAGGAAGAATACAGGCATATCATCGAATCAGGGGACAGACATCAGCTTGTCAAACTCATAAAAACACTCTATATCCGCAGAAGTGAACTCAGTAAACAGCATAAGAAACTTCGCTCCGCAGATGAAAGATTTCTCAGTGAAGCGGAAAATATTCTCTATGATGAATTTGCCTATGCACTTGAAATTCCAAGAGATGAAGTAGTAGGATATATTAAAAAACGCATAGCATAAAAAAACTTCCGCAGATTCTGCGGAAGTTTTTTCTTATGTGTAAAATTTATCCTTGTATATGCTTATTTCGGTAGTTATTCCAGATGATGAGCCTTTTATGTCAATACAGCATATTCTTCCCGAAATATCATTTCCGAATGAGGCGAGGTCGGATAAGTCTTCGCCCCTGTAACCGCTGTATGTGCAGAAATATCTCCTCCAGCCCCTTGATGCGTAGCTGTCACGGTATTCAAGAGCCTGCTGTGGATTATAGAGAAACTGTCTGTCAAGTTCAAAGAATCTGTGACGAATAATCTGTCTGTCGGTTACATCGGTGTTTACAAGTTCATACTGTCCGTAATTTCCGCTTATATCAGCCATATGGAAATGGCTTACAAGTCTGTCCTCCGTGACCTGCGAGCCTTTTTCGAGCATATTTTCTTCATTGTATATAAATTCGGACGCATTTGCGGGAGCATTGAAATTAACGCAGTTAGTCCCTCTTATATAAGGATATGAACCGCATACCTTGTATGATAAGTTCACAACAGCGTCCCACATTGAAGCACCGTTTTTGATGAAGAAATAGCTTTCCTGCGAATTGTCCTCATGTGTGATATACGGTATTTCACGGAAACTGTCAACAAGCCAGTTAAGGCTTTTCTGAGTATACAGACCTGTTTCCATCTGATTTTGTCTCAGCAGAGAAGTAAAACTGCGGGAAGACACTGTGCCTTTTAAAATTTTCCCGTCTTTTCTTACTTCCGATGAATTTACAAGTCCGTGATGAATCATGATATTGTCCGTATAAAACATTATTTCAGAAAATTCAACGGGTCTTTCAAAAGAGGCGATATATGCCGCTGAAAATGAAGTATAAGGTGTATATGCTTCTTTTCTGAAACTGAATGAAAGTATTTTATTTTCAGTTATAAGATTTCCGTCTGTTGTTTTGAATACTATGCTTACATTCATTCTTCCTCCTCCATATCCTGATATGTTATGAGAGTGACGGAAATTTCCGCATAGTCAAGTCCTTTGTCATCAAATGTAAACGACTGCAAACGGCAGCCGTCAATAATTATACCCATATATGTCACGCTGAAACTCTGTGAAGATTTCATCATATTGTTGAGATTTGCCAGTATTCTGAACTGGCTGTCAATATATGCACGCCCTGAAAATATGAGCTTTGAAGCCTTGCGGTATTCATTAGAAATGACAGTATCACCTGAAACGGTAGGCTGTTCATAGAATACATTCACCGCAGAAGCTTTCATACTTTCGCAGTAAAAATCAATATCTCCGATACTTACAGGCTGGGCGGTTCTTGATGTAATATTTACGCTCATATTTTCACCTCTCAATTTTTCTTATTCCGTTTACTGAAAATCCTGCATTGAGGACGAGGCGGTTTATATTTGTATCATGTTTGAGGGACAATCTTGATATTCTGCTGCTGAGGTTTGAAAGCTGATTTATAACGGGTTCAATGTTTTCGTCATAGTAAGTATAAAGTGCAGCGAGTTCACCTGATTCACGGGCGGTTATTTTTATTTCTATTTCCGCCTTGAAAGGTATGAATACAGTAAATTCGGAATATATGGGGGAAGATGTTTCAAAGGAACTTATTCCTACAATGGTGAAGAAATTCTTTCCCTTTTTTTCAATCGGCAGTGCATCAAATATTGTATACACATTTGTTACACCTGCATCAATGAGTTCATTTTTTATACTGTTCAGAACATCGGTAAGCATCAGATATCCTCCTTTGAAGAAAAAGACATAAATATAAAATTCTGCGGCTGAATCAGGTCGCTGCAAAGTTCATAATAATCTTTCAGAAGTTTAAGGGCATATGAAACGACTGTCTTATTGTCTGCGGAAATCATTTTTCCGGCATAGGTATATTCGGAATTATCTCTTGCAGACCTTGCCTGCTGATACCTGTAATTTGCATTTGCGGCACAGAGAAAGTTAAGGCGTACATCTTCAATATCTGCATCGGGCTTGATTATTTTTGATATTTCCATTACAGAAATATCTATGAACGGCATAAGTGCGTCGCAGTTATCCTCACCTGAAAAAAGCATAAACAAAGTTCTTATGGTTATTCTGTTCATATATCCTCCTATCTGAGAGTATAGCTGTTATTATCGGTTTCAGATTTTTCCGTCATAAGCTGAACTCTTATACCGTTATGACTGCAAAGGCGTTCATAGGATTTTTTAAGTTCGGCAAGCTGTACGGCATTGAGATTCTTAGCGGAAAGTTCTGCGGCAGCGGCAGCAGTTCTCCCGCCTGAAAAATATGCAAGTCGGCGGATATCTCGTCTGAGCTGTTTTTCGTTGTCGGATTCCTGAGATGAATGGTATATTTTTTCGTCTGCATCGGAAAAATGCTTTGTAACGCCTGCGTTTACCTGAGAAGGAACAGCTACAAAACTCCATTCATAAGCATCTGATATTTTATTGAGAATTGTATGGCATAATTTTCCGTTATAATATTTTCCCTTTTCATGAATACATGATGAAATTGTATTTTCGCAGACTGAGCATAATTTTTCATCAGCACAGCATGAAATGCTTACTTCTTTTTTGATACCTCCGTCAATTTCCGATATAAGGTTTTTATTTTCATCTGTACGAATCATATAAGCAGTCCCTTTAAGATATTTATATGTTGTGCCGTGCTTTGTGGTGCGTGAATCGTCTGATATTATTTCGGTATCGAAAATTCTTGCATTCTGATTTGAAGAACTTGCATTGTGGTCGAATATACCTGTTTTTCCGATGAAAAGAGTTTTGAGGGATTCAAGAGCCTCATCGGAAAATCTTTCTCCGTCACGGTCTATATCGTTATCGCAGAGAATTACTGAAAAGGTATATAATTCCTCCTGAGAAAAATCTCTGCGTGTGAATTTATTTATTTTATCAAGTGTTGTCTTATCCATAATACACCTCATTTTTATATTTATATTCCCTCCCGCAGGGAGCAGGAGGGAATATATTCAGTAAGTTTTTATATCAGTTTCCGATTGTGAGAACGTTTACTGCGTAAGGAGATATTTTCTTGAAACCGCAGGTAATGGAAACTGTTATCTGGTCGAGCTGACGTTCAATAAGCTTGTCTGTCTCCATAACAAGGTCAGTGCTTGTGATAAATTCAAGTGCGAAGTTTTTGTCAAGTCCGATAATGGTATCATCATCAACAGCCGATGACTTTATAAGTTCAGAGCCGAAAGGAAGAATGATTTTTCCGTCTGCATCTGCCCTTGTTTCGATAAGCTGCTGCATTGCAACGATTTTTGAAGCAACCGCAGGAGAAGTGATTACAGTAGTCATATCGAAACATTCAAAACAGCCGTAAAGATTTGCAAGGTCATCATAAGTAAGTGCAGATGTATTGATAGTCATAGCGTTGCTGATGAGTACATCAACAGATTTCTTGACAACTGCATTTGCAAGCTTCATTCCGATACTTCTGAGCATTACACCGAAAACATCAAGTCTCTGTCTGCGTACAGCCTCATATGAAGCGTTGATAAGTCTGCCGAATTTCTGGAGAACGACAGCGTTACTGCCTTCCGTAATAGAAGTTGTGGGGAGAGTCTGACCTTCCGAAGCAACAGGGTAGTTCTGTGTATCAACGAGGTCACAGCCGAGGTACTGACCGCTTTCGCAGACAGTTTTGACAGCGCACACTGATGAAAGGACAGTTTCATCAAAGCCTTTTCTTATACAGCGTGTTACATATTCAGGGAAAAGAACTGCTGTTTCAGTAGATGAGAAAAATCTGTCAACAGTATCGCAGTCTGTACCGCTCACCTTGATATTATATCTTCTGAGCTGTCTTTCAAAGGCATCAAGACCTTCGAGTGAAGTACCTGCGTAAGCGTTGCTGGGGTCGAGTTCTTCGAGAGCGTTTGTAAAAGATTTTCCGCTGAGGTTATAAAGCCCCTTTTCGAGTTTAACATTATTATACATAAAAAA
This sequence comes from Ruminococcus sp. UBA4383, assembly GCA_002389995.1. GTDB lineage: Bacteria > Bacillota > Clostridia > Oscillospirales > Ruminococcaceae > Ruminococcus. Next base: position 13,874 of record DGRR01000230.1, on the reverse strand, counting down.
ATTCCTCCATTTAAAATCAGTTATTATTATTATTGTTTAATCTCATTTCGATTTCTCTTGCCTGAGCGTTTTTAAGTCTTGCATCGGCAAGAGCAGATTCGTCCTGTAAGTTTATGTTTACCCATTCGACTGAGCAAACAGCGTCATATCCCTGCGAGCAGAGGAAAGAATTTCCTATTTCGCATATAACGGGATTTAAAAGTCTGCGGTAATATTCAAGTTCCGAAGTAAGGATATCAGCCTGCTGAGAGGACATTCTCTCCGTGGTACTCCAGCTTAGACCGAGAAGAAAGGGCGGTATGGAAAGTTTTGCGACAATCTGTTCAAGGAGCTGGCGCACAGGGACATTTGTATCAAAAAGCTGATTTTCAGCCCCTATGACCTTAATATCAATATCTCCGACAGCAACAAAGTCTTTAACCTGACCATATTTTGCGCTGTTCATGCCGTCTGACCATTCTTTTGCAATCTGAATTGCTCTTTCACGGGAATGAGCGAAGTCACCCGTGTCTTTTTCAGGTCTGTAAGTTACCGCATAACGTACATTGCCTGCACGGTCAAAATTCTGACCTATGCACTGATATATACGCATAAGTATACTGCTTAAAGCGGGCAGACCTCTTAAAAGGGAATTTCCGCCTATAAGCGAAGCATAAACAATTCTTTCGGGGTGAATGACATTGTGTAATATTCCGTCATTATCCCTTACAGCGTATTTTCTTTCAAAAGGGTCTTTGCCTGATGAAATACATATTCTTGAAATATCGCCGTTCCAGAGACCTGCAATATTACCGCCCTCAATATCGGGGACTATTTCGCCTGCTGCGCTTCCATAGGTGAGCATACTGTCGAGGAAGCAATCGACAAAAGTGCCGACAGATTTACCCTTTATGCCCACAGGTACATTTTCGCAGAAATTGTCAAGTTCGCTCTGATATTTCTCATCTGAGCATACAAGTCTGAAACCTCCTGTAAGGCGGATAATTTTCATAATAGCGGCATCTATGACGGGAACGGTATATCTGAGCCTGTCAAATAATTCCTTTTCAAAAGGTTCGACAGTATCAGGCAGTTCAAACCCTGTAAAAGGTGAATGTTGTGACGGGACAAGCAAGGGAGCAGCCCTGTCACTTTTTCTTTTGAATAATTTCATATAACCTCCTTTATCTTGCCACGGAAACTGCGAAGAAACCGTCATCGGGTTTTTTAGCAATCATATCAGCGACAAAGTATCGCATATCGTCCATAGCGTGGTCATTTTCCTTTATGGGAGCGTCCATGCCGCACTTGTCATTCCAGCGGTAGAGGGAGAACTCCCTTATAATATCACGGCATGATTCATGAAAGCGGAGTTTATTCTGTTTCAGGGCGGTAGAAACATTTCTTATCCCTGAAATAACATCATTGTCAGCTTTTACGACTCTGAATATGCCATGTCTGCGGATACATTCAATAAAGCTTGCAGCGGAGGGGTCAACGATAATTTTTGATATTTCAAGACCCTCCGCAAGTTTTTCGAGGGCGGAATAATGTTCCTCATCAGTACGGGAGATACCTTCTCTTTTTGATGAATAGTAATATTCCTTTAATCTGTACCATACACCGTCCGAAAGTCCCCACAGTCCGAAAGACGAAGGATTAACAGTGCCGTAGTCGCATGATATTACATATTTTTCACATTCGACCTGATACGAATAAACGTGTGTATTGACATTGAACATAGGATAAACGATACCTTCCGAAGCAGACCATTTTCCGAGTACGAATCTTTCATAGAAAGCACCTGAATAAAGTCTTTTATAGCGGTTTTTGAGATTTTCTGAGAGTGAGGGGTTATCGTCCATAGTGAAATGGATATACAAGGCATTTTTATCCTTTGATTTTTTAATCCATTCATTGTAAAACCAGTGAGCAGGATTATCGGGATTACAGTTAAACCATAGTTTTGAGCCGTTCACTGAACATCTTGCGAGAGCCTGTTCAACGAATGAGCGGGGCATTAAAGCTACTTCATCAAGGAAAACTCCGCAGAGTGTTATTCCCTGAATGAGTGAAGCTGACCCCTCATCTTTTCCTCCAAAAAGGTAAAAGCGGTTAGTTTTTCCGAGGAAAGTCACATCAATAAAATTCCTGCTTATTTTTTCCGAGCATACAAAGCCGTAGTCTGACAAAAGAGGAATAAGCGGTTCAATTACATTTCTTCTCAGGGAGGTTATAGTTTTTCCGCACATAGCGAAAGTACCTCCGCTGAAAGATGATGATGCCCAGAAGACGAATCCAAGCGACATTGAAAGAGTTTTACCGCTTCTTACAGCACCGTCACATATAACAGCGTCATAATTCTTATACTTTGAAGTATTCCACCATTTGACAGCAAGACGCTGTTTAGGGGAGAAATTATATATCTTCAAATTCATCAGCCCCCTGTGGCTGGGTGAGTGCGTTTATTAAATCCTCAGCCTTATTCTTATCGGAAAATGAATTTTCGAGTTCATAAAGTTTTTCGAGGGCTTTAAGCCTGTCGAAGAATTTAATTTCAACAACACCGCTTCTCTGTCGTTTGAGTTCGGAAACGTTGAACAAATCGAGTTTTGAAATGACATCAGGTGGCGGAAGTTCCTCTGAAAATGCGAGGTATACGGCATCGGAACAATTACCGAATGCAAGTCTTTTAAGACCTGAAATAATACTTCCGCTGTCCGAGAGGACATTTCTGATTTTTTCGATTCTTTTTTTGCAGGCATTTGAACTGAGACATTCAATGCCCTCCTGCAAGGCATTGTCTGCGCTGAAACCTGCTTTAAGGGCGGCCTCCTGAGCATTTCCGAGGACAGCATACCAGCAGCAGAACAGTTCTTTTTCGGGACTTAATTTTTTAACAGCCAATAAAAAAACTCCTTTCAGAATACTTTTGAACGATGCCGTTCATAAGTACCCCAAAAGGAGCATATTTTAAATACAAAACCGTTGATTATTGAAAAAATAATTTTCAGATTCAGCGTAATAAACAAAATTATGATTTTAAATCCAAGCTGTTTTGTTATTATTATCTAATTTGATATTTTTTCGCAAACATAATGGACATTTTTGAAATCATTTTTGAATTTGTAAGTTTTCTGCCGTTGTTTGATTTCAGTATTTGAGCAACAGAATTTCTGTAAACAGAGACTGTTGCAAGATTTCTGAGTGAACGTTCCACAGAAGGAGCTTTTACGTTCATTCTCTCAGCGATTTCCTCATACATATTCATAGCTGAAAATTTTTTATACTGATTTTTTGTGACACAGATTTCTATTGCAGTACAAAGATAATAGAATCCTGAAAGATATCTCGGAAATTTCATTTCAACCAGAAAATCTGCTATTTCGTTCCTGAAACAGGTTTTGTCATTTTCTGATATTATTTCTGCGATACGCCTGTAAACGTCCATAAAATAAACAGATATCACAATACATTTGTCAGCGTAACTGTTTTCAAGTTTTTCATACAGCAAATCGTCATAGCCATAAATAGCTGTAATGATAAGTGTTTTTTTATTATTCTTTTTAACCTCATGCAAAAAGTCATAAATTTTCTTATTGTCTGATGATACAAATATTATGACGCAGTTATAATTTCTTTCAGAGAGTTTGCTTCGTAAGGTATCGCATCTGTTATCCGCACAAACTGATTCATAACCGAGACTTATAAGGCGTTTTGAAAGAAATGAACCTGTATTACTTCCGTCACAGCCCACAAGTATCCGTTTTCCCATTTAATTGTTTCCTTTGCATTTTATTTTTCATCGGTCTTATTGTCTGATTCTCCGAAGAAAGTGCTGCTGCTGTATTCACTTACACGGGCATTGTCACCGTGGCAGTCTATTTCGATTTCCTCACGTTTCAGGAGGTATCTTATTGCGGCAAAAAGTATTGAAAATCCGACAGCATTGCTCATTATACTGAAATACACTCTTATACCCATTATATTTCCGAACATACCGCCCAGCATGATACCTGTGCAGACTATTACAACGACCTCAAATTTTGATTTATCGGGGTCAAGCTGTATAAACGAAAAGCACACCACCGCAGAAAGCACTGAATGTATAATTGCAAGCATAAGTGAATAAGGTGCATAGAATGAGAATCTTGTTGTATTTATTTCGAGAAACATCATAACCGCTTCAAGGGCGATATATGCTGAAAATCCGAATTTCAGCCAGCTTCTCATACGCACTGCCGAAAACATCAGCCAGCCCGAATATATCAGAATTATGAATCCTGAAAATTCCGATATATAAGCCATTGCTTCAAGTATCTTTGAATGGACACTTTCAGGCTCGTAAGAAACATAAAAAATATAACATATAAGACCGAAAAGTACAAAAAGAATATTTCCTATAATTCCAAGGAATATACCCTTGTCAAGTCTTTTATGCATGGCATAGCCTCTTATTTAAAAGCTTTCAACGCACGCTGACCGATATCTTTTCTGTAATGTGCGCCCTCAAAGCTTATGTCTGAAACGCCCTTATAAGCGGTATCAAGAGCTTCCTGCAAGGTATCTCCCTTTGCAGTAACGCCAATTACACGACCTCCGTTTGTGAGGAATTTTCCGTCATCGGAGAGTTTAGTACCTGCATGGTAAACGAAACAGCCGTCAATCTGACCCTTATCGTTAAAGCCGTTCATTTCGATACCTTTCGGATAGCTTTCGGGATAACCTCCGCTTGCCATTACAACGCAGGCACAAGAACCCTTATGCCATTTTATATTTACCTTATCGAGTTCATGTTTATAAACAGCCTCGAATATTTCGTACAAATCCGCATCAAGCATAGGGAGAACTACCTGAGTTTCGGGGTCACCGAAACGGCAGTTATATTCAATAACCTTAGGACCTTTCGGAGTTATCATAAGACCGAAGTAAAGACAGCCTTCAAAGGTACGACCCTCCTGATTCATAGCGTTCACAGTGGGAAGGAAAATTTTCTCCATACATTCCTTTGCAACGTCATCTGTATAGTAGGGGTTAGGTGAAACAGTACCCATACCGCCCGTATTAAGCCCCATATCACCGTCAAGCGCACGTTTATGGTCCATAGATGAAATCATAGGCACGATAGTTTTGCCGTCCGTGAAAGACAGTACAGAAACCTCAGGACCTGTAAGAAATTCCTCAATAACGATTCTTGAACTGCTCTTTCCGAATTTAAGGTCATCAATCATATCATGAACAGCTTTAACGGCTTCATCTTCATTCTGAGCGATAATAACACCCTTACCGAGAGCAAGACCGTCTGCCTTTATAACAGCGGGGTAGGAGTTTTGTTTTTTAAGGTATTCAACAGCTTTTTCGCTGTCGGTGAAAACCTCATAAAAAGCGGTAGGGATATTATATTTTTTCATAAGTTCCTTTGAAAAGACCTTGCTTCCCTCAATAATTGCAGCATTTGCCTTTGGACCGAAAGTCATGAATCCCTCAGCCTGCAAAGCGTCAACCATACCCATAACGAGAGGGTCATCGGGAGCGACTACAACCATATCGGGATTCAGTTTTTTAGCGAGGTCAACAACACCCTGAACATCAGTAGCACTTACATTGAAACATTCGGCATATTTGGAGATACCACCGTTTCCGGGAGTGCAGTAGAGTTTATCCACATGGGGACTTTCAGCGAGTTTCATGATGATAGCGTGTTCACGGCCGCCGCCGCCAACAACGAGAATATTCTTCATAGGTATCATCTCCTTTCAGTTAATTATATAATCAGTGGTGGAAAAGACGGATTCCTGTGAATGCCATAGCAATATTATACTTGTTGCAGGTTTCGATAACATTATCATCACGGATAGAGCCGCCGGGTTCAGCGATATATTCAACGCCTGATTTTTTAGCTCTTTCGATATTGTCACCGAACGGGAAGAAAGCATCTGAGCCGAGGCATACGCCTGTATTTTTAGCGAGCCATGCCTTTTTCTCCTCAGCGGTGAAAACAGGAGGTTTAGTCTTGAAAATTCTCTGCCATTCGCCCTCACGGAGAACGTCCTCATACTCATCACCGATATAAACATCAATAGCGTTGTCACGGTCTGCACGGCGGATATCGTCAACGAAATCAAGCCCCATAACCTGCGGAGACTGTCTGAGCCACCAGTTATCAGCTTTCTGACCTGCGAGGCGTGTGCAGTGTATTCTTGACTGCTGACCTGCACCGATACCGATAGCCTGCCCGTCCTTTACATAGCAAACGGAATTTGACTGAGTATATTTGAGAGTGATAAGGGATATAAGGAGGTCATCGAGTTTGTCATCGGGGATATTTTTATTTTCGGTAACTACATTTGCGAGGAGTTCTCTGTTTATATCGAGTTCATTTCGACCCTGTTCAAATGAAACGCCGTATACCTGTTTTGTTTCGATGGGAGCAGGGGAATAGTTTTCGTCAATTTTGAGGATACAGTAAGTACCTTTTCTTTTGGATTTAAGGATTTCGAGGGCTTCGTCATCATAATCGGGAGCGATAATGCCGTCAGAAACTTCTCTCTGAATCATTTTAGCCGTACAAACGTCAACCTTATCTGAGAGTGCGATAAAATCGCCGTAAGATGACATTCTGTCTGCACCTCTTGCTCTTGCGTAAGCACTTGCGAGGGGTGAGAGTTCACCGAGGTCATCGACCCAGTAAATTTTTTTGAGGTCATCGCTGAGGGGTCTGCCGATAGCCGCACCCGCAGGGGAAACGTGTTTGAAAGAAGTTGCCGCACACATACCCGTAGCTTTTTTGAGTTCCTTTACGAGCTGCCAGCCGTTGAAAGCGTCGAGGAGGTTAATATAGCCGGGTTTTCCGCAGAGAACCTCAATAGGGAGTTCACTGCCGTCAGCCATATAAACTCTTGACGGTTTCTGATTGGGGTTACAGCCGTATTTTAACTGCATTTCATTTGACATAAAAATGTCCTCCTTATATTTATTTTCATTTTGATGAATTGTATGTTTATGGAATTGCTCAACCAACTCCCGCATATCCAAGTATTGCGCCTGCCATGAAAGCAATAATACCTGCAAGGAGCATGACAAGATATTGTCTTAATACTTCCTTACCCTTTTTGAAATTGACTTTTTCAGCCTCGCTCAGAGGTTTTGAAAAGGCGATAAGCACAGGGAAAAGCAGAAATGTTGAGAATCCTGCCAGCAGGAAAAGTACCATAGCTCCGTCACTGGTATCATGCATACCTACAAACCAGCCCATAAAGACACAGAAAAAATGCACAGCGATGAAAAATTTTCTTTTTCTGTTCCATTTTTTCAACTTAGTCTCGTTGATTTCTGTTGAAAGGGGAGGATTTTGCGGAATATTCTGAGGAGACACATCAGAATTTTCAACAAATATATCGCAGTCGCAGTATTCACAGCGGATATTGCCTGAATGCTGAATATTAAGTTTTGCACCGCAGTGGGGGCAGTTTGTAATATTTACTTTCATACGTTTTTGTTTACGATTCTTGTTTCTGTTTTGCCGTTTTCGAGGTTGACATAGCGGACAAAGAGGGAAACCTTGTTATCGGGGTTGAGGTTATTCCAGAGCATATCGGTAAATTCATCAATACCGCCCTTTATTCCGATGAGTTCAGGTTCGCCCTCAAAGCTCGGAAGAGGATTTCCGTCACCCATATAGGTATGAATGAAACGTCCCTCACCTGCAATCGGGTTAGCATAGGCGAAAGTATATCTCTGACATGAATCGGGGTTGCCGTTTGCACTTTTGAGGATAGACATAGCATAATTGAATCCCTTGTCCTCAAAGTGGAGGATACCTGAAATTCTGGGGGTATAATTGGGGGCATCGTCCTCGAACTCACGGGTACGGAGGGACTGTTCAAAGGTCTGCTGTTTGTCCATGAGTTCATAGATAGTATCAGTCTGGTCACCGTTTGTGACGATTAATTTATTTCCGAGAACACGGACGGGAGCGTAAATAATGAGATGCGGGTCAGTGAGTTTTGAGGGGTCAAAAGCCTGAGTTCTTATGCCGTCGCCGTCCTCAACAAAAACACGGTTTCTGCTGTTTTCGCTTCTTCCCATGATGAAGTAAGCGGTAACAGCGAAATTTCCGCAGTCGGACTTACCTATTACGATACCTCTGCCGGGGTAAGCGTTTGAATTTAAGATTTGAGCGATATCAAGTTTTTTCATAATAAAAACTCCTTTTCAGATTTAATTTGCATAGTTATAGTCTTTTTCATCAAATTCCATCCACGGGGAATATCCGCTGAATGAACTCAGATAGACGAGTTTTCCGTCAAGAACGTCAATTTCCATACCGTGTTCGATTTCCCAGTCGCAGTTACATTCGAGCTGCCAGCCGATTTTATTTTTGTCCTCAGGCTCCTGAATTACCATAACACTTGGCTGAATACATTTCATAATTTGTTCAGGCTCTGTATCGGGGTAAATCGGAACGGTAAGTTCCTCTAAAATTTCCTCCTCGCCGACCATATCCATGAAGTCGAGACAGTAAGCCTTAGCGGCTTTGAAGATATTGTTTTTGAGTTCTTGGGACATATTATTGAAATCCTCAATACATTTTTCAGCGTATTCAGCAGTAGCCCCGTCTTCGAGGTAAATATCCATTTCCTTATTGAAGAAAGTGCTGAAAAACTTTCCCTCACGGAAGTATTCGGTTTGTTTAAGGTCTTTAATCATAATTAATCCCTCACATAAGCTTTATTGTTTACAATTTCTATTTTATCCTGACAGAAAAGGGAAACAGCTTTCGGGAGGAGTTTCCATTCCACGTTTTCCATAATTCTTTTCTGGAGGATTTCAGGAGTATCATCATTGAGGACATCAACAACGCCCTGCAAAATAATTGCACCTGCATCTGCTTTTTCGTTCACGAAATGGATAGTAGCACCGCTGACTTTCACACCGTAGCCGAGTGCAGCCTCATGGACTTTCAGACCGTAGAAGCCTTCACCGCAGAAAGACGGTATAAGTGCGGGGTGGACATTTATTATCTTATACGGATAAGCTTCCGTAACGCATTTGTCGAGGATAGTCATAAAGCCTGCGAGGACTATCAAATCGGCTTTTTCTTCATTGAGAGCGTTTAAAATTGCCTTGCTGTATTCAATGCTGTCGGAAAATTCTTTTCTTGGAATAATCCTTGTGGGGATATTATTGTTTTCTGCTCTCTTTAATGCGTATGCATCGGGATTTGAAGAAATCACGCAGGTAATTTTACCGTTTTTGATGATACCTGAATTTTCCGCATCAATAAGAGCCTGCAAATTAGTTCCGCCGCCTGAGACGAGAACGACAATATTTTTCATTTACTGCCTCCGTTCACTTTAAAAGTTTTCTTTTATTTTTATCTTTATACTTGTCTGTGGCAATCATTATAATATCGAGTACAATACCGAGTCCCCAGAAGCCGTGAGTAAACAGGTAAATTATTCCCAGCAGCCATTTTCCTGTATAGAAGTGATGCACTCCCAGCCAGCCCAGAAAGATACAGAGAATAAGAGCAGTTGTTTTTTTCTTTTCGGAATATTCTTCATCATAGACAGCAATTGTTTCATTCTCAATATAAGCCTGATTATCTGCCGAACGGTTAAACGAGATATTATTCTCGAATGTTTCGGTTTCACCGACAGCACTGCCAAAGACGTTGTTATCCGTAAATGCTACAAGTTCAGAATCGCAGTATTCGCAGATTCTTCCATGCGTTTCCGCACCGCAGTAAGGACATCTCATAAAAATTACCCCTTTCAGAATAGTTCAATAATGATAAACAGTAAAGCGGCAATCATACCGCCATAGAGTATATACTTGTAATAATCCCCTGTAAGCTCGTCAGTTCTGTCGGAAAAATAGAAAAACATGGGGTCATCGGGGGAGTAGCATATCATGACTTCCTCACCGAGTTCATATTTTTCTTCTTTGTCGGCGATAGTATAGACCGAGCTTATATCTCTGCCTTCTTCGGTTTCATAATTTACAATCGGATAGATGACACGGCCGCCGTCAGCGGTACGGTATCCCATGACAGTACCGTAAGCGGCAACGCTGTTTGACATCTGTTTTCTGACTTTAAATATATGCGATGCAAATATAAATGCCATAAAAGCATAGACTATCAGCACACCGTATCCGAGTTTCCCGAAATGATAGGAAACACAGACTGTAACAACGGAGAGGGCAGCCCATATATAATCAATTATATTAACTTTCATACTTATTCAGGAAACTGGACATGACCCTGAATAATTTTGGTATCATCTGTGGAAAGCGGAATATTTTCATCAATGACAACCTGTCCGTAAATATCCGTTATGCGGAAAGTAAAAGGACCTTTTCCCATTTTATCGGATTCAAAGTAATTGTACTGACGGCGGTTTATTTCCTGAAAATTTCCGTTTTCGTCAAGGTATTCCAGTTTAGTTATAGGATATCGGTGGTTTCTGACCTGAACTCCGCACCAGAATTCAGTAGAACCCTCCTTGTACTTATATGAAACGGGAGCATTTTCTGCTGTATCGAGCGGAATAATTTTCCAGCTTACGGGGACTCTGCCTTTTTCGGGCGGAGCGATAAGCGGGAAAGCGTCCACATACAGGTCTAAATCTCCCTTTTTGCCCTCTGGGAGCAAATCTGTAACGAGCATATTAATAGTACCGAGTTCGCCAGTGACTTCGAGATAAGCACCTGCGAGCTGTGCATTGTTATAATCTTCAAGGTTCATGGCAACTATCCAGTAATCGGCTGAAACGGGGTCGAGCATGGCACAGCCGCCGACATATCCGCCTCCGTAGAAAGTTCCGTCACCTGTATGTATTGTACCTTTTGGTTCAAGGATACAGCTTTCGTCAATTGTATACTCCTGCGGAATTTCTTCATTCGGGAAAGAGACATCTTTTCCGAGGATATAGTCATTCAGCAGATTAAGTTTTTCATTTGAAAAATTATTTTGTCTTGCCTTTATCATGTCAAAAACATCAACAGCCCCGTCGTCATTTGTATCAGGATAGTTTCCCGCAGAAAAGACGGGGAAGGAGGCTGCGGAAAATA
>DGRR01000230.1:0-2693 GCA_002389995.1 Ruminococcus sp. UBA4383 | reverse complement strand
CTTTATCAGCAGATAATAACGCCTTCTTCTGATTCGACGAGTTCACCGAGGATATAAGCGTCCTCACCTGCCGCCTTTAAGATATTGACAGCATTGTCCGCATCATTTTTATCGACTGAGACAATCATTCCCACGCCCATATTGAAAGTATTGAACATATCTCTTTCGGGGATATTTCCGCAGCGTTTTATGAGGTCGAATATGGGGAGAACCTGAACGGCATCTCTTTCGATTTTAGCAGAGAGGTTTTTGGGGAGTGAACGTGGGATATTCTCATAAAATCCGCCGCCTGTGATATGTGATATGGATTTTACGTTTATTTTTTCGAGGAGGCTGAGAATGGGCTTTACATAGATTCTTGTAGGAGTGAGGAGAGCCTCACCGAGAGTACAGCCGAGGTCATCGAAATGCATATCGAGTTTTTCTTTATTCACATCGAAAACACGTCTTACGAGTGAGAAACCGTTTGAATGAACGCCGCTTGATTTTATAGCGACAAGGACATCTCCGACCTTCTGGGTATCGGGGCGGAGGATTTTATCCTTATCGACAACGCCCACGGAAAAGCCTGCGAGGTCGTATTCATCTTCGGGCATAAGACCGGGGTGTTCGGCAGTTTCTCCGCCAATGAGCGCACAGCCTGCCCTGACGCAGCCCTCAGCGACACCTGAAACTATATTGGCAATTTTTTCGGGGAAATTTTTTCCGCAGGCGATATAGTCGAGGAAGAAAAGAGGTTTTGCACCGCAGCAGATTATATCGTTCACGCACATGGCAACGCAGTCTATACCTACGGTATCATGTTTGTCCATGATGAAAGCGATTTTGATTTTAGTGCCTACGCCGTCCGTACCTGAAACGAGAACGGGTTTGTTTATGCCTGTTGTATCGAGTTCAAACAGACCGCCGAAACCGCCTATACCTGAAAGAGTACCCTTAATCATAGTTCTTGCGATATGCTGTTTCATAAGTTCAACAGCCTTATAGCCTGCGGTAACGTCAACGCCTGCTTTTTTGTAGCTTTCGGAAAAACTGTTGTTATTCATTATAAAATCCTCCATTTGAAATCGTCAAATTTTCGTCTTTGGTGCTTGCCTGTTCATTCATAAGGCAAGGGCGAAAATTTTCCTACGGTTTATTGATAGAAATTCATATCTGCGGCAAAATGGATTGCCGCAGCATATGAAAAAAAATTATTCGTTTCCGCTCCAGCAGTAGGTACAGAGGTTACATTCAGGCAGACCGACTGCTTTGATTTTGCCGCCAAGCGACTGAAATTCGAGAGAAGTGAGTTTAAGTCTGCGGCATATTTCGTCACGCAGTTTTTTGCCACGTTCGGTATTTGTATCGCTGTATTCAGCGAGGAACTTAACGCCCTCCTTGCCCTCGAACTCATCAATTATCTGTCTTGCGATTAATTCGAGTTCGGAATGGCTTCTTGAAAAGTTAAGGTATTTGCAGCCGTACATGATAGGCGGACAGGCGGAGCGCATATGCACTTCTTTTGCACCGTTTTCATAGAGAAACTCAACAGTTTCCCTCATCTGAGTACCTCTTACGATACTGTCATCGACAAAGAGGAGTTTTTTGCCCTCAATGAGTTCATGAACGGGAATGAGCTTCATTTTAGCGACCTGATTTCTCATACTCTGGTTAGTGGGCATGAAACTTCTCGGCCATGTGGGTGTATATTTTATGAAAGGTCTTGCGAACGGTATACCGCTTCTGTTTGCGTAGCCGATAGCATGGGGAGTACCCGAATCGGGAACGCCGCACACATAGTCAACATCGGGGAGTTTTCCTGCATTGATGTCATTTTCCGCCATAATTTCACCGTTTCTTGTACGCATAACCTCGACATTCACGCCCTCATAGCAGGCAGTGGGGTAGCCGTAGTAAGTCCAGAGGAAAGTACAGATTTTCATTTTGGAGGGGTCGCCCTCGGCAATAGTTTCGCAGCCGTCGGAATTAATGGTAACGATTTCGCCAGCCGTAAGTTCCTTAAAAGTTTCGTAGCCGAGTTTCTGGAAAGCGAAAGATTCTGTTGAAACGCAGAAACCGTCCCAGCGTTTTCCTATTATAATCGGGAGTCTGCCGAACTTGTCACGGGCTGCGATTATATTTTCCTTTGTAAGTATAATGAGTGACATAGTGCCTTCTATTTTTTCCTGAGCGTAGCGTATACCCTCGGCAAAGGAATTTTTCTGGGCGATAAGTGCGCCTATAAGGTCACCTGAATTTATATTTCCGCTGCTCATTGCCTCGAAATTGGCGCAGCCGTTTTCGAGGAGTTCATCTGCAAGAGCGTCGGCATTGCGGATTATACCTACTGAACAGATTGCATAAAGACCGAGTTTTGAGCGGACAAGAATGGGCTGGGGGTCTGTATCGCTTATACAGCCTATACAGAGTTTACCCCTCATATTTACAACATCGTTCTCAAATTTTGTACGGAACGGAGAATTTTCGATACTGTGAATATTTCTCTGGAATCCTCTGTCCTCGTCATATGAGGTCATACCGCCTCGTCTTGTGCCGAGGTGTGAATGATAGTCAGTACCGAAAAATACGTCTGTAACGCAGTCGTTTTTTGAAGCTGCACCAAAAAATCCGCCCATAGATCATTCTCCCATAAGTCTCTTCATGATTTCCTGATAAGCTTCTTCAACACCGCCCATATCTCTGCGGAAACG
>DGRR01000163.1 GCA_002389995.1 Ruminococcus sp. UBA4383 | reverse complement strand
TTGACAACACTATTTGTTTGTGATAGAATACAAATGAAAGGTAGGTGATACAATGTCAGCAACAAGAAAAAGCAAGCAGGAGCGACTGGCTGAGTTGCAGGAAAAACAACGTCAGCTAAAAGAACAGGAGAAAAAACTGAAAGCGCAGTTGTCGCAGGAAGAACGCAAAAAACGAACAAGAAATCTCATTCAGTTGGGCGGTGCAGTATGCAAGGTTCTCAATGAAGATACTGTCGAGGGTGATACAATAACTGAAAATGACATATCAAACCTTATCGCATTTCTGAAAAATCAGAATACCAGAGGTAACTATTTTACAAAAGCTATGCAGAGAACTCCAAAAGACAAAGAACAGGCAACAGATACAGAAATTAATTGATAAAAAAGGCGGTGTATTCAATGATACATCGCCTTAATCTTTAACATAATAAATAAAAATCGCTTGACAATTGGTTGACATCATGATATAATAGGCAAAGGAGGGAACGTCTTTGCACCTCGTTCCCCCCCGAATAACTGAGGCTTAATCTCAATTACCCACCATTCAATGGTATTATATCATATTTGTTCCCCTTTGTCAATAGGGTATTTCAAAATTTTTTGATATTTTGTGTAATAGAGATGTGAGCCTCCGAAGAAATCGGAGGTTTTTTAATGAATGAAATAAATAATTCAATAATCAATGGGTTTCCGTTGAAAAATCCCTCGTTTGAAACCTATAATGAAAGGAGTGAGGAAACAATGAACGACAATTCAGAAATAAAACGTCATTTAATTGACTATGTTCATGAGATAACAACAAAATCAAAGGGCAGAAATCAATATATTTGCCCTATCTGCGGCAGCGGCAACGGCAGCAACCATACAGGAGCATTCACAGTCTACCCTGAAACAAACAGTTACTATTGCTTTTCTTGTCAGGCAAGCGGTGATATTTTTACTCTCTACGGAGCAATGAATAATATTTCCGACTTTAAGACCGTAAAAAAAGAACTTGAAAACAAATATTCTCCCGTCCAAAAAGAAAAAGATTATACCTACTTTTTCAGTGTAGCCGCAAATCATCTTCATGAGACGGATTATTTGACAAAAAGGGGAATATCTCCCGATACACAACGAAAATTCAATATTGGCTATGTTTCGGACTTCAAATACAAGGGCGGACGTTCTACTTCTGCGGTAATAATTCCGACTTCGGATAAGTCTTTCGCATGGAGAAGTACAACCGAAAACCTGAAACAAAAGCGAGGGGCAGCGCATATCTTCAATTCTTCAGCATTAAATCAGCCTTATTGCTTTGTGGTTGAGGGCGAAATTGATGCAATGAGCATTGAAGAACTGGGGTTTCCGTGTATCGGGCTTGGTTCGACAAGCAATATAAAGAAAATATTTAACTATAATGTTTCAAATACAGTTCTTATTATTGCTATGGACGGAGACACCGCAGGAAAAAAAGCCGAAACGAAGTTAATCAACCTATGCAATGAAAATGAAGTACCGTATATTCGTATTCCCGGAAACTTCTGGAACGGCTGCAAAGATGCAAATGAATTTTTAGTCAAAGACAAACAAACACTTTCTGATAAGCTGAAAAACCTTTCAAACCGTGCTTTAATGCTTGATATTGACAAATTCAAAGCCGAATTGCAGGAAACCAAGGCTAATACCCCTGACTGGATTAACCAATTGAAAAGGAGTTCAACTGACAATTCAGTAAAAAACACTTTGCAGAATCTTGAACTTATTTTTCTGAATGACCCGAAATATAAAGACAAGATAGAATTTAACGAATTATCGCAAATGCGGACATTCTGCCGTGAAAACTGGCGTGACGTAACCGAAAACAGAATAAAACTTTACCTTGAAAAAGAATATTCCCTTACAACATCAATTGAAAGCATCAATCAGATATGCAGCATTATTGCTGATGACAACTCTTTCAACCCGATAAAGGAATATATTGAGGGGCAGCAATGGGACGGCATACACCGTATAAAAAGCATATTTACGGACTTTCTGGGAGCGACCGATAGTGTATATACTCAGTCGGTGGCTGTTGTATCCTTTGTCGGAGCTGTTGCGAGAATATACAATCCCGGAGTTAAATTTGACACCTGTACCGTACTTGTTGGTAAGCAGGGAACGGGAAAATCAAAGTTTTTAGGAAAAATTGCGGTAAATCCCGATTGGTTCACGGACGGAGTGACTACTTTTGACGGAAAAGACTTCTATGAGAGCATACAGGGTAAATGGATAATTGAACTCGGTGAGGGTACGGCTTTCCAGAAATCCATAAAGGAACGCAGTAAACAGGCAATTGCAAGTCAGCAGGACTTCTACCGTAAGCCTTATGGACGAAATCCCGAAATAAGAAAAAGACAGTGTGTTTTCTTCGGAACTACCAATAATTATGACTTCCTGAAAGATGAAACGGGTGACAGAAGATACTACCCGATAGATGTAAATATCGCAAAAGCCACAAAAAATATAGACAAAGACCTTACACCGCAATATATAGCTCAAATCTGGGCAGAAGCCTATGAGCTCTACAAACACGGACAAAGTATATACATACAGGATAGTGAGGTTATTGCTCTTGCCGAACAGGAGCAAAGAAAACATTTTGATGAAAGCCCATTGCAGGCAGATATATTTAACTTCCTTGAAATTCCGGTCACAAAAGAATGGCATAATGCAACTCTTGATATCCGAAGACAGCATATCAAACGGTGTCAGAACGGGCAACCACACTCAGGAGCTTACAAACGAGACCGCATATCAATTAAGGAAATAGCCTGTGAACTGTTCGGTTATGACATGAATCAGCCTATTGACCGCAAATTTTCTCTTGAAATTTCACGAACACTTACCGCCTTGGGGTGGAATAAGACTGGTAACAGAGAATATCTGTCTATATACGGACGACAACGAATGTTTTACAGCCCTTAAATCACATTACAAAAAGTATAAATAACAGACGTTCAAAGAGAATGTATCCTGAACGTCAGGTTTTTTGTACCCTAAAATGCAGTTTATTATAACTTTAAGTATAATAAACTGCATTTTTTTATTTTTTGATACCAATTTTCTGAAATTCTCATCAAAAGAAAGTTTTTTACTATTTGTTTGTGGGACAAAGGGACAGAGTGGGACAAACTTTTTTGACTTTGTCCCATACTTTGTCCCATAGTATTTTTCCCTATTTATAGGCTTATATTATATATTTTAGGACAAAGGGACAGAGTTTTTAATAAAAATACTTGTCTGAAAAATACGGTAGTGGGAAAATTCCTTACCGCCTATTTGACTACTAAATATATAGAAAACAGTTGTCCCGTTTGTCCCGTAAACTTAGCAATTCGCTATAAATAGCCAAAAATCAGTGGGACAAACTTTGTCCCAACTTTGTCCCATTCCCTAAAAAATCAGGTTTTTTTCAAAAAAATCACGAAAACTGTAATTTTTTAAAGTCGGTTTATCGCTTTTTTATGTCTGGAAAATGAAAATTTTTTTCAAACTTTGTCCCGTATATTATACGGTAATTTTTTATAGTAAATATCATAATTTTACCATAAAAAAGAAAATCCCCTTTTGAAAGAGGATTTTTAATGCATTTAAATTAAAGGGATATATATTTTGACAGTGAATATATTGTTTTCACGGCTTATATTCATTTCTCCGCCATAGTTCCGCACGGTATGCCTTACAGAATTAAGTCCGATACCGTGAAAAATACTGTTTTTTACCTTATTCGCAGGAATATATTTATTTGAAACAATAATCCAGAACCTGTCTTCCTCGCCTGTAATCTGAACGTCAATAAACGGACTTTCATCAGGCGGAACATTTTTGGCTGCTTCAATCGCATTATCAAGAAGATTTCCGAGCAGACAAGCAAAGTGAGCTGATGAGACAGGGCATTTTTCGGGAATATTGGCATTGATGATAAACGGTATATGACTGCTTTCTGCGCTCTGCTGTTTGATGTACAATATAGCATCTGCTGTATCATTTCCTGTCTTATAGTAAAATATTTTCTGACTCAGCATATGGTTTTCATTTTCAAGATATGCTTTTATTCCCTGTATATCGTTATTTTCTGCAAGAGCCGAAAGATTTATGATATTGTGTTTGTAATCGTGTATGCTTTTGCGCCAGAGTTCAAAGTTCTGCTGTGTATCGGAAAAGGATTTTTCAAGCATATCATTTCTTAATTTTATTAATTTAAGTTCCTGACTCCGTTCATAAGCTTCTGTCAGGCGGAACATACCGAAGAATATCATAATCAGAAGTATCAGTATGACCGCAAACAGCATAATTGATGTTGAATTGTCAACGGTATCATATTCTATCTCTTTAAAAGTCATTGAAAGAGTAAGCAGGACAATGACAACTGATATTAAAAACAGGGCAACTGTATATTTTTTATTGAGAGATGATTTTTTGTCAAATAATTTATGTATTGAAAAAGTCGCAAATATCAGGAGAAGTTTTGAAACAATTACGGATAAAGCCCTGTATACAGACATTTCTTCATATATTGCCGATATGGTTATATTATTTAAAGAAGATACTGTCCGAACGGTTATACTGTCTATCAGAAAAATAATTAAAATAAATGTTATATTAAGTGCAATTATTTTCAGAGGTTTGACACGGTATATCAAAAATTCAAGCAGAAAAGCCGAGATTGTATTTATAATCATTGTTATTGAGGAGAAAAGGCTTATTGTATTTGATAAGGTCATAATCAGGGCGGCTGCAAGTGATAAAATAATTTTTTTTGCTGTATTCTGCCTGAAATCTTTTTCAAGAAATGTTCCGTTGAACAGTGTAAACATGAAAAATTCCACAAAACAGGCTGTATATTCAATAATCCAGAAGATATATGTCAAAATTTCTCGCCCCATTCCCGTATTATTGCCTGTCTTACTTCCTTTGACCTTCTTCGGCTTACAAGAAGTTTTTCCCCGTTCTTCAAAGTCAGGACATCATTGAGCATGGTTTTTACATGAGAAGAATTTACTCCGCAGCTTCTGTGTATCATTATAAACTTATTGCCGAGTATTTCGTTGAATTCTGAAATTTTTGCATTTACAGTCAAATTGCTGCCGTTGCTCAGATGAACGGCAGTTTTTCTCTTATCGGCTTCAAAATATACGATTTCCGACATCATAACACGGATATTTCCGTCAGGGGTATCAAGTATCACCTGCTTGTCCTCCTGTGAATTAATGAGTTTTAAAGCTGATTGTATGGCTATTGGCATTTCTGAATTAATTTTTATCTTCCTGATGTATCGGAACGGCTGAAATTCTATCGCCCTGAACACAAATTCTTCATGATTTGACAGGAATATTATTATAATATTTACATTATTTCTTTTCAGCTCCTCCGCAAGTTCCAGACCCGAAACTTCGGGCATATCTATGTCAAGTATCAGTATATCAAGAAATTCTTTCTTTTTTATCAGCTTATATTCTATATCCTCAGCACTTGAATAACAGACTGTTTCATTTGCCGTATGCAGTCCGGCAAGAGTGTCCTTGACTATCTTTTTTGCGGTCAGTGCATCTTCCTCACTGTCATCGCAGATTGCTATATTTAACATTGCTTCTCCTTTCGTGCCGTTTTATTATTAATTCTATCATGTTTTTTCTTGAATGTAAAGTTTTTTATTTTAATTATCTACCGTTCGTTACAAAAAAATGTCATTTCATGCAGATTTTCACAAAAATTGTTTTTTATATTTTATAATGTAATCATAAGGTTGGAATTGAAAGGAGTGAATGATAAAATGAGCAGAAAGTTGGTTAAGCCTATTAAAGAAGTAATCAAAAAAATTGCTGTTTTAACAGGAGAAACAACCTCTTGGATGGGACTTTATCAGCCTAAAAAACCTAAGTGTATCACTAAGGTTGATAAGGACTGAGTAAAAAGTTGTTCCGCAATCTGGCAGAAGATATTGTGTTTTTTTTAGTAACACATAAGATAATAAGCATAGATGAACGTGACATCTATATATATGGAGCAGAAGCCATATTACTTAATGGAAGTTTATTGTTTGTTTTCTTTATAATCAGCTTGTTTACTGATGAAATAGTAAACTTTCTGTCGTATTTGTTATTTTTTGTTCCGCTAAGAATTTTTACGGGCGGTTATCATGCAGAAACGAGTAACAGGTGTTTCGTTCTTTCAACAATGATGTATGGATTATCTGTTTTAATAATAAAGACTTTTCCTTTGTTTCACACTTTTTTTCTTTCAAAAGTGGTTGGTATTGTATGTGTTGGAGTTATTATTTTATTTTCTCCATTAATAAACAAAAACAATCCATTAACTCAAAAACAAAGGAAACGAAATAGAATAATATCATATTTAATTTTGATTCTTGACCTTATTGCTTATATTTTGTGCTATAATTTAATTTGCACAATATCTTCAAGTGTACTGGTTTTCGTTATGTTTGATTCTTTTTTGTTGATTATTGGAAAAATAATTTCATTTACTAAATCTAATAACACATAACGGCAAAAATGAATTAATCAAAAATTAATTTTGTACAAAGGAGTTTTTTAAATGAAAAAAGTAATTTCTGCAATCGCTGCATCCGTTCTCGCTGTTTCAGCTTTCCCGATTTCTTCGGCTTCTGCAATAGAAACCGCACCTGCTAATGAACTTTCTGTTTCAACTGAAGTCCTCGAAACTTCAATAACTGTTGGCGATACAGTTATTCCTGCCGGAGCAACTGCGGTTACTGTAAGCATTGATAACAACACAGGTTTTAATAACAATTCTACAAAACTTTTAATTGGAAATGCGTATGATGTTATTGTTTCTGAAAGTTACACACCTGTGATTTCTGTCGGAGATTCTATGGAGAATTTCTGCACAGCTGCATTTGAAAATAATAATACCGTTGCATTTTCAGCAGCTTCATCTGAACTTAACTACTCTAATGGTGAAATTTTTACAATTTTTCTTGAAACAAATCATACTGGCAGTGATGAATCAATTGCTATTTCCAATGAAGAAGCTGGCAACATTTTGAGAAAAAATGTTAATTCGACACGTGCATTCAGATACGCAACACGTGGAGATGTAAATGATGACGGATACATAAATTCAGCTGACTCTTCTGATGTACTTGAAGCGATTTCGCAATATGTGCAGCTTAATCCGGCAGACCCAAATGCAGATTATTTTACTGTATTTGCTTGCAGTTTGTCTTTAAGCACATTTTTCCCTGATGCTCCATGTGCTGAAATAGTAGATACAGATAAGGATAACTTTGTTTCAACTGATGATGCAAATTGTATATTACAATATTATACATGGCTTTCAGTTGGAGGAGACCCTGATAGTTGCCCATATGCAAATAATTATTGCGGTGAACCGGTTAAATATTATTATTAATAATGACGAACAAGAAAAAAGTAATTGTTTCTGTTATATTTTCGGCTTTTATGTTGAATTTGCAAGCCACAGCTTATGCTGAAGAATTTGAAAATCCCGATTTACAAGCCTTAGCCTCGTCTCTCGGAGCGGACACAGATTTCCTGAACATTCCAAATTATTACCATGATGAGGAAAGACCTGTGCCAGATGAATGTTATTTTAACTGGCTTAGCAAGACAACTAATACTGAGTTTGCAGATTATCCGCAGGAAAAATTTAACAGTGTGGTAAATTCAGGAAATTGTGTAGGTATATCTCTTGTTGAGATACTTTGTCATAATGGTATAATATCCCCATTAGATATTGCTGAGAATGCAAAAAAACTTTCTGATATTGAATATTCGGCAGATGTGAATAAATTACTGACTGAATATCAGGCTTTACAATTATATACAGAATATGCACTTTATGACCATTACATAATAACACGTGATTACGAAGAACAAGTAAAAAATGTCGTCAGTACCGCAGAAAAGTGTATGAATGAGGGGAAATATTTTTTATTGTATTTTCAAACACATAGTATGTCTCATGCAGTCACAGGAATAGGTATAGCAAGCGGAAACTGGACTTTCAATGAAAAAACTTATGACAAATGTATACTCACTCATGATTCAAACGGCACAGATTCAAATGGTAATACAGGCTTTAATGAAAAAGGCTGCATATACATAAATTCACAAACCAATCAAATCTTTATTCCTGCTTATAATATTGATTCTGATGATGAAATGATAATAGGAACAATAAACAATGATACGCTCTTAAATTACAAAGGGTCGATAAATGCATCTTATGAGCCGAATGTTCCGCAAATACATGAACTCACTTTAAAAATGCCTTTTGTTATAAATTATGACATAACATTTTTCGATGAAAATGGAACAGAACTTCCTGATGGTGATTATCTTGAGGGCGATTTGGGAAGTGAAATTTATTACACAACAGGCAAAAAAATCACATCTAAGGCAACGAATGTTTCAAATGGAGATTTGAGTATTTCAAATATTATAAAAATAAGAGACTCAGATGTTCTGTTAAATATAAATGCAAAAAATAATCCCTCCGAAATAATTTATGAAGATAATTTGTGGCAGATACATTCTATGAATGATGAAAAAGTTTCATGGTCATTCAAGTTTTTCCTCAATGACAATAAATTTCCTTTTTACCCTCATTATTGTTGGATGATAAGCGGTGACGACATGAACAATGTTGAAGTTGAGAAAAAAAGCAACGGCTTTTTAATAAGGAAAGACCATGAAGACAAAAAAATTGTAGTTTCTGTCAGTGATATGGACTATGATGAAAGAGGTGAACGTCAAGAGCCGCTTGCCAATCAGTTTCTTTACGA
Organism: Ruminococcus sp. UBA4383; assembly: GCA_002389995.1. Taxonomy (GTDB): domain Bacteria; phylum Bacillota; class Clostridia; order Oscillospirales; family Ruminococcaceae; genus Ruminococcus. The sequence continues at coordinate 969 of DGRR01000163.1, read as the reverse complement.
ATTTAATGCTTCAAACAATGTTCTTTTTGCGTATGACGAAAATAATGCAGTAAAATTGTATATTGATAAAGATGAAGATAATATGTTTGATGATAAAGTCGAAAATGGAGATATTAATTGTGATGGAATAATAAATGCAAGTGATGCATCGGATATAATGAAAAAATATGCAGAAATATCTACAAAAACCAATATATTCTCTCAATTATCATTAACAACCGACAAAATTCAATATAACTATATGAATTATGATTTCAATAACGACGGCTCTGTAAATGCTGCTGATGCTTCATCTGTCCTCGCTGAATACGCAAAATCAGCAACCAAATAAATTTTTCTCCATAAAAAACAGTGTGCCATTATGACACACTGTTTTGTTTATATGTTCATATATCCAAAAAAACACTTTACAACCTGCGGAAAAAGTGTTAAAATAAAATAAAAAGGGAAGTGATACCCATGAAAGACGATTTTATCATGTCTCCGAAAGTGGATTTTGCTTTCAAAGAGATAATGTACAATGAAACAGTCAGAAAGGGCTTTTTAAGTGCCGTTCTCAACATCAGGGACACGGAAATTAAATCAGTGGTAATGCTCAATACAAACCTCACAAAAGCCCATAAGGACGAAAAACAGGGCATACTTGACGTAAGGCTGACCATGAACGACAACACGGAAATTGACATTGAAATGCAGGTGTGCAGTATGAAAACATGGGCGGAACGCAGTGTTTTCTATGTTTCAAAGATGATTGCCGAGCAGACCAACATCAACAAGATGTATTCAAACATGAAGAAATGCATAAATATCAGTATTTTAAATTTTAATTTTACTGATAAGACAAAAAGATTTAACACGGTTTACCACATATCCGAGGACAAGGAACACTTCAAATATACCGACATAGCAGAATGGCACGTTGTAGAACTGCCGAAGCTACCCGAAGTTTCGGACGGTACGGAAATTTAC
>DGRR01000219.1 GCA_002389995.1 Ruminococcus sp. UBA4383 | reverse complement strand
ATAAGGTTAAAAAGCATTTTTTTGAAAAAAAAGTGCCAAAAAATTTGGTCATGTCAAAAAAAAGCAGTACCTTTGCACCCGCTTTTGAAAAAGACGAGTCTTTGAGACTCAGTTCGTGAAACACGATCTGTCTCCCTAGCTCAGGTGGTAGAGCAACTGACTCTTAATCAGTGGGTCCTGGGTTCGAGTCCCCGATGGTGCACTATAATATGGCCCGTTGGTCAAGCGGTTAAGACACCGGCCTCTCACGCCGGTAACACCAGTTCGATTCTGGTACGGGTCACTTTTTAAATTAAAAAATAATCGGTGCTTATAGCGATGAGGTCACACCTGTTCCCATTCCGAACACAGAAGTTAAGCTCATTTGCGATGATAATACTTGGTTGGCGACGACCTGGGAACGTAGTACAGTGCCGGTATATATTCCTCCTTAGCTCAGTCGGTAGAGCACTCGGCTGTTAACCGAGTTGTCGCCCGTTCGAGCCGGGCAGGGGGAGCCAATAAGCTTCGACTGAAAATGTCGAAGCTTTTTTTTATATTATTTTAATATTGCTTGACAGTTATATAAAATTATGATATAATATCATTGATTTAAACAATTTTTGTTTGATATATTTTAGGAGGGAAGTATGTCTTACATACTTGAAACTCAGAATCTGACGAAAACATATGGCAAAAAAGACGCAATAAAAGACATAAACATTCATATTTCAAAAGGCGAAATTTACGGTCTTATCGGCAGAAACGGCGCAGGAAAAACTACTATTATGAGAATAATCACAGGCCTTTCTTCACCGACAAGCGGTTCTTACAGCCTTTTCGGAAAAACAGGCGCAGATGCAAGACAATTTATGAACAAAGTCGGCGTTCTGATTGAAAGTCCCGGTCTTTATCCTGAACGCTCTGCTTACGAAAATCTTAAAATCAAATGTATCGGCATGGGAATAAATCCCAATGGCTATGTTGAAAAACTTCTCAAAACAGTAGGACTTGAAAACGTGGACAATAAAAAAAGTGCAGGTTCTTTTTCACTCGGTATGCGCCAGCGACTCGGAATTGCCCTCGCACTTGTCGGTGAACCTGAGATTATAGTTCTCGATGAGCCTATAAACGGTCTCGACCCGCAGGGTATCGTTGAAGTGCGCCATACCATTGAAAAACTCTGTGGCGAAAAAGGCATAACAGTTATGATTTCAAGCCATATCCTCGATGAACTCGGAAAACTTGCCACAAAATACGGCATTATCCATGAAGGAAAACTTCTCGATGAATTTACAGTAGATGACCTTAAATCAAGATGCGGAAAATATGTAATAATCAATTCCGACAATAACGAAGGCGTTATAAAAACTCTCAGAAATATCGGAATACAGGACGCAACAGTTGATGATGACAATAAGGTGCGTGTAAACGAACATCTCGACGAAAGCGACAAAATGGCTAAGGCAATAGTAAATGCAGGTATCTCTCTTAAAGAAATATATGTCAACAATGTATCTCTTGAAGACTATTACCTCAGTGTGACAGGAGGTCAGCATAATGGGTAATCTTGTAAAAATGGATTTTTACAGAATGAGAAAAAGCAAAGTATTCATTGTGAATCTTATAATTATATTTGTTACTGCTCTTGCTTCTGCCCCTTTTGCAAAATTTATGTGTTTTATTGCCAATAAATTAATTAAAGATGTTGCAGATTCCGGAACAGAATCACAGTTTATGGTGTTTGAAAATACTAAAAACCTTTCGGAAATTATAGCCTCACCTTTTATAGCAAAACCTGTGTTTGTACTGCTCTTTATATCGGTGGTATCATTTACATATTCGGATATAGCAAATGGATATGTTAAAAATATTGCAGGTCAGCTCCCTAAACGTGGCTATACAGTCGTATCTAAATTTATTGTAATATCAATACATAATATGATTTTTATGCTTGTTTCAGCCTGCGGAAGAATTATAAGCGAACTGACTGTAAGAAGTATCGCTGTTGAAAATATTTCGACAAGTATAGTTACATTTATTCTCAAATGGCTCCTTTTACAGTCAATATGTACTATACTTCTGTTCCTTACAACAGGTCTGGGAAATAAAACTTTTGCCAGCATCGTGGGAGTAATAACGGGAACAGGTGTCCTTACAGGCGTGTATTTTGCCATAGATACAGCATTTATTAAAATTTTCCATACATCTGATATGTACCTTCTCAACAATGGACCTGACCAGCTTTTGTCTCTTGGACAAGTAGCCATATTTAACGGATTGCTTGTATCGGGAATTATAATTGCAATATTTCTGCCCGCAACAATAAAAATATTCAATAAGAAAGATGTAAAATAAAATGCTATTTCTGAAAGACCGTGGACTGTCTCAATCTCTATACTGTTGAGGGCAGACACGGTTTTTTCATAATCAGAAACAGGAGGCGGTTATATGTTTACATGGAATTTTAAATACATATCAAAGACAAGACTCGCACAGGCATTCAGCCAGCTTATGCTCAATCCTGTAAAGGGTGATATTCTCATACGCATACATACAGCCATACACGTTGAAGATGAAGCCGTAGACCTCGCAAAATTCATAGCAAAACTTGTACCCGGAGCGCATATTTTCGGCACAAGTACATCAGCGGTAATAGTCAGCGGAAAACTTTCTCCCGACCAGTGCGTAATTTCAGTTACCCAGATGTCAGCAGGCGGAAAAATCAGAACCGCACTTATTCCGACATTCGATGAAAACGACAAGCCCATAAAACCCGAAATACTCTGCAAAAATGTAAAATCTGCCGTGATAGACGAAAATACGAAGCTCCTTCTCACTTTCCTCACAGGAAAATATCTCGATGTATACAGCTATGTAGAAAAATGCAATATCTGTTTCCCTAATGTGCAGATGATAGGCGGACTTGCAAACACTCCTGAAATAAGCCTGCGTAAATTTCTCGATTCAGGATTTGTATTCAATGAAAACGGCTGGACAAATAAAGGCACTATCCTCGCAGCCATAAGCGGTGAAAATGTCGAAAGCCACAGTTCATGCGCCACAGGCGTTCAGGTTATAGGCGAGGAAGTTGAAATAACAGATACATTCGGTACTTGTATACTTTCAATAAACGGCAAAGATGCCGCAAGAGAATACCGCATAGGCATAGGTGATGCACTGAAAAACCGTCCGGAACTTACTAATCTTTTCCCGTATGTGTATTCAGATGTAAGCGATATTCCGATATTTGTAAGATTTTCCGACAATGAAAGCATAGCGGAAATGTTTGACGCAAATGACCCCGTAAACAGCGATTCATATGCAAGTCACCCCGATATAGATGTAAATTGCAGGCGTGAACTTATAAACGCAAACCATAATGTCAAAGCAGGAAAAAAATTAAAGAGAGCCTTTATATATGACAGGAAAATAATATCAGATAACCGTGCGCTTTTCAGACAGATAGAAAATTTTGAAAAGGCAGAAACTCTTTTCGGATATTCGTGCATAGCCCGCTCAATGATATATTCAAACTGCGTAAAATGGGAAATATCAGCCTATGAAAATTCAAATATGTGCGGCTGCATAACAGAGGGAGAAATTGCCTATGTAAACGGCAGAAATACTTTTGCAAACTGTTCGTTTGTAGTATCTGTAATAGGTGAGGAGGCGGCATCACAGCCATACAATCCCTTTGCATTTTCGCATACTGATTCACTTGTGGAGGATAACAGGGAACTGCTGAATTATCTTTATGACATAGAAAATGAGTTTATAAAAAATGACGATTCAAAAGCCGCAGACAGCCTTAAAACCTTTGTAAGAGACTGCGAACTTAAACTTCTGTATTCGGAAAATGAAGATATTCCCAATGCGGCAGCCATGAATATGGATATGAAACTCAGAGGATATGACCGCATATGCATGATAAATGTAACAGATGTTTCAAGCATGAAAACAGTATTTTCAGACCGCCTTATAGACCTTACCCATAAAAATTACATGACAAAATGCATAAGCTACGCAAAACAGAAAGGCTATTCGATATATGCCCTTGAAGAATGGAATGTTGCAATTGCTGCGCCTTCATATATGGTTGCACTTTCAGAATTTGTCGGCGATATGGAAGTATTGCAGAGGGAACTTTTTGAGGCATCTGAGGAATATATAGCAATAGTACCGCTTTTCTGCATAATTGATGACTGCACATCTGAAAATCTCACATCAGCCTATTATTCGGCACTTACTGAGATGTCTCAGAAAAATATACAGTTTTATTCATATAACGCAAAGCGTGGACAGCTTGACGAGGAAAGTATAAGAGAACGCTATCATATGGTAAACGTTATAAACTACGCAATAGCACATGACAAGATAATCCCGTATTTTCAGGGAATATATGACAATGTGAACAAGTGTATACATCATTATGAATCACTTATGCGCCTTGAAGATGAAGACGGAGAAATATATTATCCCGGAAGTTTTCTTGACGTTGCAAGGTCATTCGGACTTCTCTATGATTCCATGTCAAAGATAATGATAAGAAAAGTCTTTGAAAGATTCAAGGATATCGAGGATAAAAGCGTAAGCATCAACCTTGCGATAAGAGATATAAAAAACCGTGAAATAATCGAATATATCTACAATTTCCTTTCATCTGCAAAGTATCCGAATAATTTTGTGTTTGAAATACTTGAAAATGAGGATATAGACGATTATAACGAACTCATGCTTTTTGTTGACAGAATACATTCTCTTGGCGGAAAAATATCAATAGACGACTTCGGAAGCGGTTTCTCAAATTTACAGCATATCGCAAGCATACATTCAGACTATCTTAAAATAGACGGCTCAATTGTAAAGAGATGCTGTGTTGATGAAAAATCCGCAAATCTTATTGCATTGATTTCGGGCTGGAAAAGACTCAGCAAGGGTACATTCCAGATAATCGCAGAATTTGTTGACAATGAGGATATACAGAAACTTCTCCTTGATTTTAATATAGATTATTCACAGGGATATCTTTTTTCAAAGCCAAGCCCCGATATTGAAGACTGCTGAACGGAGGGGATAATATGTGGGACAGAAGAAAACATGAAAAAGTAATCGCTGTTATACTCGATGATATAAACAGCAGTTTTTCGAGGGATATGGTGAAGAGTATGATGAGGACAATTCCCGAAAAGAAAAATATAAACCTTGTAATACTTTCAGGAAAATATGTCGAAACAAATAACAGCAGGGAAAATATAAGCGAATATAAATCAGTATATAATTCAGTTTTCAAACTCAGCGAACAATGTGAATTTGACGGCGTTATAATCCATATAGGAAGCATGGATAAACAGGTCAAAAAAAATCTCAAAGTCAAATACAGCGAAAGTAAAAGAAATATTCCGAAAGTATTCATAGCTTCCGATATAGAGGGAGAAACTACTGTAAATTATGACAATACAAGAGGTATATCAGAGGCTATTGAATATCTCATAAATGTGAACGGCTTTACAAGAATATGTATGCTCGGAGGCCGTGAGGACAATAAGGACGCTTTCACAAGAAAACAGGTATTCCTTGAATGTCTGAAAGAAAATAATGTTATGTTTTCGGATACAAATTATGAAGTTACGGATATGTCCTCACAATGCACAGAGGCAGCCGCTGCGCTCCTCGACAGAAATCCCGATGTACAGGCGATATTCTGCGTAAATGATTCGGTTGCGAGAGGACTTTACAGAGTAATGGAATCGAGAAATCTTGTCCCCGGAAAGGATATTCTTGTTTTCGGATTTGACAATACAGTAGCATCAAGCGAAATGACCCCCTCGCTTTCCTCGGTAGGTGCATATGAATGCACACTCGGAGACAAAGCAATGGAACTTATGCTCAGGAAATTAAACGGCGAAAATGTAAAATCCGCACTTGTTTCAACAAGACTTTACGGCAGGGATTCATTTTATTATGAAATGTATGACTATACAGTCGGCGAAATGATTAATATTGAACCTGCATTTATTTATCGTATGTTCAGAGATTGCTTTTACAGATACAGGAAATCACCCTCGGACAGGGAAAGCGTAAACCTTGAAAGACTGTTCTATGAAATTATATCCCTCATACTCAGAGCCATAAAGAGAAAATATATGAGTATCGAGGATTACAATGAAGTTGTAAAAATGATAAATAAATTCTTTGAAAAAGGTGCGATGAAATATACCGATGCACAGAAACTTCTCGAAAGTATGGACAAACTCCAGAAAGCCATGAATAATATCAATTCTTCATCAGCCGTAAATGCCATGATAAACAGCCTTTTCCTTGAAATGAAAGACAATGCCATAACTGCACTCTCAGAAGAAAGCATACAGAGTAAAAAAAGACTTGTATATCAAAGAGAAGAACTCCTCAATTTCCTCATAGCAAGGACGTTTGACAAAAAGGGCGATTATAATAATATACTGATGAATATTAACAAGCTCGGCGTAAATAACGCTGCACTCTATATGTTTGAAAAACCCTTTGTGTATGACTACAAAAGCAATGCATACCTCCCCGATATGATAAACCTTAAATGCATAGTAAGGGACGGTGAAGTATATCTTATGTCGGAAGAAAGACAGCTTTGCCGTACAAAAGATATTTTTGTCCGTGATGAAACTTCAATGAAATGCAGGGGATTTATTGTACTGCCTGTTTTTTATAAAGATATAATATATGGCTTTCTCATGTGCGAGGCAATAGACGATATATATGAGCGTGGCGAATTTATAGCCTTACAGCTCGGAAAAACATTCTACATCAATAACGCAGAATAATAAAATATTCCCCGTGATTTGCGGGGATATTTTTATTGAAAAACCCTTGACAACGAACTTTTTTTGTGATATACTGTATTCATGATACTAATACACTTTAAAGCGTTACAGCGCAAAAAGAATGAAGGGAAAATTTTTATGAAGGAAATATCTAAATTAATGGATTACAGACCGCAGATTAAGGTCATTGATGCAACTCTCAGGGACGGCGGACTTGTAAATGAATTTCGCTTTTCCGATGACTTTGTAAAGGCTCTCTATACCGCAAACCTCCGCTCAGGCGTTGACTATATGGAATTTGGCTATAAGGGCGACAAGGAAATGTTTGATGTTTCAAAGTTCGGTCCGTGCAAATTCTGCGATGATGAATATATAAGGTCTATCGTAGGCGAAAACAATACAGACCTTAAAATCGCAGTTATGGCTGATGTCGGCAGATGCAACTACAAGGAGGATATCCATGACCGCAGTGAATCCCCTGTTGACCTTATCCGTGTTGCAACCTATATCCACCAGATACCCACAGCCGTTGATATGATTGAAGATGCAAAAAGCAAGGGCTATGAGGTAAGCTGTAATATTATGGCTATATCCAACGCTCAGGAAACAGACCTCAAGGTAGCACTTGATATTCTCGGAAAAACTCCTGTCGATACCCTCTATATAGTTGACAGTTTCGGCTCGCTCTATCCCGAACAGATTGCAAGAATTTCCGCACTTTACGGAGAATTTGCGGAGAAATACAATAAAAATCTCGGTATCCATGCACATAATAACCAGCAGCTTGCATTTGCAAATACAATAGAGGCGGTCGGTGACGGTGTTGACTGGCTTGATGCTACATACTCAGGCATGGGCAGAGGTGCAGGAAACTGTTCAATGGAACTTCTCCTCGGATTCCTCAAAAATCCGAAATATAATGTTTACCCCGTTATTCAGTTCATTGAAAAATATATGCCCGAAGTGAGAGAAGCAGGCGCAGTATGGGGATATGATTTCCAGTATCTCATGACAGGACTTCTCAACCAGCACCCCAGAAGTGCAATTGAATTTACAAAACAGGGAAGAAAAGACTACTCTGAATTTTATAAGGAAATTATTTCTCAGGAATAAAAAACAAGCCCGAAAGTTCAAGCTTTCGGGCTTTATTTATTTTCTGTATATTTCAGGTCTGTATTCAGGGACTATCGAGCGCAGATGAGCGATAAACTCCATATATTCTTCCGTTGTGAAATCATTTTCGGAGCAGGCGACAATAAATTCAACGTCCCTGTATCTGTTATACAAACCTGTCTCAAAGAAACCGTTCCGCAGGTAAAAATTGCGTCTGTGCAGGCGGATATTATTATTTGTGCATTTTTCGTCAGGTGATTCAAATTCCACGATAAAGCGGTAATTTTCGTAATAATTTCTAATCAGTCTCAATGCCCTGCTCCCGATACCTTTTGAGCGTTTTTCGGAAGATACCGCAAAATATGCGATATACACAATATTTTTGAATTTTCTTGTTACAAAGAAGCCCGAAAGGATATTATCCGCATATATTCCTATAATGCTGAGATTTCCGTCTTTATTTGAAGAATAGAGGTCATTAATAGAGATTCTTTCATTTTGTGGGAAAGCCTCCTGATTAATTTTTTCGAGGACAGATTTTTCAGGGGAGTTCTGCGGTATTTCTTTAAGCTGAATGTTTTTAAGAGACATTTTCAGCATAGGGACGATATCATCTTCAATGAATTTTTCGCCTGTGAGTTCAAAGCCGTGTTTCTGATAGAATTTAACTGCACGTTTATTATATTCAAGGACATAGAGAAAGTCAGTATTCAGGTTATCAACTGCGAAATTCAGAAGCTGTGCGCCTATACCGCAGTTCCGGAACTGAGGTTCAACGAAAAGCTTTTTGATTTCCCTGCCGTCTGTGCAGACAATGCCTTTTATGATTCCGTCATCATAGACGAAAGTATTTTCAAGCATATTTTCTGAAAAATCTTTTGCAGTATCAAGTACATTTAGTTCACCGAAATAAAACTCATCATTTCTGAAAAACGGATAGAAATTAATTCTGTAATTCACCACGATAATTTCGGCAATACGGGAAATATCCTTTTCATGGGCTTTTCTTATATTATTCATATTTTAACCTGTGATAATTTCTCTGAGTTCTATCATATCGAAAACATCAACAACGCCGTCTGCATTTATATCAGCGTTTTCAAATTTTTCGGTATCGAGACTGATTGCACCGAGGATATATTCTTCCATAAGCACTGCATCAGCGATAGTTATTTTATTATCGAGGTTTACATCGCCCTTGGCGAAAGGCTGAACGAAATTCCATTGCTGGGTATGGCTTCCGCTGTGCTGAATCTGGACAATATTCTGACCTTCAAAACAGTTTTCCTCCGCAAGACCGAGGCAGTAACCGCTGAGGGCGGATATTATGATATAGTGACCGTTTTCACGTCTTATTTTCCAGAGCTGGCTTCTTTCGTCATTACTGCTGTAAAGCTGGATATTTCTCTTGTTTTCGGAGAAATAAGCACCGTTATCGGGATTATTGACATCAAGTGCGAGACCTGAGCTTTCCTCATAGATTTTATACCAGCCGTCACCCTGATATTCTATGCGGAAATTTTCATATTTATCTTTTGAGACCTGAATATTTGATTCGTCCGCAAAATCTCCTCTTGTGCCGTCAGCATCGAGGAAGAAATAATTATTGCAGGCAGCCTGTATTCTGTAAACTCCGTCTTTCAAAGCTCTTTCCTCAGTTACGGGTACAAAGCAGAAACTCTGATTCTTTTCATTATTTTCCTCATATGTAGAAACATTCGTATCAGTAGCTATATTGCCGCCCTCTACATCGAGGAAGAAAGAATTACATTTTGACTGTAAAGTATAGCCGTTATCGGTTTTTCTTACAGACCAGAGCTGTGCATCACTGTTATTATCGCCCCATACCTGAACATTAGCACCGTTCATGAGTGCGCTGCCGTATACATCAAGGCACATATTTGTATTTTTCTGTTTTATCTTATAGAAACCGTTGTCCTGATATGAGAAAGTCCATATATCATAGGGGGAGGGAGCGAACTGATTGTCAAGGCACATCTGAACGTTTTCGCCCTCATATGTTTCATTGTCCATTGGGGTATCGAGGTAATATTTCATATCGAGTGAACTATATATAATGTAGTCACCTTCGGGGACAGTTTTGCCTGCTCCTTCTTCATCAGTCATCACATGACCTTCTTCGATATTGGGATTAGGTTTGGGGTCGGGAGTGGTATTTCCGCTTGAAATCAGTTCGATTATTTTATTGATAGTTTCCTGACCTACTTCACCGTCAACTATAAGACCGTTATCCTCCTGAAATTTCTTTACAGCCGAATCGGTTGCGCTTCCGAAATCGCCGTCAACGCCGTAGCTTCCCGTTGAGTATCCGAGGATATCATTAAGGGCATACTGAAGCCATTGTACATATATACCCTGACAGTCTTTCATAAGAATGGGGTAATCAACAGGCGGTCTTGGGAAAGGTATTTCGAGTTCGTCATCATTTTCGAGCGGTGCGCCGTCCTCATTATAGCGGAAAACGCCTGTCCAGCCAGCATAGAAGGGAGTTATGGAAATTTCGTCACCCAAATCTCCCGTAGCTGTTGAACGTTTTGGATAAGCTGCGGAGGGGGTATCGCTGTGCGCTCCCACTTCGAGACCGTCACCGATATACACTTCGGTGTGTTCCCAACGCCAGAGGATATCACCTCTTTTAAGGTTTGAAACATCTTTGAGGCTTGTCCACGGGATATATGAAAAACCCGCAGGTATGAGCAGGGCGTGCATATCATATGTACGGAAGGTAAAGTCGCTTGTATGTATTCCTACTTTTTCAAGGGCATGATATACAAGTGAGGAACAGTCATAGTCAGGACCGTCTCTCTGAGCCTGACTGTAACCGTGAGTTTCGTCTGCGGTTATATCAAGAATCCATTCAACAGCTTCTTCGATTTTAGGGTCGAGAGCCTTTACTTTCGGTGCAGGAAAACTGCATATTGAAGCGGTCAGCACAATAGCCGTAATCGCTCCGACGCATCTTTTAAAAGTCAAAAAAACATCTCCTTATATAAAATTACACATAGTATATTTTATAGCATAGCCCTGAATATGTCAAGAAATATGCACACAAAGCGGATATTTTTTGTATAGTTGTATAAAGTATAATGATTTATGTTATATAAGATTATAAAAAATCCTTATTGCGTGGCATATTATTTGAACTTATTTATTCTTTCAAATTTAAGGCTTTCCATATCCTGTTTATTTTTTCTGAATATGCTTGGAGTAGTACCCATAACTGCATTGAAAGCCTTTGAAAACTTACTTCCGTTATCGTAGCCGCATTCTCCTGCAATATCGAGTACAGTGCGGTCAGTGTCACGGAGAAGGGCGGCAGCCCTGAGCATTTTCTGGGAGCGTACAAAGGCATATACAGATGAGCCGTATACATTTCTGAAACTTTTTTTCAGGTGAGTGGGGGATACTCCGAAAATATCCGCAAGCTGTTCAATAGTGATATGTGTATTTATATTTTCGCATATATATGCACATATTTTTTTTGCAAGGCTTACCTGAGACTGAGTACAGCTTTGTTTTTCCATGACATTTTCAGACGGGTCAACGGTGCTTAAAAAGAGCAGGAGTTCCATGACTTTTATTTTCATATAGCCGTATTTAATATTTTCGGGGACGGTGTACAATTCCGAAAAAATATGTTCAATCCGCTGAGTTGAGCGGATAATGAATTTTTCATGTTCCGAGCAGAATTTGTTTAATATATCCGCAGGCATGGGAGCATCTTTTCCGAGTATGCAGGAAAGGCATTTTTTTGAAGAATCGGGGTTGACAAGGACAGATATTCCGTGATAGTTGCTTGTCGGGAAATATATTTCGTTGTCGGATATCTGTCTGCCTATGGACATATCTCCTGCGGAAAGGTAATAATATTGTTTTCCCGTATTCTGTTCAAGTCTTCCCTCACGGCAGTGGTCAATAACGAGGATATTATCTTCTGTTTTTTCTGAAAATCTGTAAGTCTGATTATGTATATTAGTATAAACTATTCTTATTCCCTCGAATACTTCATATTCGTTTGTATCTGTATATTCCGAAGAATTTCGGGGGAAAGACATATTTTCATTCAAAATAAATCCCTCCATAAGTTAGTATAATATAACTAAAATATCTAATAAAAAGGGGAAAAATATCCCCTTTTTAATTATTTCATATTTGCGTCTATTCCTGCGTGTTCGCAGAATTTCTGATATGCAGGTATTACCGAAGCGTTTCCGTTGTCAAGGAAAGAAATATCCGCAACAGTGCCGATATATTCTTCATCAACGAAAATATAGCATAATTTTTCATCTTTTTCAGTCGGGACAAGCTGAATTTTCCTGTCCTCGCCCGATGTAAGGTGATAAACGGCAGTAAATGCAGGGTCTTTCAGTTCAGGCTCTGCATCTGTATCGACATCAGAGATATTTATATAGGCAAGCAGATTATAGAAAGTTTTGAAGAAACTGAGAATTTCCGCATCATTCAAATCAGCCTGATAGCCACGGCAGGTGACAATGCCTGTGCTGTTATCGACTGTAAATTCATCTGATGCATATTCGCAGTCAAATTCAAAGCCGTTTACAGAGTACATTGAAGCTCCCTCGATTACATCTGATATGAGGTCATACAGACTGTAATTTCTGAATATAGTGTCTGCGCTGTAATATTTTTCGGTAAAGCCGTAGTTTTCAATATAAACGTTTACATAGTCAGCGGAATCGGTATTTTCACTGCTGAAAAGTATTTTTTCCTCAGAGCCGTCCTTGCCTGTGAGTGTAAGGACTGAATCGGGCTTGTCAAGACCGTAGTCGGATTTTTTATCTGGGTCAATGGAGAGGATTTCCTGAGCCTCCATTCTTGTAAGGTTAGTGACAATAGCTTCGATTCTTGAACCGTCAAGTGTGAGCATACTGTATTCATCGGGAAGATGCCATATAGAATTTTCATCTTTTCTGAGGTCATAGACGATATCGCCGTCTTTTTCGAGTTTTATGCCGTAAATGGTGAAATCTCCGTATGAAGTTATTTTGGGTGAAGCGATACTGAGTTTGTCTGCCATAAGTGAAACGGCTGAATCGTAGGATATGCCGTATATATTGGATTTTCCTTCTGCCATTGCATAGAAGTAGTCGCCTGTGGGACTTATATCGCCTATATATATAGTATAGTCATTGTTTCCGTCCGAGGCGGTAAGCGTATAAGGGTCATCAAGACCGTACATTTTTTTCTTGTCGTCAGTAATTTCCTCATAGTTTGCGTTTGCGGTCAGTGATGAAATATAGGTAGTTATGAGCTGTAATTTTGACTGGTTAAGCACAAAATTTCCGCTTGCCGATTCTGTAAGCGACCATGTATCGTCAGCGAGTTCGGCAACATATTTTCCGTCTGGGAAATTGAAGGTAATTTTGTTTATGCTTGCCGAATCGAGAGAAAAAATTACATTATCGTCAAGCATTTCCTGCTGTTTCTGTGATTCCCTGTCATTTTTATTTTTAACTGCGAGGAAAGCACCTGTTGAACCGCCTGCGGCAATTATAAGGGCAATAAGGGCAATAACAGGTTTTTTCATTATGCATATCTCCTTTTGAGCCATACTGCAACGCCTATCAAAGCAATAACTATCGGAGCAACTGTAAATATTCTGAGTACGGATTCAGCTTTTTCGGCACTGTCAAAGTGCATAGTATCATATGAATTTGACTTGTTGCCTATACCCATGTCAACATCGCTGTCATAGAGCCATGTATTTGAGAAGAGGGCGAGGTTTCTTGTACCTGAAAGGTTATATGTTATGGGGTTGTTTACATCTGATGCCGAATTGCTGATAGCCTCGTCAGTACCTATAACAAAAAGTTTTGCACCGCTCTGCTTGTTATATGAATAATATCCGAAAACGAGGGGAGAATCCGATAAATATTCAGCTTCTTTCTGAGTATCGGAGTCACCGCCCATGGGGGTACTTTTTGAAGTATATACGGAACTGTCGGCGGACTGGGGGAGGTTTTCAATAACAGAAGCCTTTTCAATCATGGAGCTTTCGGAAGTAATTTCTTCAAAGCTCCTTGTATGTGATATTCCTGCGTTTGCTATGCCGTTTGAAACGACCTGATTTATGTCTGTTGTGAGGTCAACAGTGCTGTCATCAAGCGGATTCGGGTACGAAACACGGAAGTAATTTTCGTCCTGTGTATTTTCTGCATTTCTGAGCTGATACTGTGCATTTGTTTCGGAGACTGAGTTATAATTCATAGTTATCTCAAATTTTTCGAGAATATACTCAATATTTTTGAATCTTCCCTTTGTATCGCAGGGAGGGAGGTACATTGAAACTGCACCGCCGTTGTCGATATATTCGACAAGTTTATCCCTGTCGCTGTCGGGGATATCCTTTTCGGGGGCGGTGAGGTAGAGTATTGAAGCATTTTCGGGGACTTTATCGACTTGTGAGAGGTCGAGTTCGTCAATCCGATAGTTATCGGTTTTTATGGCAGATGCAAAGTTTGAATAGTCATTTTCGAGGGTTTTGCTTCCGTAGCCCGAAAGAAAATATACAGTCGGGAGATTTCCCGTAGTGCAGGCATAAACCGCACCTGCAACGAGTTCTTCTCCTGCATATTCGAGGATACCGTTTGAATCCTGCTGGAAAAGCTTTTTGAAACCGATTTTTTTGGTAATTCCGTCACATACAACGAAGATATCGCCGTCACTTATGCTGAAAACTCCGTCAGGGTCGAGTGAATCGGCAAGGTCTTTTTCCTTGTTGGGGTCAAAACAGGTGAGAGTTATATTGTCTCTTGAATCGAGTTCTGTGAGAGTATGGTAGAGCGGGAGATACTGCGGCACTTCCTCAACATATCTCAATTCCGAGAGAAAATATATATCAATATGCTTGTCGGAGGCATCATCTAAAATCTGAGCGGTCTTTTCATTGAGCGTATATTTTCCTGAGGGAGTCATATCTATAACTTTGTCGTAGTAGCTTGTTATAAGGTTTATCGGAACGAATACCGCAAGCACAAGCAGAGCGATAAGAAATGCGATACCGCCCGAAAGATTGAATTTTTTCTTCATTTTTAATTACCCCCTGTTCCAGCGTCTTTTTTCAATGGAGATATAATTCCATACAAGACATATTATAATAGCGGACAAGAAGAAAACAATATCCGAAATTCTTATGAATCCCTGTGAGAAATAGCTGAATCTCGGCTGTGCCGCAAAAGCATTGAGTGCAGACTGAAGTTTAGGGAACTGTGATATGAAAGCGGTCTGTGCAAAGTCATCGACAAAAAGGAATCCGAACATTATTATTTCGCCTATTATGGCGGCAATTATGGAGTTTTCGGTGAATGACGAAACAAGCATACCAATGGCGATATACATAGCACCCCAGAAGAAAAATCCTATGTAGGCACATATGAGCTGACTGACGACAACCTGACCGTTAATGGCGGTTACTATCGGGAAAATAGCCGAGCCTGCCATCATAAAGAGGAACATTGTGATATTTGCGAAGAATTTTCCGAGGACTATCTGCCATACATTCAGGGGCGATGACATTAATAATACTTCCGTGCCGAATTTTCTTTCATCTGAGAAAGTTCTCATAGTCATTATGGGGACAAGGAATATGAAGTAAAATATTACATTGTAGAATATTTCCGTGAATGAAAACCGGAATGAACTTGAATCCATATTTCCTATGCTTGTATTGAACATATAAGTAAAGAGAAACATGAAAAGTGCAGCCAGTGCATATGCAAAGGGCGTGAAGAAGAACGACTGGAGTTCTTTTTTGTATACTGAAAACATTATTCATTGTCCTCCTCTGATTTTTCTGATTCATCGGGCATTTCGCTGAGAAGTTCTTCGAGGCTGTTTTTCTTGTCGGGAGCGTTTATAAGTTTTACGAAAACCTGTTCGAGGTCGGGTTTTTCGGAGAATATTTCGCTTATCTGTATACCGTTTTTGATGAGTTCAGCCATTATATTGTTTTTAACCATGTCTGCATCACCGTCCGTAACGACAGTGAAAGCGAAGAAGTCATTTCCTTCCGCATCAATTGCGGAAATTTCCTTAACGCCGACAGTCATTTCAATAGAAGATGCAGCCTTAGTTTTAGAGCCTTTTATCTTGACATGGAGGACAGCGTTTCCGCTTACGGATTTTTCGAGGTTTTCGATTGTATCAATTGCCTTTATGACACCTTTGTTGATAATGACTACCCTGTCGCACACGGCACTTACCTCGCTGAGGATATGGGAACTGAAAATGACGGAATGTTCTTTTTTGAGGTCGATAATAATTTTCCGCACTTCTGCGAGCTGATTGGGGTCAAGACCGACAGTAGGTTCATCGAGAATCAGGAATTTCGGATTCCCGAGGAGAGCCTGAGCGAATCCCACACGCTGTTTATAACCTTTTGAGAGATTTTTTATAAGTTTGTCCTTTACGTCTGAAATTTTGAGAAGTTCGCAGACACGGTTTATTTCGTCACGTTTTTTTCCTGCGGGGACACGTTTAAGCCCTGCACAGAAACTGAGGTATTCCCTGACACGCATATCTGGATAGACGGGCGGTATTTCGGGGAGGTAGCCAAGATTTCTCTTAGCTTTTACGGGTTCTTTGGATATATCGCTTCCGCAGATATTGACAGTACCCGAAGTCATAGGCAGAAATCCTGCAATCATGTTCATAGTGGTGGATTTTCCTGCGCCGTTCGGACCGAGAAAACCCAGAATCTCATTATCATTTATTGTAAAGCTTATATTGTTGACAGCACGGTTATTGCCGTAATATTTTGTAAGATTTTCAATAGTAACCATGAGTTTCTCCTTTCATAATACATTTAATAAGTTGGACGTTTTTATTATGCTATAATAATATGAACGCAATATTAACAAAATATGTATAAATTGTTAATTCACGTCCGCCTTATTTATTAATTGTATTGTAATGCTGTGTAGGATTTGTGAAAGAATATTGTGAAAGTAATGAATTTTGCCGTATAATATTAAATATTTTTATTCGTTAATTTAACGTTAATAAATAGTAATTTCCTATATCTTTTTGAATGGACAAAATATACAAAAACAATATCTCTTATGTGTGCATTGTACCAAAGTTTTTAGTTCAAAAAACTAAAAATCAATAAACTGTTGACAGAAATAAAAAATTGGACTATAATATTTCTTGAAAATAGTTTGAAATTTGTGTGTCAGTTCTGTGCTGATATGCATTGAAGTATTTTCGTATACGTTTCCCTTTTTTAAGGGATTAGAAATATTTCATCAAAATTTTACTGAGAGGGGTAAAAAATTATGATAAGCAAAAAGAACAAGGCTTTAGTTGCAGGTATTCTTTCTGCTGCAATGACAGCATCAGCAATGGTTCCCGCTTTTGCTTCTGCTGCCAACGAATATGCAACAGAAAATGGTGCTAACGAAAGCTACGCAAAAATGTTCGCTTCACTCTATGATGACGTTATCACTAACGGTCAGAAGAACGGTTATCTCGCACCCGCTAACAACGGCGGAGATTCATTCGGTATTCCTTACCACTGCGTTGAGACTCTCTGTGTTGAAGCTCCTGACTACGGTCACGAGACAACTTCCGAGGCTATGTCTTACATCGCATGGATTACCGCTATGCACGATGTTCTCGCTGATAAGGGTATCATCGAAGGCAGCACAGGCGACCTCCAGAAGGGTTGGAAAACTCTCGAAGCTATGATTCCCGGCTGGTCTGTAAATGCTTACGGTGCAAACAGCGTTGACTACCAGAGCATCTGGAAACAGGACAGACTTAAAGCTGATACAGCTACTGAGGAAAAGGATCCTTCACTCTATCCTTCAAAGCAGAACGGTGTTGACGCTTATAACCCGCTTTATAACGACATGAAGAGTGCTTACGGCGACGACAAGGGTTACTACCTCATGCACTGGCTCGCAGACGTTGATGACTGGTATGGCTTCGGCGGTGGCAACGGCAAGTTCACATTCATCAATACATTCCAGAGAGGTGAGGAGGAATCCTGTTTCGAGACAGTTCCCCAGCCTTGTCTTGAAGAACTCAAATACGGTATGACAGGCGGAGATACACACAGCGGTATCAAGGCTATCTTCAACGGTGTTAATCAGGTTCCCGAGCAGTATGCTTTCACAAACGCTCCCGACGCTGAAGACCGTGCAATTCAGGCTATCTACTTTGCAAACAACTACGGACTCAACACAGGTGACCTTTCAGCCCTCGCAGGTAAAATGGGTGACCAGTGCCGTAACGATATGTTTGATAAATATTATAAGGCTATCGGCTGCCAGAACATTGATTCACAGTCCGCAGGTCTTGAATCACAGCACTTCCTCATGTCATGGTATACATCATGGGGCGGAGCTTTGGAGACATTCTACGGCGGCAAGTATGACTGGGCATGGCAGATCGGCTGCTCACATTCACATCAGTTCTATCAGAACCCCCTCGCTGCTTATGCTCTTGCTTATGATTCAGCTATCAGCGCAGGCATGAAGACAGGCGAACAGGCTAAGAAAGACTATGAGAAGTCACTCCAGAGACAGATTGAATTTTACCTCTGGCTTCAGTCTGCTGACGGTCCTTTCGCAGGCGGTTGTACAAACTCCAAGAACGGTAAGTATGAAAAGTATGACGCAAGCGAAGCTAAGTTCTATGATATGATTTACGTTGAACACCCTGTATATGCTGACCCCGGTTCAAACCACTGGATTGGTAACCAGGTATGGTCAATGCAGCGTCTCGCAGAACTTTACTACTATGTAAAGACAAACGGCGATGCAACAGGCGGCATGAAGTTCGGCGGTCTCTCACTCGAAGAAGCTCTCGAAACTCTCATCTCAAGATGGGTTGGCTGGTTCATCGAAAATACTAAGTTCGATTATACAACAGAAGACGGCACAACAATGGCTTATGCTATTCCTTCAAACCTCGACTGGTCAGGACAGCCTGCAAGCTGGGACGCAAATACAACTTACAATCCCGATGCTAACAGCGGTCTTACCTGCAAAATCACAGGTTACGGTCAGGGAGATATCGGTTGTGTATCTTCACTCTGTAATACTCTTATCTACTATGCAGCTGCTAACAAGGTAAGCGCAGACGTTGGTAACGGCAAGACAGCTCCTACCGACCTCGCAGGTCAGGGTCTCCTCCTCGCTAACAAGCTCATGACTGCTCAGTGGAATACAGCCCGTGACGATATCGGTATCGCTTATGAAGACCACAACGGTTCACTCAAGAGAGTATTCGAGCAGGAAGTTTATATTCCTGCTGACTATAAGGGAACTATGCCCGACGGTTCACCTCTCGACGGCAGCACAAAGAATACATTCAGCTCTATCCGTCAGAAATATGCTGATGATGAAATGTATCAGGCTTGTAAGGCTGTTTACGATGCAACAGGCAAAACAGATGATTACTACTACAAGCTCCACAGATTCTGGCATATGGGTGATGCTCTCATCACAACAGGTACTATGGCACTTCTCTATCCTGAGGTTCTTCCTTTTGAAGATGGTCCTACACCTTCTATACTCCTCGGTGATGCTAACGTTGACAATAAGGTTACTATCTCTGATACTGTTGCTATTCTCCAGCACCTTGCTAATCAGGGCAAGTATGGTCTTACCGATGAAGGTAAAGACAGAGGCGACTGCGTTGACAGAGGTAATGGTATTACAGGTCAGGACGCAGCAGGTGTTCAGCTCGTTGATGCAGGCGTTATCAAGCAGGCTGATTTCCCGATTACATCTGATCAGTTAAAGTAATTTAATGATGTTCATTCAGCGGTTTCCGAACTTCGGTTCGGAGACCGTTTTTTTAGTCAAAACGCTTGCATTTTTTGGATTTGCGTGTTATAATAATATAATAGTATATTTATGCGTAAAATTAAATGAAAGCAGGCGATTATGTGCTTAAAAGTATGACAGGATACGGACGGGCGCAGAAAATTATAAACGGCAGGGATATCCTTGTCGAAATACGTTCCGTGAATCACCGCTATTATGAGTATTCTTCAAGAATACCAAGAGCATACAGCTATATCGACGAAAAACTGAAAGCACAGCTTAAAACAGGTATAACAAGAGGAAAAGTCGAGATTTCTGTCACAATAAACAATATCGAAAACAAGGATACCACAATAGCTATAAATAAAGCCGCCGCAGAAGGCTATATAAAAGCCCTCCGCAGTATATCCGAGGAGTTCGGACTCAGCGATGACCTCACTCTCTCAAAACTTATAAAACTCCCCGATATCTTCAATGTCCAGAAAACCCCCGACAACGAAGAACAGGTATGGAACGATATTTCTCAGGTCTCCTCCGAGGCACTCGAAAAATTTGTCTCCATGAGAGAAAAAGAAGGCGAAAAACTTAAAGAGGACGTTCTCTCAAAATCACAGCTTATACTCTCTATGGTCGCAAAAGTTGAGGAGATTTCCCCGAAAACAGTCGAAAATTACAGAAACAGACTCTATCAGAAACTCTCCGAAATCCTCGAAAGCAAAAGCATTGACCAGCAGAGAATACTTACCGAAGCCGCTGTATTTGCCGAAAAAATAGCCGTCGATGAGGAAACTGTCCGCCTCAGAAGCCATATCTCCCAGATGTGCGAAATGCTTGAACATGATGAGGCTGTCGGAAGAAAACTCGATTTCATCGTTCAGGAAATGAACCGTGAAGTAAATACAATAGGCTCAAAGGCTCAGGATATAAATATCACAAAAATCGTTGTCGATATGAAAGCCGAAATCGAAAAAATAAGAGAGCAGATACAGAATATTGAGTAGGTGAACTATGAAACTTATCAATATAGGCTATGGCAATATGGTAGCTGTCTCACGGATAGTCACAATAGTAAGTCCCGATTCAGCCCCCATAAAAAGAATCATTCAGGAGGCTAAGGACAGCGGACGTGCCATAGATGCCACTTACGGAAGAAAAACAAGAGCCGTCATCATCATGGACAGCGGTCATGTCGTGCTGTCCTCCCTGATAACGGAAACTCTCGCCGCACGAATCAATGGAGGTGCAGAAAATAATGAATAAAGGAAAATTAATCGTGTTTTCCGCTCCGTCAGGCTGCGGAAAAGGTACTATGCTTGCGGAAATAACAAAGGATAAAAATTACCGCTGTTCAATATCCGCAACCACAAGAAGCCCCCGCCCCGAAGATAAAGAAGGCGTAACCTATTACTTTATCTCAAATGATGAGTTTGAAGAAAAAATCCAGAGGAGCGAATTTCTTGAATATGCAGGCTACTGCGACCATTATTACGGTACACTTCTCTCAGAGGTTGACCCCTACCTCGAAAAGGGTATAAACGTTATCCTCGAAATAGAAGTTGAGGGTGCTATGAAAGTAAAGGCAAAACGCCCCGATGCACTCATGATATTCATAGCTCCGCCGTCAATAAATGAACTCCGCAGGAGACTCCACAAAAGAGGTACAGAATCAGATGATGTAATTGAACAGCGTATAGAAAAAGCCGCAGGCGAAATAGCCGCATCAATAAAATATGACTATATAATCATAAATGATGCCCTTGAAGATGCTGTTAAGGATTTTTTCCTCGTTATGTCAGCAGAAAAACTTAAAGCAGAAAATTCACACGAGCTTATCGGTGAAATTCTTGATAAAAAATAATTAAGAGGTGTTTTTATTATGCTCAGACCAGCAGTAAATCAGATAATTTCCAAAAACGAAAGTTGTTATTCCCTTGTAATAGCAGTCGCTAAAAGAGCAAGGGAAATCGCAGACGAACTCTACGAAAAGGGAGAAACCCTTGAAGAAAAACCCGTCAAAACCGCTGTCGAAGAACTCGCAAGCGGAAAATACAAGATAGTAAACACTCTTGAATGAATTAACCGCACAGATTGCCGTCAGCGGAACAGCATATTCCTTTGATAAACTGTTCAGCTATTCGATACCCGAAAATATGCCCGTGAAATGCGGCTGCCGTGTGCTTGTGCCGTTCGGCAGGGGAAATACAAGGCGTATAGGCGTTGTTATGGGCATATCAGAGGGCAGCGGCAATCCGCTTAAACCAATAAATGACCTTATCGACAGAGAACCTGTAATATCTGATGAACTTCTTGAACTCGCATTATATCTGAGAGAGCATACATTCTGCACATATTTTGATGCGGTAAAAATCATGCTCCCACCCGCTATGAGCGTGAAAGTAAAGGAAAATTTCACTCTTGTAAAAAAATTCAGAAATAATTCCGTGCTGTCAGCAGATGCATCTGCACTCCTTGAAAAATTAAAGTCGGCTGATGACAAGGAATTAAACGATAAAGCAGAGGATTTTATATCAGAGAACGGCAGGAAATTTATTGATGAACTTTGTGACGCAGGCGCACTGAAATCTGATAATATTTTCCGTCAGGCTGTCTCAGATGCAACTGTGAAAATGATAAGGCTTTCCGATGAATATTTGTCTTCACCCGAAAATTTCAGCCTTACACCGAAACAAAAATCCGTTGCGGACTTTCTTGCTGAAAATGATGCTGTTTCCGTCAGTGAGGCGGCATATATGTGCGGTGTTACAGATGCAGTCGTCAAAAGACTTTCTGAAAAAGGTGCGGCTGTTGAATATGAAGTGGAAGTATTCCGAACTGTCGGAAATGACAATGGTGAAAGAATCAGCCCAGATGATATAATTCTGTCAGATGAACAGCAGAATGCATATGACAGAATATTTTCAAATGTTGAAAGTAAAACCCCGTCAGTTTTTCTCCTTCACGGTGTAACAGGCAGCGGAAAAACTTCCGTATTTGAAAAATTAATCGCAGATACCATAAAACTCGGCAGAAAAGCTATGCTGCTGATTCCCGAAATAGGACTCACTCCGCAGGTTTTGAACCGTTTCAGGCTTCTTTTCGGTGATAAGGTCGCAGTGATTCACAGCGGGCTTTCACTCGGTCAGCGTCTCGATGAATACAAACGCATAAAGAACGGCATTGCCGATATAGTTATCGGAACAAGAAGTTCGATTTTTGCACCGCTTTCAAATATAGGAATAATTATTATTGACGAGGAGGGCGAACGCTCCTATAAATCAGAACGTTCCCCAAGATATATTACCTGCGATATAGCAAAGCAGAGATGTAAAAAACATAAATGCGTGCTTGTCCTCGCATCTGCCACCCCGTCAATAGAAAGCTATTACCTCGCTGAAAAGAAAATCTATAACCTTATAGAAATGAAAAACCGCTATGGCAATAATCCCCTCCCCGAAGTTGCTGTCATTGATATGAATATCGAACGTGAGGAGGGTAATCCTACGGAGTTCAGCCGTTTTCTTGTCGATGAAATTCAGGAAAACCTCCGAAACGGCGAACAGACTATTCTTCTCCTTAACAGACGGGGATACCATACAATAATAAGCTGCTGCGAATGTTATCAGCCTGTATACTGCCCGAACTGTTCAGTACCATTGACATACCACAAGAAGAATAACAGGCTTATGTGCCATTACTGCGGATATTCAGGCGATAAGGTGCAGAAATGCCCCGTATGCGGTTCAAAAAAATTGAAAAGTATGGGATTCGGTACGCAGAAACTTGAGGAAGAACTGAATATGTATTTTCCGCAGGCGAAAATTCTGCGTATGGACGCTGATACCACATTTTCAAGATATTCCTATGAAAAAGGATTCAACGCTTTCAGAAACGGTGAATATGATATAATGATAGGTACTCAGATGATAGGCAAGGGTCTTGATTTCCCGAATGTAACGCTTGTGGGAGTGCTTTCTGTTGACAGGTCACTGTATGCAGGAGATTTCCGAAGCTATGAGAGGACTTTTTCCCTCATAACGCAGGTTGTCGGCAGAAGCGGCAGAGGCGACAGAAAAGGCAGGGCTGTATTGCAGACCTTTATCCCTGACCATTATGTTATGGAACTTGCCGCACAGCAGGACTATGAAGGCTTTTACAACGAGGAAATAACTATAAGGCGTGAACTTATATTTCCGCCTGTCTGCGATATGTGCATACTGTGCTTTTCAGGAACTGATGACAGTGCCGTTGAAAAAGGCGCATATGCAGTATTGTCTCTGATGAATACAAAATTAAAACAGTTACAGCCTAAAACACCTGTCAGAGTTTTAGGACCTGTAAAATGTTCGTATATAAAAATAAACGGAAAATTCCGTTACAGGATAATTGTGAAATGCAAGAATACCCCCGAAATAAGAGGGTTTATATGCGATATTCTCACACAGGGCGCAAAACTTAAAGAGATGCATAAAATTTCTCTTTACGCTGATATTAATGGCGATGTGGGAGTATAATATAGAAAGGATAATTCAGATGGCATTAAGAAAAATTTTAACAGATAAAGATGAAACATTACACAAAGTATGCAGACCTGTCGAAAAATTCGATGAAAGACTTGCAATACTTCTCGATGATATGCATGAGACACTTGACAAGGCTCAGGGTCTCGGTCTTGCTGCACCACAGGTGGGAATTTGCAGAAGAATTTTCATAATGCACCTCGAAGAAGGCAGTTTTGAAGTCATAAATCCCGAAGTATCAAAAAGAGAGGGCAAACAGAGAGTTCAGGAAGGCTGCCTTTCATGCCCTGATGTATGGGGATATGTCACCCGTCCCATGAGCGTCCACTTAAAGGCTCAGGACAGGAACGGAAACTGGTTTGAAATGGATTTCACAGGACTCGGCGCACAGTGCGTATGTCATGAAAATGACCACCTTGACGGTCATGTGTTTACTGAAATTGTAGAGGAATTTTTCGTTCCTGAGGAGGGCTGAAAATGAAAATAGTTTTCATGGGAAGTCCCGAATTTTCAGTACCATGCCTTAAAGTCCTCGCCGAAAGCAGTCACGAAATCGCAGCAGTATTCACTCAGCCCGACAAGCCAAGAGGCAGGAGAGGAAATCAGCTCGTCCCGACTGCCGTAAAGTCTGCGGCTCTTGAATACGGCTATAAGGTTTATCAGCCGCTTTCCCTGAAAAAAGGCGATGATGCCGAAAATTCAATGAAAATTCTTAAAGATATTTCCCCTGATTTGATAGTCGTGACAGCATATGGTCAGATACTCCCGAAAGAAATTCTTGAACTGCCACGATACGGCTGTATAAATATCCACGCTTCACTTCTGCCGAAATACAGAGGCGCAGCCCCAATAAACTGGGTTATCCTCAACGGTGAAAATGAAACAGGTGTTACTTCAATGCAGATGTCAGAAGGTCTTGATACGGGAGATATGCTGATTAAAAAATCTACTCCCATAGACAAAAACGAAACCTATGAGGAACTCTATGCAAGACTTTCCGTAATGGGCGGGGAAGTTCTGAAAGAAACTCTTGATGCCGTTGAAAATAATACTCTAAGCCCCGAAAAACAGGACGACAGCCTTTCATGCTATTCCCCCATGATAAAAAAGGAAATGTCTGCACTCGATTTTACTAAATCAGCTCAGGAAGTCCATAATATCATAAGAGGCGTGACAGGATTCACTCTGCTTGACGGAAAAAGAATCAAAATATTCCGCAGTGAAGTTTCTGACATAAGCGGAGAAACAGGTACAGTTTCAGATGAAAAAAAATTTGCAGTCGCCTGCGGTGACGGAAAATCCGTAGTTTTCACGGAAGTTCAGCCCGAAGGCAAAAAACGTATGAAAACTGATGATTTCCTCAGAGGAAAAAAATTAACAAAAGGTGAAAAGCTCGGATAAAGGAGGATAATATGGATATTCTGCTTCTTATTCTTATAATAGTTCTTCCCATAATAGCATCATTGAATGTTAAAAGCACATTCAGAGAGTATTCAAAGGTACAGAGTTCAGGAGGCATGACCGCTGAACAGGTCGCAAGAAGAATCCTCGACAGCAATGGTCTCTATGATGTGAATATCGAACGTGTGGGCGGTGAACTTACAGACCATTATGACCCACGCACAAATACAGTGAGACTTTCCGAATCAGTATACGGAAAATCAAGTATAGCCGCTATCGGAGTGGCTGCCCATGAATGCGGTCATGTTTGTCAGCATTCCGAAAATTATCTGCCTATTTTAATCAGGAGCAAACTTGTCCCTGTGACGAATATCTGCTCTATGTTATGGTACTGGGTCTTTCTTGCGGGAGTATTTTTCTTCAATTCATTCCCTCAGCTTGCATATGCAGGTATAATTATGTTCGGTGCGGTAGTTGTTTTTCAGATAGTAACGCTCCCCACGGAATTTAATGCGAGCAACAGAGCATTGAAAACGCTTGAAAACGAATGTATTCTCAACATTACCGAAATCCCTGCCGCACAGAAAGTATTAAGGGCTGCGGCTATGACATATGTTACTTCGCTTGTTGCATCAATATTACAGCTTCTGAGACTTTTATTATCGGTGAAAAGAAGATGAAAAGCGCAAGACATATAACAATTGAACTTCTTGAAAAAACGTTCATATACAAAAGCTATTCGCATATCGTTCTCAGTCATACCATGACAGTTGAAAAACTCGATTATCAGGACTGGAAATTCTGTTCGGCATTATACTGCGGAGTTGTTGAGAGGAAAATCACGCTTGACCATATAATCAGCGGACTTTCCTCACGTCCGCTTGAAAAGCTTGACAGCGTAGTCCTCAATATACTCAGGACAGGTATATATCAGATATTGTATATGGACAGCGTGCCTGACAGCGCAGCCGTCAATGAAAGCGTGAAACTCGCAAAAGAATTTAAAAAGTCAAGCGCATCAGGTATGATAAATGCCGTGCTGAGAAATTTTATCCGCAGAGACAAGAAATATGAAATTCCCAAAGATAAGATAAATCAGATGTCGCTTGAATATTCCGCACCTGTATGGCTTGTCAGAAGCCTTGCGGAAGATTATGGCATCGAACTTGCGGAAAATCTCCTGTCGGATTCTATCGGTGAACCGCCTTTCTATATAAGGCTGAATAACCTCGCAGTCACGGAAGATAAATTTATAAAATCATGGGAAGGCAGATTTGATTTTGAAAAATCTGAAATTATTCCGTATTGCTATAAGGTAACGGGAAAAGGTTTCATAAATGTTGAAAACAGTGATATGTTCGATATGGGCTGGTTTCATGTTCAGGATATGGCTTCACAGCTCTGCTGTCTCGCCCTGAATCCTGCTGAAAACGATACAGTCCTCGATATCTGCGCCGCCCCCGGCGGAAAAACTTTCACTATGGCGGAAATGATGAACAACAAGGGGAAAATTTATTCCTTTGATTTGCATGAACACCGTGTGAAGCTTATACAGCAAGGAATCAAAGCCCTTGAACTCGGCAACGTTTCCGCACAGGTCGGAGATGCAACAGTATTCAATCCCGAAATCCCGAAGTGTACAAAAATATTGTGTGATGTACCCTGTTCAGGATTCGGTGCAATAAGACGCAAACCCGAAATAAAATACAAAAATCCCGATGATTTTGAAAATCTCCCCGAAATTCAGTACAGTATTGCGGAAAATGCCCTCAGATACCTCGCTGACGGCGGAGAAATGATTTATTCAACCTGTACACTCAGAAAAGCCGAAAATAATAAGGTGGTCGAAAAATTACTCACAAATCACCCCGAAATCGAACTCGTGAAACTCCCCGAACCACTCGGCGGAAAGTTTGACGGCATGGCAAGCATTTTCCCCGTGCATTTCGGAAGCGACGGCTTTTTTATCGCCAAGATGAGAAAAAAAGGACGGTGAACTGTTGGATAAAATTGATATACTCAGCCTCGGTCTTGATGAAATTGAAAAAATTTTAACAGACCTCGGAGAGAAAAAATTCAGGGCAAAACAAATATTTCAGTGGCTTCATGTGAAAAGAGTCTTTGATTTCGATAAAATGACTGATATATCTGTCCAATTGAGAACCGCTCTGAAAGAAAAATTTTGTGTAAATGGACTATTTATGCAGAAAAAGCTTGAATCTCATATGGATAATACTGTAAAATATCTTTATAGGCTCAATGACGGTAATTTTGTCGAAACTGTCCTCATGGAATACAACTACGGTTACAGCATATGTGTCTCAACTCAGGTGGGCTGTAAAATGGGCTGTAACTTCTGCGCCTCGACTATCGCAGGCTATGTAAGAAACCTGAATCCGTCTGAAATACTTATGCAGATATACAATACCGAATCAGACAGAAATATAAGAGTATCGGGTATCGTCCTCATGGGCATAGGCGAACCCCTCGACAATTATGACAATGTTCTCAGATTTCTGAAACTCGTTTCGGATAAAAACGGAAATAACCTCAGCCTGCGCCATGTATCGCTTTCAACCTGCGGAATTGTGCCGAAAATATATGAACTCGCAGAACTCAGACTCGGTCTTACGCTTTCGGTATCGCTCCACAGCGCAGATGATAAACGCAGAAGCGAAATAATGCCCGTGAACAGAAAATACCATATCCCTGAATTAATCAGGGCTTGCAGAGATTATACAGAAAAAACAGGCAGACGCATTACCTTTGAATATGCCGTCATAGATGACGTAAATTCATCGGAAAAAGATGCAGATAAGCTTTCAGCCCTCATAAGAGGTATGAACTGCCATGTAAACCTTATTCCCGTCAATAAGGTGAAAGAAAGAAATTATCGTACAACAAGAGCAAAAGCCGCAGATTTTGCAAAGTATCTCGCCGAGAGAGGTGTGAATGCCACCGTCAGAAGAACCCTCGGAAGCGATATAGAAGCCGCCTGCGGTCAGCTCAGACGTGACGCAGATAAAGAAAATTCAGGAAACGGAGGTGCGGATAAGTGAGATTCAGATCGGGTACGGATATTGGTCTGAGACGTGAGGAGAATCAGGATTCAGTAAGATGTGAGTATTTCGGAAATAATGTCCTCGCTGTCGTGTGTGACGGTATGGGCGGAGAATGTGCGGGAAAAGAAGCAAGTACCATTGCCATGGAAGAGTTTTTCCAGAGATTTTCCGCAGGATATAACGAGAATATTGATGACGAAGAACTGCGTAAGCTCCTCGTATCATCAGTATCAGCCGCAAATTCTGTCATATACGAAAGAGCCAAGATGAATTATCAGAATTTCGGAATGGGTACTACCTGCGTGGCTGCATTTGTAACGGATAAATCAGCATTTATCGCAAATGTGGGCGACAGCAGAGCCTACCTTATAACGGACAGCGGTCTGCATCAGATTACTACCGACCACAATGTTGCAACTCTGCTCTATGAACAGGGCAAAATAACCGAGGAGGAAAGAGACTGCCACCCACAGAAAAATATGCTCATCAGGGCAGTAGGCGTTGAAAAAACAGTGCTTACAGATACATTTATCCTCGATTATGAAAACAAGATAAGTCTCCTGCTTTGTTCCGACGGTCTTTCGGGATATTGCAGCGATGATGAAATATATAATGTTATTACCAATACAGCCTTTGACGATGTTGTGCAGGAACTTATAAACCTTTCACTGAGCAAGGGCGGACGTGACAACGTATCTGTTGCGGTAATTTCTGATTAATACAAAGGAAGGAAATAAGTATGGACAAGGACAAGAACATTGGCAAGAAACTTGACGGCAGGTACGAAATAACCGAGCTTATAGGCATAGGCGGTATGGCTAAGGTCTATAAGGGCGTTGATGTTATTGATAACAAAACCGTCGCAATCAAAATTCTCAAAAAGGAATTTTCCGAAAATGAGGAATTTCTCAGAAGATTCAGAACCGAATCAAAGGCAATAGCCGTACTCTCACACCCCAATATAGTAAAAGTGTTCGATGTGGGATTCTCCGACAAAATACAATACATCGTAATGGAATATATCGACGGTATCACCCTCAAAGAGTATATCGAGGAGGAAAAAGTCCTTACATGGAAGGATACCCTCCACTTCATTATCCAGATACTCCGTGCATTACAGCACGCCCACGATAAGGGAATCGTCCACCGTGATATAAAACCGCAGAATATAATGCTCTTTACAGACGGCACTATAAAAGTCATGGACTTCGGTATCGCCAAGTTCGCAAGCGAAGCAGGAAAAACAGCTACCGACCAGGCTATCGGAAGCGTTCACTATATAAGCCCCGAACAGGCAAGCGGTGAACCTACCGACGCAAAAAGCGATATATATTCCGTAGGTGCTATGATGTACGAGATGCTTACGGGCAAAAAGCCTTTCGACAGCGATAACCCCGTAACTATTGCCGTTATGCATATGCACGATATTCCCGAAAGACCAAGAGCTGTCAACCCCGATATCCCTGACGGTCTTGAAGAAATAGTCCTCAGAGCTATGGAAAAGAAACCTGAGGACAGATACCAGACAACTGCCGAAATGATTTCCGACCTCGAAAAGTTCAAGTCAAATCCCGAACTTACCTTCAACTACTATCAGGAAGAAGATGATGACGGTCAGAGCAGTACACGCTATTTCGATACATCTGCAAATATCAGAGCCGCTCAGGAGGCAGAAGCCGCACAGCTTCAGCAGCAGCAGCCCATATATGCAGGCGCACCCGTTCAGGGCTACGCAGACCCCCAGCAGCAGCCCTATCCGCCCCAGCAGCCTCAGGGATACGGAGATATATATAACAATGACGGATACTATGAACCCGATGAAGCAGGCGAGGAAGAGGAAGAAGAAGAGGAAGAACGTTCCTCACTCGTTGTCCCCGTACTCACCGCAGTAGTCGTTGTAGTTATCATAGTTGCAGTTATATTTATAGCTACCCTCCTCAGCGGTCTGCTCAAAAACAATAGCGATAAAAATGACTATACAATGCCCGATTTCGTAGGCATGGACTTCAACGATGCAGTTTCACAGTACGGAAACAGCATACAGTTTCAGGAGGACGGCGCAGAATATAACGAATATGATGCAGGTATAATCATCTCTCAGGACATCGCAGCAGGTACAGAGTTCAAAAAGGGCGATATCCTCAAAGTAAAAATAAGCAAGGGTATGGAAACTGTTGAAGTCCCCAAACTCGCAAATATGAATCAGGAACTCGCAAAAGACCAGCTCCGCCAGAGAGGTCTTGAATGTGAAGTCAAAAATGCTTCAAGCTCCGAAATAGAAAAAGGCTATGTAATACGAACTGAACCAAGTGAGGGTACAGAAGTCCATAAGGGTCAGACTATCCTCCTCTATGTAAGCATGGGTCTCGAAGCAGGTCAGGTAAGCGTTGACGAATATATCGGTCTTGATGCAGAAGATGCCGTTGCACTTGCTGAATACAAGGGTCTTAAACCAAGCACTGAATCAGTTGCATCTTATGAGGACGAAGGCAAGGTCGTAGGTCAGAGCATCGAAAAAGGCGAAAAAGTCGATATGGGTTCGGAAATCGTATTTCAGGTAAGTAACGGTCAGAATCCTGACGGTCAGATAACCTATGCTGTAAACTTCCCCGCAGAAGCTAACGGACGTTTCGTTATCGACTTCATGCTCAAAGGCGAAGACGGCGAAGTAAGTACAGATACAACTCCCAATATCCTCTGCCCCGAAATGTCAACTATCAGCCATGATGTAAAGGGTTCAGGCGAAAAGGTATATGTAACAGTAATGCTTACTAACCTCAATACAAACGTAAGAGCTACTATCGGAACTTATTACTTCAACTTTGCCGAGGGTACTATCACAACAGAAACCGAGGACGTATGGGCAGCATTCGACCAGGTTGAAGGATTCCCGAAAGCTACCGAAAATAAGGAAGAAGAACAGCAGCAGCAGCAGGAAGAACAGCCTCAGGAACAGCCTCAGGAACAGCCTCAGGAACAGCCTCAGGAAGAAACTCAGCAGCCGCCTACGGAAGCTCCCACAGAATATACCTACCAGCCTTATGTCAACGGCGAATGGGACCCTGTTGACGGTCATTGGAGAGAATATCAGCCTGGTGTAAACGGTTACGTTGATGCCGTAACAGGTCAGTGGGTATGGTATTGATGAATACCGAAAATAACTGCGGTATAATAATAAAATGCCTCGGGGGTCTCTATACCGTAGAGACCCCTGACGGTTTATATGAGTGCAAGGCAAGAGGAGTTTTCCGCAGTAAAGGCATAAGCCCATGCACAGGCGACAAAGTTCAGATTAAAGACAATGTTATATATGACGTATTTCCGAGGAAAAACCATATAATAAGACCTCCGCTTGCAAACCTTGACCTGCTTGTATTTGTAGTGTCTACGGTAAGTCCTGCACCGAATTTTCTTCTCATTGACAAATTTATCGCAGTAGCAGAATATAAGGGAATAACCCCCGCTGTCGTCATCACTAAAACAGACCTCGGCGAAAGTACCGAAATCAGAAAAATATACAGCAGTATAGGAATAGATGTCATTGAAGTCAGTTATAATGACGAAAATACAATAGATGCTGTCAGAAATCTCATCAAAGGAAAAATCAGCGCATTTACAGGAAATTCAGGTGCGGGAAAATCTACACTTTTAAATGCCGTTGATTCATCGCTGAATATCCCGACAGGCGAAATAAGCCGTAAACTCGGCAGAGGAAGGCATACCACACGCCATGCCGAACTCTATAAACTCGCTGAAGGCGGATATATCGCAGATACCCCCGGATTTTCAACCTTTGAGACAAACAGATACGATATAATTCGCAAGGAGGAAATTGCAGGCTGTTTCAGAGAATTTTCAAAGGCGGAGGGAGAATGCCGTTTCCGTGACTGCGCCCATATATGCGAAAAAGGCTGTGTTATAATTGATGCCGTCAGAAGGGGCGAAATATCCGAAAGCCGTCATGCAAGCTACTGCACTATGTATGATGAGGCAAAAAAGCTGAAGGAGTGGGAAATCAAATGAAATACTGTGTTATACTTGCAGGCGGAGATGCAGGTAATATCAAAAAATTAGCCGTTGAAAATTTCCGCAGAAACGGAATAATTATAGCCGCTGACAGAGGTTATAAACTCGCAGAGGAACTTGAAATAATCCCAGATGTGTTTGTAGGCGATTTCGATTCATTTGACGGTGATATCCCCGAAAGTGTCGAAGTTCACCGCAGTAAACCCGAAAAAGATGATACCGATACAATGCTCGCTGTAAAGCTTGCAATAGAAAAAGGCTGTACAAATATACTTCTCCTCGGCGGAATGGGCGGAAGATTCGACCATACTTTTGCAAATATACAGACTCTTGTGTATGCGTGCGAAAACGGCTGCCGTATGTCAATGTGTGACAACGGAAATTTTGTCACCGCCCTCGGAAAAGGTGTGCATAATTTTACTGCATCTGAAAGCGGATATTTTTCACTTTTTGCCGTAAGTGACGAACTTGACATAGAATATATGCGTGGCACTAAATATCCGCTCAAAAATTATACCCTGAAAAACAGTTTTCCGCTCGGTGTAAGCAACGAAATAACGGACGGAAAAGCCGTAATTTCCATACGCTCAGGAAAAGCCCTCCTCATATGGTCTGAAAAGTAACCAAAAAACCCCTGCTGAATATAATGTACTATAACAGCAAGGGAGGGATACATATGAAAATAGTCGTGATAAAAAGTCCTAAGATACTTTCAGGCATACTGAGGGCGATTTTCGGAATAAAAAAAGAAAATCAGGAGCAATAAATCAAAGAGCTGTCATTGTGACAGCTCTTTTTTGAATATCCTGCAAAACAGCCTGTATATAAGGACAGATATTATAATTCCCGTACAACTGCCGCAAGTATCTATGATAATATCAGTAAATTCCCCTGAACGCCCTGATATAAAAAGCTGATGCATTTCGTCGGAGCAGGCATAGAGAAAACACAAATCAAGCGAGATTACAGAATTTAAGCTTAAAAATTTCCCCTTGCCCATGGAAAGACCTGTAAAGAATCCGAGAAGTGCATATATGCTGAAATGGGCGCATTTGCGTACAATATGAGTGGCAGTGTTCATTATTTCCTTCTGTTCAGCCCATGTATGCCATTCAAGGTCAGGGACGAATATTGAAACAAGATATTTCGTTATGCCTCTGCTTGTGAGAGATGACTGTGATGAATTTTCGCTTGAAAAACAAAAGATTATAACCATGACTGCCAGCGCAAGAAGAATGAATATTTTTCGCATTACCGAAATATTTCTGAAATAACCTGCCATGTGAATCCCCTTTTTTAATTATAATTTTAATATTTTCTTATATTCAGTCAATACTGTAATTATAACATATATATTCAGATTTGTAAAGTGTTGAAAAACTGTAACCAAATAGTAACCAAATAACCGAAAAAATTTTAAAAACATCTTGTATTATTACTTTAAAAATGATATAATAGATTTATGCGGACTTAAAACCTGTATTTATTTCGGAGGTAGAAATGAAAAGTTTTTTTGCAAATATATGGACAAAAAGAGTTTTTGCACTGCTCAGCCTGCTGTATACATTTATAGTCGGCTCTCTCTGCTATTATTCTGTATTCTATAAGATACATATTCCCTCACGGGTGAATCTTATGATTATCGCAATTGTAGTATCAGTCCTTGCCCTTGTCAATATGCTCTATACAAGGCATCAGATTATTACACGAATATGCAGTTTCCTGATATTGCCGCTTATGCTGCCCGTGGTGCTTCTGTATTTCGGTGAGTGGGAAATGATAATCCCCATAATCGTCACGGGTGTTGTAATCCTGTTGCTTTCGGGTGCGGGAGAAGGTGCTAAAACGGCATTCGGTACAATAATACTGCTTTTGTATATATTCGGTGCGCTCGGATATTTTCTGTTTACATCGTTCTTTGTATCATCAGCAGTACAGCATGAAGTCGAAAGCGGTGTTTCTCCAACAGGTCTTTACAGATACAGAGTTGTGAATACCGAAGATACTTCAAACGGAAGTACAGCCGTATACGTTGAACCGAACTATGCAGATGTTGTATATCCTTTCGCTACTTTCACACTCAAAAATATGGAACGGATTGTATATCAGGAAAGACCTATATGCGAAAATATAGATATCCAGTGGACTACAATGTCAAGAAGTGATATAACCAAACAGCTTGACGATATTTCCGACAATATCGCCATACACCCCAGTGACGAAAATCTTGCTAAGTTCGGTCATACATTCAATGACAGACTCCAGCTTTCGGATATAGAAACAGAAGATAAATTCAAGCTCGGTCTTACAGCCTCAGATGTTGACCCCATACCGCTGAGTACCCTCACAGACGAACAGCTCGCAATTTTCAACATTGCAAGAGATTCCATGGGAGACTACTATATCAAAGAACCGACAGAGAGAACCCTTGAGGAATATCCCCTCGCAGACGGCGAAAAACTCTACCTTAAAGATATGAGTACAGAGTGGCTCAGTAATTTCTATATCACTCTTAAAAATTCCATGCTTCTGAGTGAACTTTCCGACAGCGACCTTGCTGACCTCGGAGTTTCAGAATCAGGTGATGTAATGCTGTATAACGGAAAAATCTGTTTCAGATACTATGTTGCAGAACTTGAAAACTATTTCGATGTTACATCAAGAAAACTTTCCACTGACCTCCTCGAAACATGATGATTAAAAAAGGAACTGACATTCAGTTCCTTTTTGTTTTATAAATTTTATATTATTTAATGCGGATATGATTAATTTTTGTTATTTATGCTTGACCGAATAAGTTTTATATGTTATAATTAGCTTGTGAGTTTTAGAAATAAGCCTTGAAAAGGTTTATATATAATTAATAACTTAGGAGGTTATTATGAGCGAATTTTTTGAAAAAATCGGAAAAATCCAGTACGAAGGAAAGAACTCCCAAAACCCTCTGGCGTTCAAGTACTACAACCCCGATGAGGTAATCGGCGGTAAAACTATGAAGGAACAGCTTAAATTTGCACTTTCATGGTGGCACACAATGGGCGGTGACGGCACTGATATGTTCGGTGTGGGTACTGCCGACAAG
Source organism: Ruminococcus sp. UBA4383 (assembly GCA_002389995.1). Classification (GTDB taxonomy): domain Bacteria; phylum Bacillota; class Clostridia; order Oscillospirales; family Ruminococcaceae; genus Ruminococcus. The sequence goes on along the minus strand of DGRR01000219.1, from coordinate 47,361 downwards.
ACATGGGGACAGTCCGACCCTGTCGCAAGAGCAAAGGCAAAAGTCGATGCCGCTTTCGAGATAATGGACAAGCTTTCAATTGAGTATTTCTGTTTCCATGACCGTGACCTCTCTCCCGAATATGGAAATCTCGCAGAAACTAATGCAAAACTTGACGAAATCACCGACTACATCGCACAGAAACAAAAGGAAACAGGTATGAAATGCCTCTGGGGTACTGCAAAATGCTTTGACCACCCTCGTTATATGCACGGTGCAGGTACATCTCCCTCCGCAGATGTTTTCGCATACGCTGCCGCACAGATTAAAAAAGCTATCGAAGCTACTGTAAAACTTGGCGGAAACGGCTATGTATTCTGGGGAGGCAGAGAAGGATACGAAACTCTCCTCAATACAAATATGGGTCTTGAACTCGACAATATGGCACGCCTTATGAAAATGGCTGTCAAGTATGCCCGTTCAATAGGCTATACGGGCGATTTCTATATCGAACCAAAACCCAAAGAGCCTACAAAACATCAGTACGATTTCGATACCGCAACCGTTCTCGGATTCCTCAGAAAATACGGTCTTGAAAAGGATTTCAAGATGAATATTGAGGCTAACCATGCAACTCTTGCACAGCATACTTTCCAGCATGAACTCAGAGTTGCAAGGGATAACGGATTTTTCGGTTCAATTGACGCAAATCAGGGCGACCCGCTTCTCGGCTGGGATACTGACCAGTTCCCGACAAATATCTATGATGCGGCACTTTGTATGTATGAAGTCCTTAAAGCAGGCGGATTCACCAACGGCGGACTTAATTTCGATTCAAAGGCAAGACGTGGCTCATATACTCCCGAAGATATTTTTTACAGCTATATCGCAGGTATGGATACATTCGCACTTGGTCTGAGAATCGCTCAGAAAATGATTGATGACGGAAGAATTGACAATTTCGTTGCTGAAAGATATTCTTCATGGAATACAGGCATAGGCAAGGATATTATTGACGGAAAAGTCGGATTTGAGGAACTTGAAAAATATGCCCTCGAAAAAGGTGAGGTTACAGATTCACTTTCAAGCGGCAGACAGGAAATGCTTGAATCTATCATAAATAATATCATGTTCAGCCTTTAATGATTTTAAAATGTTCGGGATATCTCTGCACAGGGATATTCCGAATGTTTTTATAGTGGGGGCGGGGATTTGAATAAAACATTTACAATAATACACAGGATATTGTTTTCCCTGAATATATTAATACTTTTCGGAAGCCTTATATTTTATCTTACAAAATGGAGCAGTCTGCCCGAAGAAATAGGTATGCATTTTTCTTATGACGGACAGTTTGACGTTGTTGCCTCGAAATTTTACGGCTTTTATCCGCATATAGTCAGCGGTATAATGCTGACAATAGCTGCTGTTGCAAATCATTTCATATTAAAAGTGAAAACAGGTCTTAAACTTACGGAGCAGGGCGAAAAGATTTTCAGGACTGAAATGTGTATGGCACTGGATTTTTTCGGAATGTTCTGGTGTACATTTTTTGCTGTATGGTCATATTCGGTATCGTTGCAGATACCGCTTGATATTGATTTGCAGATGAATTTTGCAAAAATATTCCTTGCTGTCATTTTTGTCATAAATTTATGCGGAACTGTTCTGCGGAGAAAGCATAAAATAAAATCAAAAAAAGAGAAAAATCCGCAGGCTTTCCACAGGTTAAGCCGAATTATCACATATATGATAACGGCAGGCGAGGCATTTATACTTTTCTGGTGCTGGGACAGATTCCCCGCAGATGAAGAACTCTATTTCAATGAGGATTATTACGGGCTTGCATATTTTGCAAATCTTGACAGATACCTTGACAAGCATTATCTGCTGATACCGCAGGCGGTATTATTTGTTATTCTTGCGGTTATCGAAATCATATCGGTAAAGGCTGTAAAATCAGACAGGAAAGCACTTGTTTCCCTTACGGATAAATCAAGGCTTACAGTCGGGATATTTTTCTTCTGGTGGAATCTTACACTTCAAAGCGGAATGAAAATAGGCATTATTTCGGTAAGTCTGTTTATAATTTTAAATATAATATATTTCGTGTTATATTTCAGGGAACATAACCATAAGGAGGAATTTCAATGAAAGTAATCATAATAAACGGAAGCCCAAGACATGACGGAAATACATCTCTTGCAATCAACGAGATTGTAAAGATATTCAGCGAACAGGATATAGAGACAGAAGTCTGTCAGATAGGCGGTAAAAATATAAGGGGCTGTATAGCCTGCAATAAGTGTGCGGAAATCGGAAAATGCGTATTCAGTGATGAAGTGAATGAAATTGCTGAAAAATTTGAAAAGGCTGACGGTCTTATCGTGGCATCACCCGTATATTATGCATCTGCGAACGGTACAATAATTTCATTTCTCGACAGATTATTTTACAGTACATCTTTCGACAAGACTATGAAAGTAGGCGCAAGCGTGGCAGTTGCAAGGCGTGGGGGCTGTTCGTCCACCTTTGATGAACTGAACAAATATTTTACAATCTGCGGTATGCCTGTTGCATCAAGTCAGTACTGGAACAGCGTACACGGCAGAAATAAGGGCGAGGCTGAACAAGATGCCGAAGGTTTGCAGACTATGAGAGTTCTTGCGAGAAATATGGCGTTTCTTATGAAGTCTATCGCTCTGGGCAGGGAAAAATATGGTCTCCCTGAAAAAGAACCGTGGCAGGGTACACATTTTATCAGATAACCGTTTAAAGGCTTTACGAGGAAAAGGAATCATAATGAGAAGAAAAGACAGGGAAATTAAAGATACAGAAGATATTATTAATATAGTCAGCAGGGCAAAAATACTTCACCTCGGACTTTTTGACAAGGTTTATCCCTATATTGTCCCTCTGCATTACGGCTATGAATTTACAGACGGAAAATTTGTTTTCTTTATGCACTGTGCAGGAGAAGGCAAAAAACTTGAACTTATAAGGAATAACCCGAATGTATGCATTGAACTGGAATGTGATGCGGAAATTGTTTCAGGCGGAGATGTTCCTTGCAGATATGGTTCTCTGTACAGTTCATTTATAGGGTACGGAAATGCGGAAATTGTCAGCGATGAGCAGGAAAAAATAAAGGGTCTTAAACTATTGATGAAAAATCAGACAGACCGTGATTTTGATATTGACAGCAGAATGACATCAGCAGTTGAGATAATAAAAGTTACCGTCTGCGAATTTACTGCAAAATCAAGAAATAAATAAAGGAGTTTTTTTATGGCGTATGTTATAGGCGTGGACTGCGGTACAAGCGGTACTAAAACAGTTCTTTTTGACGAGAGAGGTAATGTTATATCCTCGGAAACTATCGAATATCCCATGTATCAGCCCAAAAACGGCTATGCCGAACAGGATCCGAAAGACTGGGCTGATGCTATGATTAACACAATAAAGGCTGTTGTCTCGGAAAGCGGAGTTAAAAAAGAGGATATAAAAGGCATAGGAATTTCAGGTCAGATGCATGGTCTTGTCATGCTCGACAAGGATAACAATGTCCTTAGACGTTCAATTATATGGTGTGACCAGAGAACTGCAAATGAAGTCAGATATATGAATGAAACTGTCGGACAGGAAAGGCTTGTCGAAATTACTGCGAATCCTGCGCTTACAGGCTGGACGGCATCAAAAATATTATGGGTTAAAAATAATGAGCCTGAAATATATTCAAAGGTAAAGCATATACTTCTCCCGAAAGATTATCTTAGATTTATTCTTACAGGCGAATATGCAACAGAAGTCTCAGATGCATCAGGTATGCAGATTCTTGATGTTCCCAACAGAAAATGGTCTGATGAACTTCTCTCAGCCTTTGAGATAGACAAATCATGGCTCGGCAAAGTTTATGAATCCTGTGAAATTACAGGCACTCTCACAAAGAATATGGCTGATGAACTTAATCTCTGCGAAAATACAATAGTTGTCGGCGGTGCAGGAGACAATGCCGCCGCCGCACTTGGTACAGGTGTATGTGAGGACGGAAAGGCTTTCACTACTATCGGAACATCAGGAGTTGTATTCGCACATACTTCAAAAATATCCATTGATAAAAAAGGCAGAGTACATACCTGCTGTGCAGCCGTTCCGAATACATGGCACGTTATGGGAGTTACTCAGGGCGCAGGACTTTCACTTAAATGGTTCAGGGATAATTTCTGCATGACCGAAAAGGAAACTGCAAAGCTTATGGGCGTTGATGAATATTATCTCATGGACAAACAGGCTGAAAACGTTCCCGTGGGAGCGAACAGGCTTTTATATCTGCCATATCTCATGGGAGAGAGAACTCCTCATCTTGACCCTGATGCAAGAGGAGTATTTTTCGGACTTTCAGCCATTCATACAAGGAGAGATATGCTCCGTGCAGTAATGGAGGGCGTAGCGTATTCACTGAGAGACTGCATTGAAGTATTCAGAGAGATGAATATTAATGTAAATGATATGATGGCTTGCGGAGGCGGAGGCTCATCACCTTTATGGAGGAGTATGCTTGCGGATTTGTACAACTGCGATGTTAAAACATCTTCTTCAAAGGAAGGTCCTGCGCTGGGCGTGGCGATACTTGCAAGCGTGGGAGCAGGTATATATTCAAGCGTCCCCGAAGCCTGCAAGGAAATCGTAAAGACTGACAGGATTCAGAAGCCTGCTCCCGAAAATGTTCCCGAATATGAAAAATATTATCAGCTTTACAGGGAAATATATCCTGCACTTAAAAAACAGTTCGCAGAGCTTGCAAAAATATAATATCTCCTACCAAAACAACGGGATATAGCCAAAAAACGGAAATCTGCCGTCCTTTCGCCATTTGCGGGGGGACGGCAGTTTTAATACACCTTTATAGTTAAAACAAATAACGTAAAAGTATAGCCTGTAATAAAAAAATTTTTTTAAATTTATCAAAATCACTTGATTTTTTTAGAATTATGCGTTATAATGTTAATCAATGACATTACAGCTCATGGGAATACTTTTGACAAAATCCCCGTGTGTGCCGGTTCAAAGGCGAATCAGCACATTCCGCTCTCAAAAGCGGATATCTAAGGAGGTAAAATAAATGGAAATCACAGATGTAAAAATCAGAAAAATTATGTCCGATGGCAGACTTAGAGCTGTTGTGTCCGTGACCGTTGATGATATGCTCGCAGTGCATGACATCAAGGTTGTTCAGGGAGATGAAAGACTTTTCGTTGCTATGCCGAGCCGTAAAGATGAAAACGGCGTTTTCCGTGATATAGTTCACCCTATCTCACCAAGTTCAAGAAAAGTCTTTGAAGAACGCATACTCGAAGCTTATTGCAATCAGCTCGCTCTCATTGAGGCAGAATCAGAAACTCAGGAAACCGAAGAAACAACAGAAGAAGATACATAATAATTGAAAACGGTCAGGTTTTATCCTGACCGTTTTTTTATTTTTTCTTCAATTCAGCAACAGCAAATACCGAGATAACAAGGGCAAATAAAGATGCTATCGGTGCAGTAACTCCCGTTACAGGCGAATCGTTTCCGAAATATTCATATATCCTGTTTGTATTGGTTTTGTTTCCTGAATCAGATGAAGTATTGTCCTGCTGTTGAATTTCGGTGGTGGTTACGGTGGTTGAAGATGTTGAAACTGTTGAAAAACTTGTGGAAGTATATGATGAAGTTGTTGACAGTGCAGTTGTTGAAGTTGTTGAAGTTGTTGAAACAGTTGTCTGAATATCGGTTGTGGTTGAGTCGTAGTTATTGTCGGAATGATAAGTTTCATTCTGTGATGCAGAAATATATTTTGATGAATGTACGGCTGTCTGTGTGAAAGTTTCACTGCTCATAAATAAATTTCCTGTTGCGGTATGTGTGCAGACTATGCGGTACAGGTGACCGCCTGAAACGTCAGTTGTTATTCCGTCAATGCAGTAGTGGCTTGCATTGTATTGTATCATAGTGCCTATATTTTTTTCGTCATACCAGTTTAGTCCGTCATCGCTGTACTGTATAGTTATATTCTCAAATCCTATTTCGGACATAATTCCTGAAGCCTGAGTTTTTGCTGAAATTTTAAGCTTGCCGTTTCCGCATTCTTCGCAGGAGAGGGAGCATTTTGTGATAAGACCTGTATTTTCCTGTGCAAAGACATTAAATTCCGAAAAACTCATAAGGAATATGAACAGTATACCGACAGCGGAAAGAATCTTTTTTAGTTTCATTTAGCTTTCCTCAATTCTCTGTATCGGGAATAAATCCCTTTGCTGCGTTCTTTATAATATCGGATATACTGTTTTCCGAACTTTGACCTGTTATTGTATATACGGTGCTTCCCTGCGAGAATACAGCGGTGGTTATATCGTTTTCGGTGAAAAGAAATGCTGTTCCGCACGGTATGCTTATTATTTCGTAATTCATGCTTGCGCTTGGGATAAGCATTTCGGGGATATCTTTTTTGTTGTAATAATTTTCGATAATTATATCCATTCTTGCATTGTCTGCGGTGAAGTGGAAATAAATATCCGTTGAATACTGAGTGTATTCTATTTCAGATTCAGCCTCCTGCATTGCAGGCATGAAGGAATTGTCTATATTGCAGGCGGAAACGTTGTTGTTGCTGCATATATCGTTTATGTAAGCTGAAATATCTGTATTTTCATCACCTGTTATATCAGGGGAGCAGGGAGTTGTACTTGTTGAAGTGCTTTCATAAGGGACAGTCTGTGTATCGCTGTGATATGGGGCAGTTTCTTCTGCTGTTGTAGTAGAGTCATCAGTGTTGACGGGAGCGCAGGTTGTTGTTGAAAAAATTTCATTTTCTGATGTTTCTGTCACGGGCTGTTCATTTATATCTGTTTTGGTGACAGGGGATTCGGGGGTAGCTGCGGTAATGGTAGTACCTGTATCATCTTCCTCATAGTCAGCGGCAGTGGTTGTTGACAGAGCTTCTACGGGGTTATCTTCACTCGGGGGAGTATCGTTGCCGTCTCCTGAAAAGTCGAGTGAAAATCCGTTCTGGGCGGCTTTTATGGCAGCTGAGAACAAATCATCTCCGAAAGTATTCATAGTATAGATATTCAGACCGATTACTATGACGAGACAGGCACAGACAGTTGAAATGACTTTACAGATTCTGCTGATTTGTGAGCGTTTCTGTTCAGCCATAACGGAATCGGTTATTTTTCCGATATTGTCCAGTTTTCTTTCCTCGGTGAGAGTACCGCCTTTTATACTGGCGATAAGAGCGGTAAGTTCAGCGACTTTATCGGGGTTGAAATCCTTGTCGCTTTTTGAAAGTTCTTCATCGAGCTGAGTCTGAATATCATTTATAATATTATTGTCAAACCTGTCAAAAAGAGTTTTTAGCTTTTCATCTTTTTTCATAGGTACCTCTCCTTTAAAATTATGCATAATTTCCTATATATATAAATGTCGGAAAAATGCTGAGTTTTTATCATGTTTTCAAAATTTTGTATATATGCACAAAAACGGCACGGACAGTTTGTTAATTTTTATGTTTCTTTAATTTATCTTTTATTTTATGTATTTTCTGATAGAGTGCAGTTACTGAAAGACCGAGTTTTTTTGCGACAGATTTTTTATCCCCGTAATCGGAGGAGTAATATTCCCTCACTATTTTTACTTCCTCATCATCGAGGATATCCAGAATACTTTCCCCGTTATCTTTATCAAAGGGATTTTCGGCAGTATTCCGTACTTCGGGGCTTTCCTCCAAACTCAAATCATTTCTTATATTCTTACGCCTGTAAGTATTCATTATATTGTCTGCACTTCTGTAAAGCCATAGTCGTATATTATCATCATCGAGGTCTTTGATTTTGCGGAAAAGCGTTATAAAAACCTCCTGAGTGCAGTCCTCTGCGGCATAGCTGTCGAAATTCATACGGGCAAAGCAGTAATTATATATTTCGGTGTAATACTGGCTTATTATTTCATTGCACCTTTCCTTTTCAATCAATTTATCACCCCCTGTAAATGCGGAGCATTTAAAATTATATATCATAATTATTTTAACATATATAAATATTTCTGTCAATAGCCTGATTAATATGTACTTTATGTACTGTATGCATAAAAATACATAAATAAACGAATAATATACTTTTTTGAATGTGAGAATGTGAAGAAAATTTAATTCGCCTATTGAAATATTAAGAGGTTTATTGTATAATAATAGTAGTGCTGATTAATTCATTATTCTGCATTAAATTATGAATTGTGAATTATGGATTATGAATTTAGGAAAGGTGATTTTTTTGGATATTAATATCTTGAATGACAAAAAACATATACATTTTATCGGCATAGGCGGAAGCGGTATGTATCCCCTCGCACAGATTCTCCATTCACAGGGCTATTTCCTCACGGGAAGCGACAACAACGAGACTGAAACTCTCGATGCTGTCAGAAAAATGGGTATCGAAGTATTTATCGGTCAGAAAGCCGAAAATATAAAGGGTGCGGATTTAATCGTCCATACAGCCGCTATCATGGAGGATAACCCCGAACTCATGGCGGCAAGGGCAAGCGGTATTCCCGTACTCGAAAGGGCTGACCTCCTTGGCATAATTACAGGCTGGTACAGTAATGCAGTCTGCGTTTCAGGTACTCACGGCAAAACTTCAACCACTTCAATGATAACTCAGATTCTCTATACCGCAGGCGTTGACCTGTCCGCATATATAGGCGGAAAACTCCCCTGCATAGGCGGCAGCGGCATAGCAGGCAAAAGTGATATACTCGTCTGTGAATCATGCGAATTTGAAGACCATTACCTTAAACTTTTCCCCGATATCGCAGTAATATTGAATATAGACGCAGACCACCTCGACTATTTCGGTACTCTTGAAAATATCATCGCATCTTTCAGAAAATTTGCACAGAATACCTCAAAACTTCTCATAGTAAACGGTTCTGACGAAAATACCATGAAAGCTGTAAACGGTCTCGATAAGAAAATCATAACTTTCGGCAAAGACAGTTCATGCGACTACTACCCCGAAAACGTAAAGCACGAAAACGGTCTTTTAACTGTTTATGATGCCATGTACAAAGGCGAAAAACTCGGCACTGTCACACTCCATGTGGCAGGTATACACAATGTTTTAAATTCGCTTGCGGCAGTCGCTGCGGCAAGAGAATGCGGTGTTGATTTCAGCTTTATTCAGAAAGGTCTTGAAGATTTCAGAGGCGCAAAAAGACGCTTTGAAAAACTCGGCTGCGAAAAAGGCATAACCGTTGTCGATGACTATGCCCACCACCCCACCGAACTCGAAGCAACTCTCAATGCCGCTATGGAAATGAATTTCAATAAAGTATGGGCAGTTTTCCAGCCCTTTACTTTCAGCAGAACCAAACTTCTTCTTGACGATTTCGCAAGAGTTCTGCAAATTCCCGACCACGCTGTTCTTACCGATATAATGGGCAGCAGAGAAAAAAACACATACGGAATATTTACCCGCCACCTCGCAGAAAAAATCCCGAACTGCATATGGTTTCCGCAGAATGAGGAGGAGGAATGGACTGACGAAAGAAAATATTCCAATTTCAGCCAGATATGCGATTATATTTGCAGTCACGCTCAGGAGGGTGACCTCGTTATAACTCTCGGCTGCGGTGATGCATATAAAATAGCAAGAATGATACTCAAAAAATTATCCGAGGAGGAATGATTATGTCAAATCAGAAAAAAATTGAGGTTTTTAACTACATCAAGGAAAGACTCGGCAGCGGTATATCTCCGTCTGTAAGAGAAATCATGGACTACATGGGCTTTAAATCCACTTCAACCGCTCACAGATATATCGAGGCTCTCGCTGCGGACGGTCTTATCGAAAAAACAGGCAGTCTCAACCGCTCTCTCAGACTTCCCAACAGCGCATCTGTTTCCGTTCCCGTAATGGGTACTGTAACAGCAGGTCAGCCCATAACCGCATATGAGGATATAACAGGATATATAAATTTCGAGATAAGCGGTGTTGACCCCAAAGACCTTTTCGCTCTCAGGGTAAAGGGCGAAAGTATGGTAAACGCAGGTATCCTTGACGGTGATATCGTCATCGTCAAAAGCGTCAGCTATGCGGAAAACGGTGATATAGTAGTCGCTTTCATTGACGGTGAGGACGCTACCGTAAAACGTTTCTATAAGGAAAACGGTCACTACCGCCTCCAGCCCGAAAATGACACGATGAAACCCATAATCCTCGATAAAGTCGATATCCTCGGCAAAGTTGTCGGATTAAAGAGATATTACTGATATAACAGGAACAGAGAAGGGACATTCAAAATGGAAGAAATAAAAAATGAAATAAAAATCGTAATCTGCGGAAAAGAATATAAACTCAAAACCGCAGAATCCCCCAACTATGTCTTTGCACTCGCAAGGGCTCTGGAAGGTAAAATAAATGAAGTTTCCTCAAACGGCGCATCTCCGTATTCTGCCGCAATAATGGTCGCACTCACTATCCTTGACGACCTCAACAAGGCTAACCAGAGACTCGACAATATAAGAAATCAGGCTAAGGAATACGTCAGCGAAGCAGGTAAAGTCAGAATGGAAAGAGATACCGCCGTCAAGGAAATGGAAATCCTTAAAGCCAAAGTCGCACAGCTCGAAAATATCGTCAAAATGCAGAGGGCAAAGGATAACGCCTGATGATTAACCCCGAAATACTCGCCCCCGCAGGAAGTATGGAAACTCTCCGTGCAGCCCTGCGCTGCGGTGCAGATGCAGTCTATGCAGGAGGTAAATATTTCTCCGCAAGAAACAGCGCAGTCAATTTCACAGATGATGAAATAACCGAGGCTGTAAAATTATGTCACCTGTATTCGGCTAAATTATATATTGCCGTCAATACAATTATTTCCGACAGCGAAACAGAAAAATTCTGCACATACATAAAATTCCTTCACAGCGCAGGCATTGACGGCTGTATCGTGCAGGACTGGGGTGCGGCACAGATTATAAAAAATGCCGTTCCCGATTCCGTTATCCATGCATCTACGCAGATGTCGGTGCATACCGCCATAGGTGCGGAATTTCTCGGAAATCTCGGCTATGTCAGAATTGTCCCCGCAAGGGAATGCAGTAAGAATACTCTTGCGAAAATATGCGCCCTAAATACCGAAACGGAAGTTTTTGTACACGGTGCGCTCTGTATGTCAGTTTCAGGACAGTGCTATATGTCAGCGGTTATCGGTTCACGTTCGGCAAACCGTGGCTGCTGCGGACAGGCTTGCAGACTGCCGTATTCATCATGCGGAAATAAAAATTACTGTGCGCTTTCACTCAAAGATTTGTCCCTTATCCCGAAAATTGACGAACTCAGGGAAATAGGCGTTGATTCCCTCAAAATCGAGGGAAGAATGAAAAGACCCGAATATGTCGCTTCCGCTGTGAATGAACTTAAAAAATCCCTTGACGGTGAAAAACCCGATATGCAGACCTTAAAGGGAATATTTTCAAGAAGCGGTTTCACTGACGGATATTTTACAGGCAGAAAATTGAATATGTTCGGTCAGCGTGAAAAAGAGGACGTTGTTTCCGCCCGTGAACTTATCCCGAAAATACATGAACTTTACAGAAATGAAAGACAAGTCCATGATGTCGATATCCACTGTGTAATGAAATGCGGTCAGCCCCTCGAAATAACTGCGAAATGTGATGATATTTCCGTTATGGTATGCGGTGATATCCCCGATAAAGCCCTTAAAACCCCTGCTGATTCCGCCACGCTCGGAAAACAGCTTTCAAAAACGGGCGATACCGTCTTTAAAGTCAGAAATTTTTCAGCGGATATTGATGACGGTCTTTTCGTCCCTGCCGGAAAATTAAACGCTCTCCGCAGGAATATTTCTGAAAAGCTCTCGGAAAATATCATCAGGAAAAATACTCCCGTCTACAATATTACGGATTATACCCCCAAAATGCCGCAGAAACTGCCTTCAAAGCCCGAAAAATTCCGCCTGCGTACATTCTGCCGCAGTATACAGCAGGCAAAAGCCGCTTATGAATATTCCGAATACATAATAACTGATGAGAATATAAGCCTCTCAGAACCTATGCTTAATGAAATAACATATATGGCGGAAAAGATAATATTGTCACCTCCCAGATTCATTCACGATGAGGATAAAGTCATGCAGTCCCTTGAATATATAAGGGATAAATTCGGCATAAACCGCCTTTTCTGCCATACTCCCGACTGTATTGCAATCGGTAAAAAACTCGGCTTTGAACTCCACGGAAGCTATACTCTCAATATCTTCAATTCGTACAGTGCGGAATGTATGAAAAATATCGGTCTGAAAGACTGCGTTTTCTCGTTTGAAGCTAAAAAATCCCAGTATTTACAGCTCCATTCGGAAATTGAAACAGGTATGCTCATATACGGTAAAATTCCCCTAATGCTTACGGTCAACTGTCCCATAAAAAACGAAATCGGCTGTAAAAACTGCACGGGATTCATAACAGACCGTACTAAAAGAAATCTCCCCGTTCTCTGCCATGCGGGATATACCGAGATTCTTAACCCCGATATACTCTATATTGACGATATCCCCGAAAATGTAAGCTTCGGCATTGTTATGCTCTCGGACGAAAATGCACAGCAGACAAAAAATATTCTCTCAGGAAAAAAACCACCCGGCAACATCACAAGAGGACTGTATAAGAAAGGTTTGCAGGAAGTAAAATGAAAATCATATTCAAAAAAATACACAAAAACGCAGTAATACCCTCCCGTGCCACAGAATCAAGCGCAGGACTTGATATATCCGCCTGCCTCGATGAACCTGTAACACTTAATCAGGGTGAAATAAAAATGATTCCCACAGGTCTCAAAGCACAGACAGACTGCACAGATGTCGCAATGCTCATATACCCACGCTCAGGATTATCCTCAAAATACGGCGTAAGCCTTGCAAACTGCGTGGGAGTTGTTGACAGCGATTACAGGGGAGAATGGTTTATTCCGCTCATCAATCACGGAAAAGAACCGTTTACCGTGACAAACGGAATGAGAATAGCCCAGCTTGTCCCCACAAGAGTCCTCTTTCCCGAAATAGAAGTCAGCGGAAGCCTTGACGATACTAAGCGTGGCGAGGGCGGTTTCGGCTCGTCAGGAATATAAAGGAGAAAAAGATGAAGAAATTCTATTTTATAATTCTTATTCTTGCTGCAATAACCCTCGGAGGCTTTATCGGAAGTATTGCAGACGGTTCACTGTGGTGGCTCGGATATGTCACAAGATTTTCCTTTGAACCGGGGAGATTCATAGATATACAGATAATTGCGCTTACTTTCGGCATAACGGTAAATATCAGCATAGCACAGATAATAATGATATTTGTCGCAATATTCGCTTATTACAAGACTGCACCGAAACTCTTCGGATAAATTTCCTGCGGACGGAAAGTCCGTAATCCCTTATATACATAGATAAAAAGATATTCAAGAAAGCAAGGAGCTTCAAAATGTTTACAAAAGATATAGGTATAGACCTCGGTACTGCAAATACCTTGATATATATGCGAGGAAAGGGTATAATAATCAGAGAACCCTCTGTCGTTGCCGTGAATACCAGAACCGACAAGACAAGATATGTCGGCATGGAAGCAAAAGAAGTAATCGGCAGGACACCGGGGTCAATAGTCGCTGTAAGACCTCTGAAAGACGGAGTTATTGCGGATTTCGACATCGCTACAACTCTCCTTCAGGAGTTTATCAAAAAAGCCCTGCGTGGAAGATTTCTCACAAAGGCAAACGTAATTATATGTATTCCGTCAGGTGTTACCGCTGTCGAAAGACGTGCCGTGCGTGAAGCCTGCAAAAAAGCAGGAGCAAACAACGTCCTCATCATTGAAGAACCCATGGCGGCTGCCATAGGTGCGGGTCTGCCTACAAATGCCCCCGAAGGAAGCATGATTGTAGATATCGGAGGCGGTACAAGCGAAGTCGCTGTAATCTCACTCGGCGGAATAGTCGCCGCAAGGTCTATAAGATGTGCAGGCGATGAGTTCGATGCGTCAATTATAAATTATATCAAGAAAAAATATAACCTCCTCATAGGCGAAAGAACTGCCGAAAATATAAAAATCGAAATCGGCTCGGCTTTCCCCGGAAGCAAGGAGGAAAGCCTCGAAATAAAAGGCAGAAACCTCCTCAACGGTCTGCCCGAAAATGTAAGCGTAAGTTCTGCGGAAATAAGGGACGCTCTCGTTGAACCGCTTGCAAAAGTCATTGACGCTATAAAAAGTACCCTCGAAGAAACTCCGCCCGAACTGTCTGCGGATATAATCGACCACGGAATTACCCTCGCAGGAGGCGGTGCTTTGCTCAGAGGTCTCGACAGGCTTATCAACCGTGAAACAGGTATGCCTGTATATATTGCGGAATATCCCCTCGACTGCGTTGCGGAGGGTACAGGCAAAATTCTTGAAAATATCAGCGACTATCAGGACGCTCTCATGGAAAATGTAAGATATTATTGATACTCACGGGGGTAGATAATTGAAAAGTTTTGTTAAAAGCACAAGATTCAGGGTTCTGATTGTATTTATAGCCTTTCTTGTGGGAATAATGATATATGGCGTAACAAAGGGCGGATATTCGCTCTCTGCGGCATCACTCATAAATATGATAACCCAGCCGCTTAAATCCGTTTCAAATTCAATAGGCATGGAGTTTGAACGTATCTCGGATAAGATATTCAGCCCCGATAAATATTATGAGGAAAATCAGCAGCTTAAAGAAAGAATAAACGAACTCAACAGAAAACTTGCCGAATATGACGATTTGAAGGCGGAAGTCGAGGAACTGCGTAAATTTGCCGATATGAAAGAGGAATACCCCGAACTCGATATGTCAATGCCTGCGGAAGTCCTCGGATATATCACAAATGACCCGTTCAGGTCGTTTACTGTCGATAAGGGTAAGGCTGACGGAATAGAACCTTTCAGCCCCGTTATAACTTCTGACGGGCTTGTGGGAATGACTGTCGAAGTATCCGAAAAAAGTTCAACAGTAAGAACTATTCTTTCACCTGATTTGTCTGTGGCGGCTATTGCTTCTTCTACAAATGCCGACTACGGCGTAATTGAGGGGACTGTGCTGACTGCGGCTGACGGACATACCAAGATGAGCCACCTGTCAACCGCCCATAAACTCAAGGAAGGTGATTTAATCGTCACCGCAGGCAATACGGGTATGTTCCCGAAAGATTACCCCATAGGCACTGTGATAAGTACCGACTTTGAAATAAACGGTCTTTCAGCCTGTGCGGAAATAGAGCCTTGCTGTGATGTTACAAGACTGAGTACAGTTTTCATAATAACGGATTTTACAGGTAAAAAGGAGGGTGCAGATGAAGCTCAGACTGCCCCGTGAAAAAAGAATATACTATATAAAAACCGTCCTGCGCTGGATAGTTTACTATATAATCATAATTCTTTTCTTTTCAACAATGAACGCAGGGACATGGACTAAACCAATACTTCTCGTCCCTGCCGCACTCTGCATAGCAGTAAACAATGACCTTATGGCATCTGCATTTACAGGAGCCGTGTGCGGATTTCTCATAGATGTAGGGTGCGGACGGCTTTTCGGATACAATGCGGTATTGCTGACGGTATTCTGCGTGGCGGTATCGCTTCTTTTTGAGTTGTATCTCAGGGACAAGTTTATAAATTTCTTCTGGATAAATGCAGTGGTATCATTTATACAGTGCTGTCTTGACTTTGAATTTTACTATAATATATGGCAGTATGACCACGCAGAAATTATATTTTATGAGAAAACTCTGAAAGTATGGGCTTATACAATCATATCATCACTTTTTGTCTATCTTGTTTTCAGACTGATAAACAAAAAGCTCATGCCGAGAGAACATCTCACCATAAAAGAAATAATAGACAATAACCGTGGAATAACTCAGTTCAGTAAGGAGTGATTTTTTGAAATCTCTTGCAGACAGTATAAAGGCATTTTTTACAGTTACCCTTGTTGTGTTCCTCACCATTGTAAGCGGAATGAGATTAATGAAAATTCAGGTCGTGGGTGAGGACGCTATGCAGAGCAGATATGACCCGCAGGCGATAACCTATGAAAGGGAAATAAAGGCTACCCGTGGCGAAATCCTCGACTATAAGGGAAATGTGTTGGTCGCAAATGACAAAAGATGTGACCTCGTTCTGCAAAAGGCATTTTTCCCCGATGACAATGCCGAGGGAAATAAAATACTCCTCGATATATACGGCACACTCGCAGAAAAAGGATACCGTTTCAAGGAGAGTATTCCCATAACAAAAGAATATCCCTACGAATTTACTTCCGAGGACAATTCCGAGATAATAGAAAAATTAAGCCTCAACGTCTACGCAACTGCCCAGAACTGCATTGACAAGCTTATCTCCGACTACGAAATATCAGATGAATATACCGAGAATCAGAAAAGAATTATCGCAGGCATGAGATATGAAATGATTGTAAGCGAATTTTCATACAGCAACGATTTGGTTCTTGCAAGCAATGTTGACCCAAAAACTATTATCGAGATGAAAGAACTCGGTAACCTCTATAAGGGTATTGAAGCCGTTGACGCTGCCGAAAGACATATAATAAGAGGCGATATCCTCCCGCACGAAATCGGTACGGTAGGTCCTATCTATGCCGAAGAATATGAATCCCTCAAGGAAAAAGGCTATGCACTCAATGATATTGTCGGAAAAAGCGGTATTGAATCCGCTATGGAAAAACAGCTCAAAGGCGAAAACGGTAAGGAAGATGTCACTATCCTCAATGATACTATCGTAGATGTGAGAACTACAAAGGAAACCGTCCCCGGACAGACTATAAAATTAACCGTTGACGGCGCATATCAGCTTAAACTTCAGGAAATACTTGATAAATTTCTTGAATCATTTAATTACGGAGGAATGGCAAAGGCGGGCGCAATTGTAGTCCTTGACGCAAAAACAGGTGCGGTAAAAGGTATGGCTAACGCTCCCACTTACAATTTGAAGGACTATATCAGCGACTATGAGAAAATTCAGGAACTCCCGAACTCCCCCATGTTCAACCGCTGTACCTACGGACAATATCTCCCCGGTTCAACATTCAAGACCGTAACAGCTACCGCAGGTCTTAATGAGGGAATTGTAAAGGGCGATACTACATTCATATGCAACCAGTACTATGACTTTTACGGTTATATGTTCCAGTGTACAGGCTTTCACGGTGCAATCTCGGTCAGACACGCCATTGAAGTATCATGCAACTGCTATTTCTATGAGCTTTCGAGCAAACTCGGCATTGATACTATAAACCACTATGCAAATCTCTACGGATTCGGACAGAGTACAGGCATTGAAACAGGTGATGCGGAAGGATTCCTTTGCAGTCCCGAATATTTCGCCAAAATGGGCGAGCCGTGGTATGTGGGATATGTAATTCAGGCAGGTATAGGAAACCAGTCAAGCGGTATAACTCCATTGCAGCTTGCCGTTGCCGCAAGTACAATTGCAAACAGGGGCGTAAGATATAAGCCTTTCCTTGTGGACAGTCTCTACACATACGGCTCAAACAAGCTCATAAGCAATACCATGCCCGAAGTTGCCGAAACTATCGAAATAAAACAGCCCGATGTCTATGAATATATAATCAACGGAATGATAGATGCTTCACACAGTATGCCCTATGAATATTCCCTTGATGACCTCGGCTATACAGTCGCCATAAAGACAGGTACTCCCCAGACAGATATGAACGATAAAAGCAAACAAAATTCACTTTTCATAGGTTTTGCACCTGCTGACAAGCCCGAAGTAGCTTTTGCAGGAGTTATCGAGGGCGGAGAATTTTCAAAGTATATGATAAGGGATATTCTCAAATCATATCAGGAATGTTACGGTCTTAACGGTGTAAAGCCGAAAAATCATAAACTCCCCGCAGAACAGCTTGTTTTCAATACAACTACCACAACCGAAACTACTGCCACAACAGATACGGGTACAGGCACGACAGATACAGATACAACCAATACCACAACAACTGCCGTAACTACTGCCACAACTGACGGTTAATTCATTATTGCAGATATTATTTCCGTAAAACCCGATACAGATAAAGATAAGGATACAGATAAAGATAAAAACAAGCAAATGGTTATTTTGTAAAGCAAAACAACCCGATACAGATAAAGATACAGAAAAAGATACAGAAAAAGATACAGATAAAGATACAGATAAAGATACAGATAAAGACAAAGAATAAGGGAGGATATGGCTTTTATGCCCCCCTCCCTCTTTTTTATTCATTTTCAGTGTTCGGATATATGCATGAAATCGGGTCGAGATATGTTCCGTTGTGAAGTATCTCAATATGCAGATGAGGTTCGAGAGAACTTTCTATATCTGCGGTATCACCTACATTTCCGATAATATCACCGCTTACGAGGTTATCGCCTTTCTGTACGGACAAATCCTTTGCGAGATTGCAGTATCTTGAAACAAATCCGTTATGGTGGTCAATCACGACAGTTATACCCCATATGGGGTCATTTTCGACAGATTTCACTTCGCCTGCGGATACTGCATAGACCTGAGAGCCGATTTCAGCGAGGATATCCGTGCCGTTATGTGTCTGCCATGAGCCTGTTGTTTCATTTTTGACGAGTTCGCCTTTGCTGAAAGGATTTATGATGTTTTCCATATCATCAAGGGGAGCTTTTGGAAAATCAAGTCTTGTTGCACCGCCTGAATTTACAGGGAGAGTAGTGGAAGGGGGATTTGTTTCGAGGGCGTGTTCAGGGGGGATATATATGGGGAGAGTAGTTTCCTGCGTGACAGCGGTAGTATACCATATGGGTGATTCGGTTATTTTCTGAGTTGTGACGGGATTTTTCGGTATGTCGGTGACTTTTCTGTCAACAGCGGCTTCATGCATGGATTCTTTGTCGGAGAGAATCTGTTTGGTAAGCTTTTCTCCCTGCTGATAGGCAAAAAAACACGCAGAACCTACCATTACAGTACTTATTCCGAGAGCGGCATAGAATCCCTTTGGATTTTTTTTCGTTTTCATTTTCAACACCTCCGCTTATATTATTAACCATAAACGGAAATTAATACATAATCAGTGACAATAATATCCTTGACATTTTTTTATTTTTTTGATATAATCATAACTGCAAATATTATCAAAAGAGGTATTTTTATGAACAAGAAAGAAGTTTCGGAGATAAGAAAAAATTTCAGCGACAAAAGCGGATTCTTCATTATGGAAAGAATCCTCACAGGCTTTGTCGATTCCGATAAAAATGTGCGCTGTCAGGCAGTACATTCCTGCCTTACAATGCCTGTCGGGGAACATGACCTTTATGAGGAATCCCTGAAAAAGGTACTGTGTACCAATACAAAGGCTTTCACGGAATATGAGTTCCCCAATGAAGCATATGAGGAGGGTCAGCCACAGGATATCCTTTACAGACTCCTCAAATCCGAACTCAAGGACGAGGAAATATGCGGTGAATTTCTCGCACATATCGCAAATAATGCCGTTATAGAAACTCCCTTTGCAGTCATGACCGCATACTGTTCCTATACAGTCCGCAGAAAAGACAAAAAAGACGATTTTCTCGAAGATGATGAAATATACCGCTACATACTCACAGCTATATGCCCTGCCGATACGGGTAAGGAAGGCTTTATATTCGACAACGATTCAAATGAACTTTTCAAAAAGGAAAATATCGAACTCATAGTCAGCAAAGCCCCCACAGACGGATTTTTATACCCCGTTTTCAGCAACAGAAGCACTGACGTGAATCATGTCATGTACTATACTAAAAACATCAAAGAGCCGAATATTTCAGTTGTTGAAAATGTTCTCGGCTGTAATTTCGTCATGTCCGCACAGAGCGAAAAAACTGCCTTTCAGAGTATTCTGCGTGGCGTGGTGGGCGATGACCTCGACTATATGGTTATCAAAACCGTAAACGAGAAAATTCAGGAGGTCGTTGACGAAAATAAGGACAATACCGAAAAAGCCGTTATCGACAGCGGTATCCTCAAAGATATGCTCACTGATATGGGTATCCCGCAGGAAAGAATCGAAATGACTGAGCCTGTATTTGAAAAGGTCTGCGGAAATGCTCCCCTTACAGCTTCAAATCTCATAGATACAAAGACTGTCGTTGCCTCCGCAGGCATAACCGTCAATATAAAACCCTCCGCTGCCGATAAAATCCGCACAAGCGTAATTGACGGAAGAAAATGTCTCCTGATAGATATTGATGACCCTACCATTGAAATAAACGGCTTGCCTGTAAACCTTGAATGAAAAAATTTTTAAAATTCGGGATATTGCTTGTCATGATGTTCATGCTTACAGGCTGTCATGCTAAGTATGAGACAGATATAATTGCTGATAAGGATTTCATGGACGGGAAAATAATTGATATCCTTATCCCCATGAATGAAGATGATATAAAATATCTCGATACAAAAACTTTTTTTCATCAGCCGTTTAAGGGGAAATCTCCCGAATATATGCGTGATACCGAGATTTATAATTATAAAGAAAACGGCTATGTCAGCATGATTTGCCATTATCCCCTCAGCGATTACATAATATCAGAAAAAGACGGTATGACCGTTACGGAAATATATCTCAACGGTAAATATGAATTTAAAAACCTGTGCGAAAATTACAGGAAATTTAAA
Source organism: Ruminococcus sp. UBA4383 (assembly GCA_002389995.1). Taxonomy (GTDB): domain Bacteria; phylum Bacillota; class Clostridia; order Oscillospirales; family Ruminococcaceae; genus Ruminococcus. The sequence goes on along the minus strand of DGRR01000219.1, from coordinate 26,613 downwards.
ATAGCTTTCCTCGATACCGAAGGGAATATTTTATCCGTATCTCAGGAATATGATTTGATATCGAAAAATAACTGCTATATTAAATCCCCCATACAGTACAGCAATACCGAAAACAAACTGTCCTACGAATATGAATATGACCGCAGTTTCGGACTTGTATTTGCTGAAATTGGCTTTATACTGCTGATGAATATATTTTCATTTGTTGCAGTCATACACTTTATGCTTGTAATTCTGGTCGAATATAAGAATCCCAAAAAATATCATATCTTTATCATGCCTGTTTACTGTCTGCCGTCAGTCCTGTACCTCGCTGTGAGACTTGACTATATCGTGCATACGGTTCAGGACAATCAGAAAATATTCAGCGCACTTTTCAGCGAAATAAAAAGCTCCCCTATGACCGAAATACTCTGGTGCAGTGTGCCTTATATAGTGCTTACGGCAGTCTGTATATGGTATACAATAAGGGCTTTGACAAAGGACAATAAAGAATCCTCCTCATGACAGGGGGATTTTTTTCGGAAAATTTTTTTAGTATCTTGACAAATCATGTCTTATATGATATAATGTCACTGAGATAAAGAATTGGGATAATATTAAAGCCTGTAAAGGGGCAGGCTTGATTCAAGGAGTTAGCTATTATGGATACAGAATTTTCGGTTTTCAACATCATCACTATGCTCGGCGGACTTGCGTTTTTCCTCTACGGTATGAATGTAATGTCCACAGGTCTTGAAAAACTCACGGGCGGTAAACTCGAAGTCGCCCTGAAAAAAATGACCTCAAACAAAATCGTCAGTATCATTCTCGGAATGGTCGTCACAATAGCTATTCAGTCCTCATCAGCCATGACTGTAATGCTTGTCGGTTTCGTAAACTCAGGTATCATGCAGCTTGAACAGACAATAGCCGTCTGTTTCGGTTCGGATATAGGTACTACCTTTACAGCATGGATTCTGTGTCTGGGCGACTTGGACGCAAAGGGCAGTATGATTCTTAAAATGCTCAAGCCCGAAACTTTTTCACCTGTCCTTGCCCTTATCGGTACGCTGCTGATTTTATCGGCAAAGAAAAACAAACATAAGGATATAGGCAGAATTTTAGTCGGTTTTGCCGTCCTCATGACAGGTATGTCGCTTATGTCAGGTTCTGTAAAACCACTTGCACAGTCACCTGAATTTCAGAAAACTCTCACAGCTTTCAATAACCCCGTACTCGGCGTAGTAGTAGGCGCAGGCTTTACAGGTATTATTCAGAGTTCAGCCGCATCTATCGGAATATTAATGGCTTTCTCTCAGGTCGGCGGTCTTACTTACGGTATGGCTCTCCCTATAATCATGGGTCTTAATATAGGTACCTGTGTTACTGCACTCCTTTCAAGTATAGGCGTAAGTAAGGACGCTAAAAGAGTTGCCTGCATACACGTTCTCATAAAAATCATAGGAACACTGATTCTTCTTCCGCTTGTGATAATCCTTGAAGATGTCGTTGACCTTTCAATCATGGATAAAGCTGTCAATTCTGTCGGAATTGCCGCAATGCATACAATATTCAATGTCTCCATAACACTTATGCTTCTGCCTTTCACAAAACAGCTTGTGAAACTTTCACGCCTTATTGTCCGTGACAAGCCTTCCGACAAGGAAGAAGCAGAAGTCCCCAAGGTTGCAGGTCTTGACCCCCGTTTCTTCAAAACTCCCTCTGTTGCCGTTGAAGTATGCCGTAACGCTACAATAGATATGGTGAATATCACAAGAGATGCCATAACAGAGGCTCTCGGACTTCTCTCCAGTAATTATGACGAGAAAACCGCAAATGACGTTATCGAAAAAGAAGATATCATTGATATGTATGAGGACCAGATTAACAGCTACCTCGTCAAAATTTCAAAGGCAAGCGTTACAGGAACAGACAGCCGTAAAGTATCAAAAATGATGCACTGTGTCGGAAATTTCGAGAGAATTTCAGACCATGCCGTAAACCTTATCGAATCAGCTCAGGAAATGCACGAAAAAGGTATTTCCTTCTCCCCCGAATGTATCAACGAAATTTCCGTTATAAATGAGGCAATAGGCGAAAGTATCGAAAAGGCTTTCAATGCCTATATAACCAATGACCTCGCCCTCGCCCATAAAGTCGAGCCTATCGAGGAAGTTGTCGATAACCTCAGCATTGAACTCAAAAACAGACATATAAACAGACTCCGGAACGGTGAATGTACCGTTGAACTCGGATATATCTTTCAGGATATCCTTACAAACCTTGAAAGAATTTCAGACCACTGCTCAAATATCGCAGGCATACTTATCGAAACCGATGAGAAAACAAATATTCATGCATACCTCCACGATATAAAGGAAAATGATGAGACTTTCCAAAAAGAATATCATCAGTATTCAGAACAGTATTTCTCAAAACTCGGAACTGCAAAGATTTCAGATTAAAATAAAAGACGCTCACTGTGAGCGTCTTTTTTATTGCCGAGTTCCGCAGAATTTGCAGTAGATACTGTCATCAGGTATTATTTCACCGCATTTCGGACAGATTACACTGTGAAGCTTTTCAAAAAATTCAGTCATTAAATTCTCATATATTTCTTCATCAGATGCATCTACATCAAATTTCATTCTTATAAGCATACGGTCTTTCTTGAAAAGATATTCTGAATATACAGGTTTGTTGCGGTACATATTGCGGTAATACTTGTACTGTTCATCAGCATCTTCAAGTGTCCTGTATACTTCAACAGAACCGTCATAGGGGTCATTCTTGTTATATTTCACGCTTTCCACACGGAAACTTACTTTTGAGGTATAGGAGTCATCTTTTCCGAGGTTGGAGTCGTCTTTTGTGGTTCTTATGACATATTCACCGAAATGGGGGGCATTGTTTTCCTTGAAATATTTCGCCATATCTTCCGCATTGTAATTATCCGCACTTACACCTTTTATAACTTCCGTCTGTACTGCGACAGTAGTCACGGACTGTTCGGATAATGAAGATGATGAAGTATCGGAAGTTGAGGTATCGGACGCAAGCCCTGACCCGACGGAAGTTGTCATTAAATTTATCGGAGTTTCGGGATTGAGGGCGGTAGTTTCGGGGACAACGGAAGTCATGGGGAGAGTAGTTTCGGTAGTATATTCAAGATATTCGGGGGTATAGGGATATTGCTGCTGTTTTTCCTCCTGTCCGCAGGAATAAAGGAAAGCCAGAGCGGTTACTGACAGAACAAGCAATATATCTTTCATTGAATCTTTCCTTTCGGCAGTCTTTTTTACAGAATAAACGGGGAAAATCTTTCTGTGGATTTTCCCCGTTGTTTTATCAGTCTGTATGAGCGGAATAGTTGGGAGCTTCTTTGGTTATGTAGATATCATGCGGGTGACTTTCTTTAAGACCTGCTCCTGTTATTTTTATGAACTGGGCATTGTCGTGGAGAGCGGGGATAGTTTTACAGCCGCAGTAGCCCATGCCTGAACGTATACCGCCTACGAGCTGGAATATAGTATCGGCAACGCTGCCCTTGAAAGGAACTCTGCCCTCTACGCCTTCGGGAACGAGTTTCTTTGCGCCTTCCTGAAAATATCTGTCAGTAGAGCCGTTAGCCATAGCACCGAGGCTTCCCATACCTCTGTAAACCTTGAACTGTCTGCCCTGATAGATTTCAGTTTCGCCGGGGGCTTCCGAACAGCCTGCGAGGAGTGAGCCGAGCATTACAACGTTAGCACCTGCTGCGAGAGCCTTTACGATATCGCCTGAATACTTGATACCGCCGTCAGCGATAACGGGTATGCCGTATTTCTGGGCAACGCAGGCAACATCATAGACTGCTGTAATCTGCGGAACGCCTATACCTGCAACTATACGGGTGGTACAGATAGAACCCGGACCTATGCCGACTTTAACGCAGTCTGCACCTGCCTTGATTAAATCTTCGGCAGCGGCAGCGGTAGCGATATTTCCTGCGATTACGGGCATATCGGGATAAGCTTCTTTAATCATTGAGAGACATTTGAGGATATTTGCGCTGTGACCGTGAGCGGAATCGAGAACGAGGACATCAGCCTGAGCTTCGATGAGAGCCTTTGCTCTGTCGAGTACATTTGCAGTAACGCCTATTGCCGCACCGCAGAGGAGTCTGCCTTTTGAATCTCTTGCGGAATTGGGGTACTGTACGGATTTTTCGATATCCTTGATAGTGATAAGACCTTTGAGACAGCCGTTTTCGTCAACAATGGGGAGTTTTTCTATTTTATGCGCTCTGAGGATTTCCTGAGCCTGTTCGAGAGTAGTTCCGACAGGGGCGGTAATGAGGTTGTCCTTTGTCATTACCTTGGAAATTTTTTCTGAAAAGTCAGTCATAAAGCGCATATCACGGTTAGTGATAATTCCCACGAGTTTATTGTCGCTGTCAACAATCGGAACGCCTGAGATACGGTATTTGCCCATAAGTTCGTCTGCATCTGCGACTATATGGTCTTCTGTGAGTGAGAAAGGATTTACAATAACACCATTTTCCGAACGTTTAACCTTATCTACCTCCTCAGCCTGCTGTTCGATAGACATATTCTTGTGGATTATGCCTATACCGCCTTCACGGGCGATAGCGATAGCCATTTTTGATTCTGTAACGGTATCCATAGCTGCTGTCATAATGGGGGTATTGAGTTTTATGGTTTTGGTGAGATTTGTGCCGAGTTCAATCATGTTGGGGGTAACTTCTGATTTTGCGGGAATGAGAAGAACGTCATCGAAAGTAAGACCCTCCTTGATAAATTTGCTGTTCATGTCAGTAAGCATAAATAATCCTCCTTCTTAAAAGTTATTATCTTATATGATACTATTTTTTCTTGAAAGTGTCAATAGCTTATTGCTTAATCAGGATATAGAAAAAAACTGAAAAAAGCTGTTGATATTTGGCAAAAATTAATTACTGCCTGTCTGGTTGAGTGCATACATTTTAAGCACTTCGGAAGCGTCCGAGGAATTTATTGAAAAATTATTGTCGGTATCAGCGGCGATTTTCTGCCATGACCTGAATGTAAGCGGAGATTTTGTGGAAAGTTTTGAATATTCCGCAAGTATTGAGGAAGCGTCACCCGAATCAATTATACTGTCTCCGTTTATATCGCCTTTTATTATTTCCCTGAAACTGAGGGAATGTTCGGAGGCATAATTTTCTGCGGGGGAATTTTTTTCAGCCATTATGGTAAAATCTTTTTTATAGATTATTCCCGACCTTGCATCTGAATAAGCACCTATGCACGAATCCGCAAAACTTGTTATATTGCTGTGCAGTGCGATATCACCGAGAGATGTACAGCCGAAAAAAGCCTTTTCGCCTATATCGGTTACAGAAAAGGGAATATCCGCATAGCTGAGTTTAGTGCATGATGCAAAGCAGTTTTCGGGGATTTCCTTTAAATTTCCGTTTATTGCGATACTTCCGAGTGATATGCAGCTCATGAAACAGGCTTTTCCGAGTGAACTGAGATTTTCGGGGATATTTATATTTTCGAGCGAAAGACAGCCTGAAAATGCATAGTCGCCTATTGTCTGTACTGTATCGGGGAGACTTACCGAGACAAGCTGTGTATTTTCAAAAAATGCATATCTGTCAATTCCTGTTACATTGTGACCGTCTATCTGCCGAGGGATATTTATTTCGGAAAAATCTCCTCTTATTTCTGTGACAACCGCATCTGAATTTTCGTCAAGGAAATAAACAGCCGTGTATCCGTCAATATCCGCCATATTGTATGATTCAGCCGCATAAACGCTGTTAATCGGCAGTACGGACATCAGGAGAACGGTTATAATTCCTGTTGTAATTTTTTGTTTCATATATTATCTCTCCTGCAAATATCGCCGTTTATCATGACGAGACACGGTTCGGACATAAGGTCGAGGGGGTCTTGTCCTTGCGGATAAAGCTGAATATCGGCATCTTTTTCGGGTGTGAGTGAGCCGTGAAATTCATCTGTGCCGAGGATTTCAGCGGCATTTATTGTTATGGCTTTAAGAGCCTCATAGCTGTCGAGACCGCCTTTGACGGCAGCCTGTGCCGAGAGCGGAAGATATTGTATCGGAATAACGGTATGGTCTGTGCATATTGAAATTTTAACGTTATTTTCGTGGCATACGGCGGCATTTCTGAGTTCAAGCCCTTTCATTTCGGGTTTGCACCTGTCGCATATCAGCGGACCGCATATGACGGGGATTTCTTCTTCTGCGATGATATCTGCAATTTTATATGATTCAGTGCCGTGAATTATGACTGCATCGAGGGAAAACTCTTTTGCAAGTCTCATGGCAGTGCATATATCGTCTGCACGGTGACAGTGGAAAAATGCTTTTTGTCTGCGGTCGAGCAACTGCATTAAAGCTTCGCACTTGATATCATATTCAGGCGGGTCGCAGTCCTCATCATCTGCATAGTAGCTGTTCATATCGTGGAAATATCTTCTTGCCTTGTAAAGCCCCTCACGGATAATTGCAGCGGTAGCCATACGGGTTACAGGGGTTTCTGACTTGTCATTGTACACACGCTTTGGATTTTCACCGAGGGCGAATTTTATACCGCAGTTTTTGATGAGCATATCGTCAACACGTCTGCCGACAGTTTTGATAACGCATATTTCACCTCCGCAGGGATTTGCGCTTCCTGGGCATACAGCAGCGGCGGAGATACCTCTCATACGGGCTTCTTCAAAGCATCTGTCAAAGGGATTTATACCGTCTATTGCTCTCATCTGGGGAGTAAAGGGGTCAGTAGATTCGTTGCAGTCATCGCCCTCAAAGTCAAGACCGTCCTCAATTATGCCGAGGTGAGTATGAGCGTCTATGAAGCAGGGGAGTAATTTTCCGCCTTTTGCGTCAATGCTGTCATCAGGGATATTTTCGGGCATACCTTCTCCGACTGATATTATTTTTTTGTTTTCGGTTTCGATATAGCCGTTTCTGATGATACCTTTTTTGTCCATTGTATAAATTTCGGCATTATAAATCAGCATATAATCTCCAATCTATTATTTATAATTTTTTACCGATGACACAATCATATCTGAAATCTGGACGGGACTTCCCGAACTTTCGATATGGATTGTTGAATGTCTGAGATATATTTCATGTCTTGCGTTAAATCTTTCAAGGAGTTCCTCTTTTGATGAAGATGCGGCAATAGGTCTGTTTGAATCTCCGCAGATTCTTTCGTAGCAGGTATCGAAATCCACATCAAGGAACACGACTGCGCCTGCATCTGCGGCAGACTTTGCACTTTCGGGGTTGAGCATAGCACCGCCTCCGCAGGCTATGACGGCAGTTTTACCGCAGACAGATTTTACAACATCAGCCTCGGTTCTGCGGAAATAAGCTTCACCTTTCTGAGCGAATATTTCGGGTATTGACATATTTTCCCTTTCGACTATTAGTTCATCTGTATCGAAAAAACCGCAGCCGAGTTTTTTTGCGGCAAGTTTTCCGACAGTTGATTTTCCGCAGCCCATAAAGCCGCATAAGAATACAGTCATAATAAAATCTCCTGTAATGGTATAGTAACAAAAGCACTGTCCGAAACTTTTTCGGACAGTGCTGTTCTGATTATCAAACAAATGCAAAAACGTAAAGAAACAAACAATCCGCTATTACTTTTTAGTTACCTTGTCAACAGTTTCCTTTACCTTGTCTTTGGCATCTTCTACAATGTCTTTTTTGCCGTGGGACTGTGATTTAAGCGGGAGAGAGTTACCGTTTACGGAAACCTTGCATTCACTGTCACCGAGTTTAATTTTCTGGAGAGTAGCCTTGATAGTTTCGCCTGTTTCGAGCTTACATTCAAGAGTGCCGAGACCTGTAACAGCCTTTATGCCTTTGGATTCAGCCTTGACTTCTCCGTTGACTTTGAGGACGATAGAGGCTTTGAGTTCTGAGTTTTCCACGATAATGGAGTTACCGTTGTACTCAAATTCGTAAACATCGTTTGTATCGAGATTAATTGCAGACATTTTCTTATACTCCTTTTTATTGAAAATTCAGACATCAATGCTTCGGAAATAAAGCACAAAAACATTAACGTCTTTTAGTATTATATCACAAAAATTCACAAAAGTCAATATATATTCTGATATTTTTTATATTTTATTTGTTTTTAAATTTTCCTGATATTCTGTGAGCATATCGAAGATGTCAAATTTCTGTTTTTGGTCGGCTATGTTTATATATTTTGCGATATTTCTTGATGTAAAGAATTTTCCTGTTTCGAGGAGGTTTTTAATTATGCTGATTTTTTCGTCATCTGGAATTGTATATTTTGAGGCATCAATCACGAAAGTAAAAATTTTCATGAGGTTTTTCTTGATGTAAGCCTCGGTTACGGGGTCTTTTTCGTTGAAATAAATCTGAAAGATTATGGGATATTTCACATCATGGGATAATTTTATGGAATAGTCCTTATTGGCAATCATGTCGATTATGTCACGCACATAGAAATCCGTATCGCTGTAGGAATTGAAAACAACTCCCCTGTAAGATATTTTTGAAATAGTTGCACCACGGGGGTAAACGTATTTGCTGAAAAAAGCAGAAAGGTCAATTTTTTTAAGGCTGTCGGGGAGGATAATTGATTTTATCCTGTAATTATAAAAGGCATGACCGCCTATATATTCCACACCGTCAGGGACAGTTACTTCGGGGACATCTTCACCGTGATATTCGACTAAGGTTTTGTATTCTGTTATTTCAAAGTCTGGTAATTTCATTTTAAACAGAGGAACGCTGTTGCTTATCCCCTGAGCCTCCTTTCAGATTTTACTTGTTCATGCTGTCAACAGCTTTTTCAACATCGGCTATTATGCCTGAAATATCTTCGGGATTAAATTCTCCGCCGTACCATATTTCGTGAGCCTTTACAGCCTGATATACGAGCATTGCAGCACCGCCCACGGCAGTTTTACCCATAGCCCTTGCCTTTTTCATGAGGAGAGTTTCAGTGGGATTGTATATCACATCAAAAACACTTGCGCTGTTCTTTATAACATCATCGGAAACGGCACAGGCATCTGTTTTCGGGAACATTCCGACAGGAGTAGCATTAATCAGCAAATCATATTTGCCGTTTACTTCGCTGATTAATTCAATTCTTACAGAAGCGTCCGCACATTTTGAAAGTATTTCAGCCATGAGAAGCTGTGCAGTCTGTATATCCTGCGGAATCACCGCAAGAGTTATATTTGCACCGTGCAGGGCAGTTTCAATGGCTATCATGCGTCCGACTCCTCCGCAGCCGAGAATGAGTACATCTCCGCCAATCGGAAGAAGCTGTGCAGAGCGCAGAAAACCGTCACAGTCGGTATTGTAGCCGATAAATTTTCCGTTGTCGTTGTGTATGCAGTTCACAGAATTATATCTCTGTGCGCTTTCTGCGAGACTGTCCGTAAAAGGGATAATAGCAGTCTTATGCGGAATGGTTATGTTGAAACCTCTGAGCTGTTTTAAGTTTTCAACATCTGTTGAAAGATTTTCGGGGGCGATGTCGATTAATTCATATGAACTGTCAGAAATTCCGCTTAATTTGAAAAGCTTTTCGTGTATGAGCGGAGACATTGAGTGACCGAGAGGGTGACCTATAAGTCCAAATTTATCCATAAATATCAGCTCCTTCGAGTGTTTCGAGATTTTCTATATTGCAGGCATAAACGTCTTTGAGAGTTTTCTTTACAAGACCTGTGAGAGTTTTGCCGCAGCCAAATTCGACAAACTTATCCGCACCGTCTTTCTGCATCTGAATGAGTTCGGAAGTGAATCTCACAGGTGAAACGATATGCTTTGCAAGGAGTGAGGGCATATCCGAAAAATCCGTAAGTTCACCGCCTGTAACGTTGGAATAGTATTTTACCTGCGGTTTTCTGAAAGTTATTGTCTTAGCAGTTTCATAAAATTTGTCAGCAGCGGACTGCATTAATTTTGAATGAAATGCGCCCGCAACTTTAAGGGGAACGATTCTCGCCTTTAATTCGGCGAATTCTTCGCTTACTTCAGCGATACCTTCGGGAGTGCCTGCGATAACGGTCTGTGCAGGGGAATTATAGTTCACTGCGGCAACATAATTTGAAGCATTGTTACAGATTTCCTCGACTTTTTCGGGAGCGATTTTCATAACTGCCGCCATAGCACCTTTATTTTCACGGGCAGCCTCGTCCATAGCCTGCGCCCTTGCCTTTATAAGTCTGAAAATATCCTCCAGAGATACCATTCCTGCCATAGTCATGGCGGCATATTCACCGAGGGAATGACCTGCAACTCCGTTGAATACAAAGGGTTTTCCGTCAGTATGACCTTTGTTTATTGCGGCTGATATGCATACAAGAGATGTCAGGAGAATTGCAGGCTGTGCATTGTTTGTATTTGCAAGTTCTTCGGGAGTTGTATCGAAACAAACAGCTTTCATGTCACGTCCGAGAATGTCAGAGGCTGCTGAATATAATTCTTCCGTATGCGGATATGCTCCGAGAATATCTTTTCCCATGCCGACATACTGCGAACCTTGTCCTGAAAATAGTGAAATTGTCATAATATATAAATTCCTTTCTGTGTGTTATATACAATATATTGTAAATAATTGCTGAAAAATCATTTTGATATTTGTGCTGAATGACGATATTTTTAATTTAATCAGATAAAGAAATAAAATATCGTTGCAAAAAATCAGGAAATGATTTACAATATATATTGTATACGTTTTGTTTTACAAACGTCCACATCTATACTATAACATAAATTTTCAGTTTTTACAACTGTTTTTATGATAATTCCTTAAAGGAGATACAAAATGGGCATAAATATTCTCGCAACAGGCTGTTATATTCCTGAACAGAAACTGAAAAATGATGACCTGAAAAAGTTTATCGACACTAATGATGAGTGGATAAGAACACGCACAGGCATCACGGAAAGACCTATGGCAGGCTGGGAACCCTGCTGGTATATGGGCGCAAAAGCCGCACAGCAGGCTGTCGAAAGAGCAGGCATTTCAAGCAAAGATATAGGTCTTATAATTTCATGCACACTCACTTCCGATTTTCTTACACCAAGTATGGCAAGTGTCATACAGCGTGAAATAGACGCTCCCAATGCTGCGGCTTTTGACCTCAATGCAGCCTGTTCGGGATTCGTCTATGCTCTCGATACGGCAAGAAGATTCCTCGAAACAGATGACAGCCTTAAATATGTCGTTGTTGTTGCCAATGAAGCCCTTTCACGTTTCCTTGATTTCAAGGACAGAACTACCTGTATACTTTTCGGTGACGGTGCGGCTGCGGCAGTCATTGAAAAAAGTGACAAGCTCTATTCGTCACACCTTGCCTCAGACGGTACAGGCGCAAAATACCTCTGTGCAAGAAATCTCAATCCCGCTCCCGAAGTCGCTGTCGAAAACGGTTTCAATGACGGTTTCCCCGAAAAACCTATTCATCAGCTTGTGCAGGACGGAAAGGAAGTCTATAAGTTCGCCACAAAGGCTCTTCCGAGAGCTTTTGAGCTTGCCGCAGGAAAAATAGGCATCACCTCAGAAGATATAGACTGGTTTATACCTCATCAGGCAAATATCAGGATTATTGAGACTGCCGCCAAAAAATTCGGCGTTTCTATGGATAAGTTTATCATAACACTTGACCATTTCGGCAATACTTCAAGTGCATCAATACCGCTTGCATTCAATGAGGGAGTTGAAAAGGGTCTTATCAAACGTGGACAGAAACTTGCAATAATAGGCTTCGGAGCAGGTCTGACATACGGCGGTATAATTCTGGAATATTAAGGAGAATTTTTATGAAAACAAGAATCACAGAACTTTTGGGCTGTCAGTATCCCATAATTCAGGGCGGTATGGCTTGGGTAGCAGAACATACCCTCGCCGCAGCCGTTTCAAATGCAGGCGGAATAGGTCTTATTGCAGGCGGAAACGCACCTATTGACTACCTCCGTGACCAGATAAGAAAATGCAAGGAAAAAACAGACAAGCCTTTCGGTGTGAATATAATGCTTATGTCACCAAATGCCGATGACCTTGCTCAGCTTGTCATTGATGAGGGTGTGAAAGTAGTCACCACAGGCGCAGGCAGTCCCGGAAAATATATCCCTGCATGGAAACAGGCAGGCGTTAAGGTCATACCCGTTATTCCGTCTGTCGCTCTCGCCAAAAGAATGGAAAAGGCAGGCGCAGATGCAGTCGTTGCGGAAGGTACTGAATCAGGCGGTCATATAGGCGAAATTACTACTATGTGTCTCGTTCCGCAGGTAGTCGATGCACTCGAAATCCCCGTAATAGCCGCAGGCGGTATAGCCGACGGCAGAGGTATGGCAGCCGCTTTCATGTTCGGTGCGGAAGGTGTACAGATTGGTACTCGTTTCCTTGCTTCTGAGGAGTGCCGGATTCACCCCACTTTCAAGGAACTCATCATCAAGGCTAAGGATACTGACAGCGTTGTTACAGGCAGATATACAGGTCACCCGTGCAGAAACATAAAGACTAAATTCTCAAAGAAACTCGCAAACGGCGAAAGAGACGGTTCTCTTACTCCCGATGAATTTGAGAAACTTACCCTCGGTTCTCTCAGAAAAGCCGTTCAGGACGGAAATCTTGAGGAGGGTTCATTCCTCTGCGGTGCTATCGCAGGCATGATTAACGATGTAAAACCCTGCTCCGAAATCGTAAGGGAAATTGTGGAACAGGCTGAAAAGTTAATGCATAATTCATAATGCATAATTCATATTTAAACGTGAGTAAAATTTGCGCCTTGCGCTGAGAGTGAACGGAACGAAGTGAAGTGAACGAAAGCGCAAGCCCGAAAGCGCAAATTTTACGATTTAATAATAGGAAATTTGCGCCTTGCGCTGAGAGTGAACGCAGCATAGCGAAGTGAACGAAATGTCAAGGCTCAACGGCACAAATTGATGACTTTAAACAGGAGGTATAAAATGGCAACAGCATTAATAACAGGTGCATCACAGGGTATAGGTGCTTGCATCGCAAAAAGACTCGCCAAAGACGGATTTGATGTGGCAATAAATCATTACCCAAGCGAAAGCGATAAGGAAAAAGCTCTCGCAGTCGCAGAGGAATGCAGAAGTTTCGGCATAAAGGCTGAAATATTTTCCGCAGATGTCTCAAAATTTGCAGACTGCGAAAATATGGTGAAGGCTGTAAAAGATACTTTCGGCAGTATTGACGCTCTTGTAAACAATGCGGGTATAACTAAGGATAACCTCATGGCAAGAATGAAAGAGGAGGATTATGATGCAGTTATTGCCGTAAATCAGAAAAGCGTTTTCAATATGATGAAACTCGTATGCCCTGTCATGATGAAACAGAAACACGGAAAAATAGTAAATGTATCATCTGTTGCGGGTCTTTACGGAAATGCAGGTCAGGTGAACTATTCAGCATCAAAGGCTGCTATAATCGGTATGACAAAAACTGTTGCAAAAGAATACGGCAGAAAAAATATAACCTGCAATGCCGTAGCCCCCGGATTTATCCATACGCCTATGACTGATGTCCTGTCAGACGACTTAAAGGCTAAAATGCTCGATGCAGTGGCACTGAGAAGATACGGTGAACCTGAAGAAATAGCCTCGGTTGTATCTTTCCTCGTTTCGGAAGATGCATCTTATGTTACAGGACAGGTTATAGAAATTTCAGGCGGTCTTTCAATGTAAAACATCAGGTTAATAGTTTTTAAAATAATTTCGCACTGCGAAATTTTACGTTAAGGAGAAAGGTATATTTATGAGCAGAAGAGTAGTTATTACAGGTATTGGCGCAGTTACTCCGCTTGGTACAGGGGTTGAAAAGTTCTGGGAGGGAATAAAGGCAAATAAAAACGGTTTGTCCTTTATAGAACATTTTGACTGCGAAAGAACAGGCATAAAAATTGCAGGGCTTGTCAATGATTTCGATGAAACCGCTTACTACGGCAAAGAAGGCTGTTTTGAGAAAAAAGAAGCAAGACATATGGAGCTTTTTACAAAATATGCAGTTGTTGCCACAAATGAAGCCCTTACAGATGCAGGAAGCGATTTTTCCGATATAGACCCTTACAGGGCCGGCGTTATAGTAGGCTCAGGTATAGGAGGAGTTGACCTCACTCTCAATGAACATACAAAATTCCTCGAAAAAGGTGCGGGCAGAGTTTCTGCATTTTATGTTCCCATGATGATAAGCAATATGGCAGCAGGCACTATTTCCATGAAAACAGGATTCAGAGGTGCAAATTTTGATGTCACAACAGCTTGTGCATCAGGTACTCATTCCATAGGCGAGGCTTTCCGCAAAATAAAGGACGGTTATCTCGATGTGTGCATTGCAGGAGGTACTGAAAGCGCAAAGGAAGAATTTACCTATGCCGCTTTCTCAAATATGAAGGCTCTCACAAAATGCGATAATCTCGACAAGGCATCTATTCCTTTTGATAAGGACAGAAGCGGTTTCGTACTCGGCGAGGGAAGCGGTATCCTTATCCTTGAAGAATATGAACACGCTAAGGCAAGAGGTGCGAAAATCTATGCCGAAATCGCAGGATACGGCGCAACCTGTGACGGCTACCATATGACTTCTCCCATGCCCTCAGGCGAGGCAGCAGGAAAAGGTATGGCTCTCGCAATCGAAGAAGCAGGTCTTACCCCTGCGGATATAGACTATATCAACGCACACGGCACATCTACGGGTCTTAATGACAAGTATGAAACTGCCGCTATAAAAGTCGCTCTCGGCGAATACGCTTACAAGACAAAAATAAGCTCCACAAAATCAATGATAGGTCATCTTCTCGGTGCGGCAGGTGCGGTTGAAGCTGTCGTTACCGCAAAAACTATTCAGGAAGGTCTTATTCATGCCACTGTCGGCACAAAAAATCCCGACCCCGAATGTGACCTCGACTATTGCATAAACGGAAATGTACAGCAGGAAGTAAAGGCTGCACTTTCAAATTCTCTCGGATTTGGCGGTCATAACGCTACTCTCTGCTTTAAAAAAGTAACAGATTAAGGAGGTGCAGGAATGTCTGAAAAAATTATAGCCTGCAATCTTACACTCAGCGAAATAAAAAGCCTTGCCGCTTCTCTTGAAGAAAGCGGTCTGGAAAGAATCAAAATCAAAAACGGCGACAGCGAAATTTCAATCGAAGCAAAAAGAAAGTGTCCGCCTCCGCCCATGATGCCTCCGATTAATTTCCCCATGAATCCGCCAATGGCACAGCCTATGGACAATTCTGCGCCCGCCCCCGCAAAATCAGCGGAAAAACCTGCCGAATCAGGCGGAAATATCGTCAAGTCCCCCATAGTAGGAACTTTCTATGCAGCTCCCTCTCCCGACAAGCCGCCGTTCGTAAAAGTCGGTGACAAGGTTAAAAAGGGCGATGTAATTATGATTATCGAATCAATGAAACTCATGAACGAGATACAGTCCGATTTTGACGGGGTTGTTGACAGAATACTTGTAAGTGACGGTCAGGCGGTTGAATACGACCAGCCCGTCATGATAATCAAATAATGAAAAAATTCTGCGAAATACTCTGGAATGAAACAGAATTTGATATAAAACTCCGTAATGAAAATTATTTTGACATGAAAGAGTATATGCTTATTAAGGAAAGTCTGACGGAAAATTCACTGATATGGAGGAAAAACGGCAGTATTCCGCTTGATGATGCTGTTGCAATTATCTCACTTGTTGACCAGCTTGCGGGCGGAAACCGTTTCCATGACGAGAATACTGCACTGAAAACCGAAAATGCCTGCATTGAAATAATGGAAATCGTGGACGGTCTGTTTACCTTTCAGGAATTTGAAGAAAAATATAAAAGGAGATGACATTATGTCTGATATACTCACAGACAGCGGTCAAAAAAAATATACCGCTGATGAATTTTTCAGTATGAAATCTGAAAAAAATGAAAAATGTGAACTGTATGACGGAAAAATTATGTCTCAGGCTATGCCCTCCCTTGAACATCAGATTATAGGCGCAGAACTTTACAGCATATTCAGAGATTTCATAAAAAATAAAAACGGTAAATGCAAAGCACTCCCGCCGATAGATGTAAAGCTTGACGATTACAATACGGTAGTACCTGATTTTCTTCTTGTATGCGATACCTCAAAGCTTGACAGCAGACGCTGTTACGGTGCGCCTGATTTTGTTGCGGAAATACTTTCGTCAAACAGCGAAAATGACCTAATAACAAAGCTGGCACTCTATAAAAAGTACGGAGTAAGGGAATACTGGATAATTTCACCGAAACACCGAAAAACTCTTGTGTATTTTTTTGAAGAAAGCAGTTTCCCCGAAATATATCCGTTTGAAAAATCTGTGCCTGTAAATATATACGGCGGAGAACTTGAAATAAATATTTCGGAAATCAATAATTGATAATTTTAAAAGAAGGAGATGACGATATGTCAGATGTTTTAATGAATAAAGAACAGATAATGGGAATAATCCCTCACCGTGACCCCTTTCTCCTCATTGATGAAATAGTCGAAATGGAAGTCGGAGTGAAGGTAAAAGCAAGAAAATATATAAAGGAGGACGATTTCTGGTTTAAGGGGCATTTCCCCGATTACCCAGTAACCCCAGGAGTTCTCATGGTTGAAATGCTCGCTCAGGCAGGTGCGGTTTGTATGCTCTCAAAGCCTGAATTTAAAGGGAAAATAGGTCTTTTCGGCGGTATGGACAAGGTTAAGTTCCGCAGACAGGTAGTCCCCGGCGATGTCCTCGACCTCGAAGTTGAAATGATTAAGCAGAGAGGTCCTGTCGGTACGGGAAAAGCCCTTGCGTCTGTCGGCGGTGAAAAGGCTGTTTCATGCGAAATAACCTTTATCGTAACAGACAGCAAAAAATAATAATCCGTAAGGAGATTATATAATGTTCAGAAAAATACTCATTGCAAACAGGGGAGAAATTGCAGTACGCATTATAAGAGCCTGCCGTGAACTCGGAGTGAAAAGTATCGCAGTATATTCAACTGCCGATAAAAATTCCCTCCATGCCCAGATTGCAGATGAAGCAGTATGCATAGGCCCTCCCGCCACAAAGGACAGCTACCTCAATATGAATGCCATAATTCAGGCGGCTGTAAATACAGGTGCGGAGGCTATACACCCGGGATTCGGATTTCTTTCGGAAAATGCGGAGTTTGCAAGATTATGCGAGAAAAGCGGAATCGTTTTCATAGGACCTTCATATAAATCAATCGAAATGCTCGGCGACAAGGCTGCCGCAAAGGAAACTATGGCTGCCGCAGGAGTCCCCGTTATCCCCGGCTCAAAGGGCGCAGTATCTTCACTCAAACAGGCAAGGGAAATTGCTGAAAAAGCAGGCTACCCCATACTTGTAAAAGCTTCCGCAGGAGGCGGCGGACGTGGCATACGCCGTGTAGATTCCCCGAAAGAACTTGAATCACAGATGATTGCCGCACAGCAGGAAGCTAAGAATTTCTTCGGTGATGATACGGTCTATATCGAGAAATTCCTGATAAATCCCCACCATGTCGAAATTCAGATAATTGCTGACAAAAAGGGAAATACAATTTATCTCGGTGAACGTGACTGCTCAATGCAGAGAAGAAACCAGAAAGTCCTTGAGGAATGCCCAAGCCCTATCGTAGATGCACAGCTCCGTAAAAAAATGGGCGAGGCTGCTGTCACCGCCGCAAGAGAATGCGGATATTTCAACGCAGGTACAATAGAATTTCTTGTGGACGAAAACAGAGACTTCTATTTCATGGAAATGAATACAAGAATACAGGTTGAACACCCCATAACAGAAGAAGTTACAGGTTTCGACCTCGTTACCGCACAGATAGAAATTGCCGCAGGACTTCCCCTGCGTGTCACTCAGGACGATATAAAATTAAGGGGTCATGCAATAGAATGCCGTATAAATGCGGAAAATCCGAAATTCGGTTTCAGACCCTCCCCAGGCACTATAACAGCCCTCTATGTCCCCGGCGGTCCGGGTATAAGAATTGACGGGGCAGTGTATCAGGGATATACCATAACTCCGTACTATGATTCCATGATAAGCAAATTAATCGCCCATGCCGCTGACAGAGACAGCGCAATAAGAAAAATGCGCTGGGCTTTGTCGGAATTTATCGTAGAGGGTGTTGATACAAATATAGATTTCCAGCTCGAAATTATCAAACAGCCCGAATTTATCAGCGGAAATTATGACATAGGCTTTCTTAACAGATATATGGAAAAAATTAAAAAGAAATAAGGCGGTGATATAATGGGAGAAGGTATGCTTGACAGCTTTTTCGGAGTTGTCAAAAAAAGATTCAACGGAAATAACAGTGATGACAATAACCGTGAAATGGTAAAATGTCCCAGATGTCAGAGTCTTATACTTTTGAAAAAATATGAGGAACTGCACAGAGTTTGCCCTGACTGCAACTATCACGGCAGACTTTCTTCAAAAGAAAGAATTGATATAACTTTCGATGAGGGAAGTTTTCAGGAACTCAATGCAGACATGATAAGCTGTAACCCGATAGATTTCCCCGAATATTCCGAAAAACAGGAGCAGTTAAGAAAAAGTACGGGACTTAACGATGCAGTCGTTACAGGTACTGCCATGATAAAAGGCATAAAAACTGTCGCAGGTATCATGGATTCACGCTATATGATGGGAAGTATGGGAAGCGTTGTAGGAGAAAAAATAACAAGGGCTTTTGAATATGCCACCGAAAATAAACTCCCTGTAATTCTCTTTACGGCTTCAGGAGGCGCAAGAATGCAGGAGGGAATAGTCTCACTCATGCAGATGGCTAAAACATCAGGCGCAGTAAAACGCCACAGCGATGCGGGCGGTCTTTATATAACCGTCCTCACAGACCCCACTACGGGAGGCGTTACGGCAAGCTTTGCATCACTGGGCGATATCATAATCGCAGAACCGAAAGTTTTAATAGGCTTTGCAGGCAGACGTGTAATCGAAAGTACTATAAGACAGAGACTTCCCGAAGATTTTCAGCTTGCGGAATTTATGCAGGAACACGGTTTTGTCGATATGATTACCGACAGGAAAAAAATGAGAAGTACATTGTATCATCTTCTTAAAATTCACGGATACGGGGAGGACTGAAAATGGACGAGAAAAAAACTGCATGGGAAAGACTTCAGCTTGTCCATACAAAGGGCAGACCTACCATAAGAGACTATATGCCTCTTATATTCAGCGAGTTCTATGAAATGCACGGTGACCGCCTTTACGGTGACGACAGGGCTATAATAGGCGGTCTTGCAAGCCTTGACGGCATTCCCGTCACTGTCATAGCTCAGGTCAAGGGCAGGGATATAAACGAAAATAAAAACTGCAATTTCGCCATGCCTCACCCCGAAGGATACCGTAAAGCCCTCAGACTTGCAAAACAGGCTGAAAAATTCCACAGACCCGTTATATGCTTCATAGATACCCCCGGAGCATTCTGCGGAATCGCTGCCGAGGAAAGAGGTCAGGGCGAAGCTATCGCAAGAAATATCGCAGAGTTTATGACTTTGCGTACCCCGATAATATCAATAGTCCTCGGTGAAGGCGGAAGCGGCGGCGCACTCGCTCTCGGTGTGTGCGATGAACTCGCCATGCTCGAAAATGCACAGTATTCAGTTGTTTCCCCAAGAGGATTCGCAAGCATTCTCTGGAAAGATGCCGCCCGTGAGGAGGAAGCCTGCAATATTATGAAGATTACAGCCGAAGATATGCTCCGTCTCGGAGTCGCTGAAACTGTCATAAAAGAACCCCTCGGAGGCGCACATAACGATTTAGACAAAATTTCAGAAAATATTAAGGAATATTTGTCACTCAAAATTCAAGAAAAATTGCAAAAAGATATTGACGAATTGCTAAAAGAACGTTATACTAAATTTAGAAAAATCGGAGAGTTCACAAATCTGTCCGATTTTGAATAAAAAATATATATATGGAGGAAAAAGAAATGGTTTTTGAAAAAATCAAGGAAATTATCGTAGAGCAGCTCGACCTCGATGAGGACGTAGTTACATTAGAGGCTAATATTCAGGAAGACCTCGGCGCAGATTCACTTGACATCGTTGACCTTATCCAGACTATTGAAGAAGAATATGAGGAGCAGGGTCTTTCAATTCCCGATGAAGCTGTTGAGGGAATCAAGACAGTCGGCGATATCGTAAACTACATCGAAAGCAAAATAGATGTTGAATAATTAAAAAAACAAGCCCCTTTCCGTTTTGGAAAGGGGTTTTTTCATCAAAGCTTATTTTTTTCCTCGTCAATCATTCTGATGAGGTCATCGACTGACATTGCATCGACTTTTTTCTTGTTTCTGATTTTCTCGGTTTTTCTTATGATATCCGAGATATCGGGAGAAGAATCAACAGGCTTTTTGTTTTCGGGTTCGGGAGCGGGAGCGGAGGGGAGCGGAACTGATGCAGGAGCCTGAGTTCTTATATTTATAGCTTTCTGCTCGTCAATATCCTTTATATCTGCGGTTGCCTTTACGGGTTTAGGTTCGGGAGTTTTTTCGTGTGCGGGAGCATTTGCAGATGATGAGGGAGCAGGGGCTTCAAATCTTTCGAGTTCGAGGGGTTTGGCTGACTGTCTGGAGAGGTTTTCGTCTGCGGAGGAATCAGCCGCATGGGAAGGATATACAGGTTTATTGCTGTTGTTGGCTTTCTGTGCGGCAAATTTAGCTGTTTCGGCAGCTTTCTGAGCCTTGAACTGCATAGTGCGTTCTTTTTCCTTCTGGTAGGGTGAATCGTGGTTTACTTCTTTCTGGCTGAAATTTTCAGCGATAGACATTTTCTTTCTTTCGAGTTCATCGTTTACAGCGGGCTGGATTTCGGGTTCAAAGAGGGGATTTCCGCCTTTTGTCTTTGATTTTTTCTTTGATGATGATTTTTTGTTTTCGGATTCATCGTAGTTGTAGAAACCGTACTCTTCATCATCTTCATCATCATCTTCGTTGTCATCTTCGGCTTTTTTAGATGAAGCAATTCTTACTATGAGCAGGATAAGGAGTATAACGCACGGAACGATAAGTTCAGCGATTATGCCTTTTATATCGAGGGTAAAGAGCAGGAACTTACCGAGTTCGATACTTTCGGGATAACCTGTGCAGACAGCGAGTATTCTGTCTTTTGTGATTGAATCGGTGTTATCCTCATGGACTGAATCTCTTGTATAGAATCTTTCCGTACCGTATTCGGATTCAACGACAGCGTTTATGCTTCTGAGTGTAAGTTCCAAGGGGTCATCGGCGGGATAGCATATAACTATATCGCCTGCGGCAATGCTTACATTCTTTGCGTCCTTGGCGATGAGTGCAGCACCCGTGGAAACATCTCCTGAGAGAGGATTGGGTTCTTCCACTATGTAGATATACCTGTCGCTTATGTGGGGAATTTTGCTTTGTGTAAAGAGTACATTTACTCCGACTGAAATAATTATTGAGAAGATGCATATAATTGCTATAAGCAGTCTGAGTATGGAGAACCCTTTGTTTTTCTTCATGTCTACCATTCCTTTTCCTTATTTTTTGCTTATGAACGGTGAAGCTCCTCCGTCAAAAGCTATTTAATACATTATAACACATAATAAACAGAATTTCAATAAATAATGAAAAATTTTTTTGGATTTTTTTTATTACAGTCGGAAAAAATATCATTTTCTGCATAAATCGCCATGTAAATACTTGCTTTTGGATAATGTATACAGAAATAATGCATAATATATATGCATAAAATAGATTTTCACTGTTGTGTTTCGGTAATATGTTGATTCCGTTGATAAATATTTGTTGAAATATCCAATTGAAAAAAATATTAAAATATGTTAGAATATAAATATACAAATTATATTTTATTTCCTGCGGCGATATTTTCCGCACTGAAATAATACGACCAAAAGAATTGCCGCTTTGCGGCAGAAGGAGATTTATGTATGTCAAATAATCAGACAGATATGCTTATCGAAAAAATCAAGAATGATTTTTCAAAGAGACTGCAGATTCTTTTCAGCGTTACCCCCGAAGAAGCCTCAGACAAACAGGTTTATCAGGTGCTTTCTTCAATAATCGTTGAAATACTCAGGACAAAAAGAAATGAATTTATCAACCACACCCATTCCGTTGGAGGAAAACAGATTTATTACCTCTCTATGGAATTTCTTATGGGACGTTCACTTAAAACCAACCTCTATAACCTCGGTATCGCTGAAAAAGTTTCCCAACTTCTCAAAAGCCACAATATAAACCTTGACAAGATTTTTGAACAGGAACCCGATGCAGGTCTCGGAAACGGCGGTCTCGGAAGACTCGCTGCCTGCTACCTCGATGCACTCGCTACAACAGGTTTCCCCGCTATGGGTTATTCCATATGCTATGAGTTCGGTATCTTCCGTCAGAAACTCAAAGACGGTATGCAGATAGAACTTGCTGATGACTGGCTCCCCGGCGGCAGCGTATGGCTCGTCCCCAGACACGAACTTGCAATAGAAGTTCATTTTGACGGTGAAATTCAGGAGAGCTGGGATAACCAGCACTACCATGCAAATCATGTCAACTATAAGACCGTTATCGCTACTCCCTATGATATGTATGTTTCAGGCTATGATACAGAGGCAGTTTCTACTCTCCGACTCTGGGGCGCAAAAGCTCCCGGATTCAGCCCCGAAGCTATGGAGAAATTCGCACAGGGTCACTTCGCTGAGGCTTACTCAATGAATGCTATCGACAACTGCATCTCAAAGGTTCTCTACCCCAATGATAACCATATGGAAGGCAAAAACCTCCGCCTGCGCCAGCAGTATCTCCTCTGCGCCGCATCAGTGGGAGATATCGTAAACCACCATATGAACGTTTACGGTACTCTTGAAAACCTCCCCGATAAGGTTGCCATTCATATAAATGATACCCACCCCACTCTCGCTATTCCCGAACTCATGAGAATACTCCTCGATGACTGCGGCTATCAGTGGGAAAAGGCTTGGGATATCGTTACAAGAACTTTCGCATATACAAACCATACCGTTATGGCTGAGGCACTCGAAAAATGGGATATCGACCTCGTAAAGAGTGTTGTTCCCAGAATCTATAATATCATCATTGAGATAAACAGAAGATATTGCGAAGAACTTATGAAGTTCAACAACAACGACAGCGCAAAAACTACAAGAATGTCCATTGTAAAGGATAATAAAATCCATATGGCTACTCTCTGCGTTGCAGCTTCACACAGCGTAAACGGCGTTTCAAAACTCCATTCACAGATAATCAAGGATTCCGTTTTCCATGATGAATTTGAATATACTCCCGAAAAATTCAAGAACGTTACAAACGGTATCGCTTACAGAAGATGGCTCTATCAGTCAAATCCCAGACTTACAGAACTCCTCACCGAAAAAATCGGCAATAAGTTCATAAAAGACGCTTCCGAACTCATTAAGTTCAGAGATTTTCAGGACGACGAAACAGTCCTCAAAGACCTCCTCGATGTCAAGAAAGCCAATAAAGCCGCTTTCGCTAAACGTCTCAAGAAAAAGAGCGGTATAATCCTTAATCCCGACAGCATTTTCGATGTTCAGGTAAAACGTCTGCACGAATATAAGAGACAGCACCTCAATGCCCTCAATATCCTCGCAGATTACGCTTACCTCCTCCAGAATCCCGATGCAGATTATACCCCAAAAACATATATATTCGCTGCAAAGGCTGCCCCCGGCTACTATCTCGCTAAACAGATTATAAAGCTTATATGGGCTATATCCGAGGAAATCAGAAAGAATCCCAAGATAAGCGAAAAACTTCAGGTTGTATTCCTCGAAAACTATTGCGTTACGCTTTCAGAATATCTCATGCCCGCTGCCGATATATCCGAACAGATTTCAACAGCAGGTACAGAAGCATCAGGCACAGGCTGTATGAAACTCATGCTCAACGGTGCAGTTACTCTCGGTACTCTTGACGGCGCAAACATCGAAATCAAAGATGCCTGCGGTGAGGACAATATCGTTATATTCGGCATGACAACTCCTCAGGTAAACGAACTCAAAGCAAAAGGCTATAACCCCGATGACTATTTCAAGAACGACAGCAGAATAAATGAAGCTGTTGAGCGTATGTATCATGGCATAAACGGCTGTACATTCGTTGATGTTGCTGATTCTCTCAGACTCAGAGACCCGTATATGGTACTCGCTGATTTCGACAGTTACAGAAAGGCACAGGCTTATATTACAGAATGTTACAACGACAAAATGAAATGGGCTAAGATGTCCCTCAACAATATAGCAGGTGCAGGAATCTTCTCCGCTGACAGAGCTGTTACAGAATATGCTGACAATATCTGGCATCTGAGATAATAATACCCGAAAAGGGGACGAATAAAAACGTCCCCTTTTTTTATCTGAATATCAGGCTTACAAAAAATCATGAATATATATGCATAATATGTGCAATATGCAGAATTTACGATAACAGGAGGATTTTTATGAAACCAGTTTACGACACATGGCATCTGAGCTATAAATCTATTTTCGGAGCATTGAGACAGTATGAAACCTGTCGTTTCTCGATAAGGCTTTCAAAGGATATACGTCCCGATTTTCCGCCTGTCCTTGTGCTTTTCAGGACAGGATTCAAGGAAAGGTTCATACCGATGTATGTTTCAGGCGAGGAGGAGGAATGTTTCGTCTATTCCTGCGATTTTACAGCAAGATACAGCGATGTGCATTACTATTACTTCTCATATACAAGCGGAGGAATACGCCACTATATAAAAAAAGTAAATTCCCATGAAGGTGCGGAACGTGAGGGCGACCTCTTTCAGCTTACCGTTTATGAAAATGACTATGAAACTCCCGATTTCCTTAAAGGCGGAGTAATGTACCAGATTTTCCCCGACCGTTTCTGCAAAAGCGGTAAAGTACACGAAAATATCCCCGAAGGCAGAGTTCTGCGTGATGACTGGGGCGGTACACCCTATTACAGACCCGACCATAACGGTCATGTGTGGAATAATGACTATTTCGGCGGAGATTTCGCAGGAATACAGTCAAAGCTTGAATATCTCCATGACCTCGGTGTAACTTGTATATATCTCAACCCGATTTTTGAATCGCATGAAAACCACAGATATAATACCGCAGACTATATGAAAGCTGACCCCCTCCTCGGTACTAATGAGGAATTTGAGGAACTCTGTCAGGAGGCTCAGAAATACGGAATATCCATAATTCTTGACGGCGTATTCTCCCATACGGGTGCGGACAGCGTTTATTTCAACAAGAACGGCAGATATCCCGAAGTAGGTGCTTATCAGTCAAAGGAAAGCAAATATTATGACTGGTATACATTTATCAATTATCCCAATGTCTATGAGGCATGGTGGGGAATCGACACTTTGCCGAATGTTTGCGAAAATAATGAGGACTATACAGAATTTATCTGCGGAGATGACGGCGTACTGCATTACTGGCTTTCAAAAGGTGCGGCAGGTTTCAGACTTGATGTTGCAGACGAACTCCCCGACCAGTTTCTCAATAATCTCAGAAAATCCGTGAAGAATTTCGGAAAGGACAAAATAGTTATAGGCGAAGTCTGGGAAGACGCTTCAAATAAGGAAAGCTACGGTGTAAAAAGACGCTATCTCCTCGGCGACCAGCTCGATTCCGTCATGAATTATCCGTTCAGAGAGGCTATTATAAATTTTGTCAAGGGCGGAGAACCAAGGCACTTTATTGATTCAATAATGACTATCCTTGAACATTACCCAAAGCCAACGATAGATGTGCTTATGAATTTTGTATCCACTCACGATATCGAAAGGGCTATAAACCGTCTTGGCGGTGAATACTGCGATGACAAGACAAAAGACTGGATGGCTGAAAAATATCTCACCGATGAACAGTATGCACATGGAAAAAATCTCCTTAAAGCTGCTATGGCTCTGCAATTTTTCCTTCCGGGAGTACCAAGCATATATTATGGTGATGAGGCAGGATTACAGGGATATAAAGACCCCTTCAACCGCAGATGCTATCCGTGGGGCAAGGAGGATAAGGAACTTATTGCTTATGTTTCCGAACTCAGCCGTGTGAGAAAGGCTATTCCGAATATGAAGAAAGGAAGAACCTACTTTGTAATAAATGATGAAAATATAGCCGATAACCGCCTTATAGGTTTTACAAGAGAGGGCGAGGACAGGGATTATATAGTATTCGTCAACAGAAGCGGTGATGAAGTCTGTCTTAAAGACCTTGCGGCAAATCTTCCACGTTTTACCGATTTCAGACCCGCATACGGCGGAGCTTGTGAGAATGACAGCCTTACTGTTGCACCTTACGGATATACAATAATTTCAGCTAAATTCCTCGGATAATTATATTAATATCTCCCTGTTTTCAGGGGGATATTTTTTTCTGAAAATTTTTTTTGAAAAATCTGAAATTTTTTGTCCCTTTTCCGTCCGCCCGAACGAATATATAGACAGAACGTCAAAGACGTTACTAAAAAATGAAAATTAAGAAAAAAATGTTTATGGAGGAATCAATTATGTTTAAGAAGGTATTAACATCAG
>DGRR01000180.1 GCA_002389995.1 Ruminococcus sp. UBA4383 | reverse complement strand
TATCCGTGAGGACTTCCTGCATCAGCTTGCATTCCATGAAGTTGATACCTATACAAGCCTTAAAAAACAGCTCTACATGATGAAGCTGATACTCGGATTCAATGATGAAGCCGCAGATGCTCTTGCAAAAGGTGCGGATATTGAAGAGGTTGCAGAACTTCCCGTTCGTGAGAAAATAGGACGTTTCAAATATATTGAGGAAAAAGATACAGACAATGAGTTTGATAAGCTCTCGGTTGAAATATCCGAAGAACTTCACAGACTTCTCAAAAAGGAGGCAGACTGATGCCAAGAGAATACAGAACTATTGAAGAAGCCGCAGGTCCTCTGCTGCTTGTAAAAGATGTTGAAAATGTAACCTATGGTGAACTTGCCGAAATACGCCTTAAAAACGGTGAGAAAAGAAGATGCCGTGTACTCGAAATCAACGGCACTGATGCACTCGTTCAGCTTTTTGAAAATGCCGCAGGTATAAATTTACAGGACAGTGCAGTAGTATTTTCGGGACATCAGATGGAACTCGGTGTATCAGAAGATATGCTTGGCAGAGTTTTTGACGGTCTGGGCAGACCCATTGATGACGGTCCTGAAATAATCCCCGATATGCGTATGGACGTAAACGGCTTGCCCATGAATCCTGTTGCAAGAAAATATCCGCAGGAATTTATACAGACAGGTGTTTCAGCAATAGACGGACTGAATACCCTTGTAAGAGGTCAGAAACTCCCGATATTCTCCGCCAGCGGACTTCCCCATGCACAGCTTGCCGCACAGATTGCAAGGCAGGCGAGAGTTCTCGGTGACAATGAACAGTTTGCGGTTGTATTTGCAGCTATGGGCATAACCTTTGAGGAATCCGAATATTTCGTGCAGTCATTCAAGGAGACAGGCGCACTCGACAGAACTGTACTTTTCATAAACCTTGCAAACGATTCAGCTATCGAACGTCTTGCAACCCCTAAAATGGCTCTTACTGCTGCGGAATACCTTGCATTTCAGAAAGGTATGCACGTTCTTGTAATATTAACTGATATAACAAACTATGCCGATGCTCTGCGTGAAGTATCCGCCGCAAGAAAGGAAGTCCCCGGAAGACGTGGCTACCCCGGCTATATGTATACTGACCTTGCATCACTTTATGAGCGTGCAGGCAGACTTGACGGCTGTGACGGAAGTATCACAATGATACCGATTCTCACCATGCCCGAAGATGACAAAACTCACCCGATTCCCGACCTTACGGGATATATCACCGAGGGACAGATAATACTTTCCCGTGAACTTTACAGAAAGGGTATAAATCCGCCTGTTGACGTTCTCCCGTCACTTTCAAGACTTAAAGATAAGGGTATAGGCAAGGGAAAAACCCGTGCAGACCATTCCGATACCATGAACCAGCTTTTCTCGGCTTATGCAAGAGGAAAAGATGCAAAGGAACTCATGGTCGTACTCGGTGAGGCTGCACTTACCCCCACAGATTTGATATATGCAAAGTTTGCGGACGAATTTGAAAAGAAATATGTTTCTCAGGGATTTGACAACAACAGAAGCATTGAAGAAACTCTTTCTATCGGCTGGGAACTGCTTAAACTTCTCCCCAGAAGTGAATTAAGGCGTATCAGAGAGGAATATCTCGTTAAATACTATGACGGACAGTGAGGTGTAAACATTGGCAAGACTTAATGTTAATCCCACACGAATGGAACTCAGCAAGCTGAAAAAGAAATTGCAGTCCGCAAGACGTGGACATAAACTTCTCAAAGACAAACGTGATGAGCTTATGAGACAGTTCATGATTCTGATAAAGGAAAACCGTCAGCTTCGTTCGGAAGTTGAATCCGCTATCGCTGAGGCTAACAGATATATGGCGGTTGCAGGTTCAGTCATGCAGAGGGAAGTCCTTGAAACGGCTTTAATGCTCCCTAAACAGGAGGTTGAACTCGAAGTAGGCGAAAAAAACGTAATGAGCGTTTATATTCCCGTATTCAGCCCGAAATACCGTACAGACGATACAAATGACATCTATTCATACGGTACGGCATTTACTTCAATAGACCTTGACGGTGCGGTAAGTTCTTTAAGCGAGGTTTTCCCGAAAATGATAAGACTTGCCGAAATCGAAAAGGCTTGTCAGCTTATGGCGGACGAAATCGAAAAAACCCGCCGCCGTGTAAATGCCCTCGAACACATCATGATTCCCGACTATGAGGAAACTATAAAATATATAACTATGAAACTTTCCGAAAATGAAAGAAGTACCACTACTTCTCTCATGAAAGTAAAAGATATGGTTCTCAGACAGAGTCACGACTTTAATTAATATTTTTTCCCTGCCCGAAAGGACAGGGATTTTTTTGATTACAAAAACTATTGACATTCTCAAAATAAAATGCTACAATAAATATACAAGATTTCGTTTGTCTGCCATTATATGACAGATATGAATGAGAGGGGAAAATATTATGAAAAAATTATCAAAGAAACTCGCAGCGATAGCTTCCGCTGCGGCAATCACTTTCGCAAGTGCCGCATCGACAGTTTCAACTGTAACAGAGGGAAATATCCCTGCTGCTTACGCTGTTGATACAAATAACGATGACTGGCTTCATGCGGAGGGCAGCCGCCTTTATGACGCAAACGGCAACGAAGTATGGCTCACAGGTGCAAACTGGTTCGGTTTCAACTGTTCCGAAAGATGCGCTCACTATCTCTGGAGTGCCGACTGTGATGACCTTTTGAGAGAATGTGCGGACAGAGGTATAAATATTATACGTTTCCCGTTTTCGACAGAGCTTATCTATGAATGGATGAACGGTCTCGACAAGCCCGTTTCAGGCGGCGGACTTCAGGCGGCTTATAATCCTCCCGTTGATCAGGACGACGGAAACGGCGGTATCATAAAGGCTGGTACTTACGGCAGTATCAACAAGGAATTTGTTGAGGCTGACGGCAAAACTTCCGTAAAATCACAGAAAGCATTTGAGATAATCCTCAGCAAGTGCAAAAAATATGGTATAAAATGCTTTGTTGACATTCACAGCCCCCATGCAGACAACTCAGGTCACGTTTATAACTTATGGTACGGAAAGGAAATGAATGACCATAATGTCACTGTTACTACCGATATGTGGATTGAAACTACTGCATGGCTCGCAGAACAGTATAAAAATGATGATACTCTTCTCGGATTCGACCTCAAAAACGAACCCCACGGAAAAGGTCAGGAAGGCGCACTCGCTGCTAAATGGGACGGCTCAACCGATGAAAACAACTGGGCTTATGCCGCTACACGCTGCGCTGATGCAGTTCTCGATGCAAATCCACACGCTCTTATCATGATAGAGGGCGTTGAACAGTCTCTCAGCGGTGCTATGGCAGGCGATTACTGGGGCATAGGCGACAGACGTGACAACTCCCCCTATATCGGTGCATGGTGGGGCGGAAACTTCCGTGGCGCAAGGGAATATCCCATAAAGCCCGAACACGGCACAAGCCAGATTATTTATTCACCCCACGATTACGGTCCTTCGGTTTATGCACAGAACTGGTTCTATCTTGATAAAGACCCGAAAGGCGGTCTGTTCGATACACAGACATTGCTTGACGATTACTGGTACGATACATGGGCATA
>DGRR01000153.1 GCA_002389995.1 Ruminococcus sp. UBA4383 | reverse complement strand
GTAATACTCAAGAAAAAAGCCTTTGAACTCGCCGCAGGAAAAGAAATAGAAGCAGAATTCAGGCTCCTTGCCACCATTGAACGCCTTACCCCCGAAATTTTCAAGGAAGTAAAAGGCAGCGAAAAAACTATGTGTGCAAATGTCGATATGTATTCAGGTCTTGTATACAGAATGCTGGGAATCCCCGATGAATTATTCACACCGCTTTTTGCAGTTGCAAGAATGTCAGGCTGGTCAGCCCACAGAATGGAAGAAATACTCACAAGCAACAGAATTATACGTCCCGCTTACAAGGCAATAGCAAAGGAACGTGAGTATGTAAAACTTGAAAACAGAGAATAATTATTTAATGAAAGCTTTTAAAATATTGTCTCTTGCAATACCTGTATCCATGCTTGCAGGCTGTTCGTTCAGCGCAAGCATAGATACACTGATGTCACCGCCCAAACTCAGCGTCGAACAGGAACAGATATACAGTGCGCTTACAGATGCGGCAGGCACTTCAATAAGCCTGAAATATCCCAAATCAGGAAAATATCTTTCCGCCTTCATAGTGGAGGATATAGACGGTGACGGCGGAAATGAGGCTGTTGTATTCTATGAAAAGACAAGCCTTGCCGTTGAGGAAAATACCCTGCGAATAAATATCCTCGACAAGGACGGGGATAAATGGCGTTCTGTCTGCGATACCTCCGCAGACGGCACGGAAATCGAAAAGGTAATAATATCACGCCTCGGTGAAAATGAAAGAGTAAACCTTATAATCGGCAGCAGCCTTATAAACCGTTCAGAAAAGAATGTCTCAATCTATAACTACAATAACGGAATCATAGAAAGAACATTCAATGAACCCTATTCCTTCATAGATGTCACAGACCTCGACAATGACGAAACAAATGAATTTCTTGTCCTTGCAGGCGCAGCATCAGGAACTCCCGCAGTCGCAGAAGCCTATAAACTCGATAGCGAAGGCAAATACCATAAGTACAGCGCAGAACTGAGCGGAAGTTTTACAGAGTTCGACAGCCTTAACTACGGAAGTATAAACGGCAGTACAGGTCTTTATATAGATGCCGCATCAGGTGCGGGAATGTTGCAGACAGATATAATATATATGGACAGCTCAGGTCTGAAAAAAATTTTTAAAGAGCCTGAGGAATCCCTCGAAACTCTCAGGGCGGCAGGCTGTAATTCTTTCGATATAGACGGTGACGGAATGCTCGAAATACCCGTTCAGACTATTGCCCCCGGATATGAGGAAGTATCCGAAAGCGAACAGCTTAAACTTACAAACTGGGTCTGTATCAACGAAAACGAAAAAAAAGAAAGAAAATATACTTCATATTACAGCGTGCAGAATGGCTATATTTTCGTTTTCCCCGAAAAATGGCACAACAAGGTTACAGTCAAGCGTGATGCAATAAATGATGAGCTTGTTTTCTGCGCCCTTAATGAAAATAATCAGGCAGGCAGAGAACTTATGAGAATATTCGTTGCGGAAGATTCAACCTCCGCAGAGGACAGAATATCCACAGGCTATATGCTCCTCCATACAAAAGGAGATTTTTCATATCTTGCCTATATACCGCCTTATACGGAAAATACAGACGGGCTTTCAATAACTCAGGGCGATGTTGCAATAGGCTTTAAATATAAATAAAGGAGTGAATTTTATGAAACGCATACTCATATGCGAGGACGAGGATACTATCCGTGAATTTGTGGTGATAAACCTTAAACGTGCAGGTTATGACGTTGTTGACGTGAACTGCGGAGAGGCAGCATTAAAAACCTTTGAGGCTGAAAGAGGAAATTTTGACGTTGTACTCCTCGATATAATGATGCCCGGAATAGACGGCTTCACCGTCTGCAAAAAAATAAGAGAAAAAAGCTCTACTATCGGCATTATTATGCTTACCGCCAAAACTCAGGAAATGGATAAGGTCAGCGGTCTTATGATAGGTGCGGACGACTATATAACAAAACCCTTTTCACCGTCAGAGCTTACCGCAAGAGTTGATGCAATATACAGGCGTGTGTGCATGAGCTTTATCAAAAATGAAAAACAGTCCGTAGTCGAAAGCGGACCTTTCGTCCTTAACCTGAAAAGCCGTACAGTTACCAAAAAAGGCGTACCCATAGAACTTACACAGGTTGAATACCAGATACTCGAATTTTTCATGAACAATAAAAATACCGCCCTCGACCGTGCAAGTATCCTCAATCATATATGGGGAGAAAGCTACTACGGTGATGATA
This sequence comes from Ruminococcus sp. UBA4383, assembly GCA_002389995.1. Classification (GTDB taxonomy): domain Bacteria; phylum Bacillota; class Clostridia; order Oscillospirales; family Ruminococcaceae; genus Ruminococcus. The sequence goes on along the minus strand of DGRR01000153.1, from coordinate 7,254 downwards.
AAATAGTCGATGTAAATATCAGAAGAATAAGAATGAAAATAGAGGAAGAACCCTCCAACCCCAAATATATTATTACTATATGGGGCTACGGCTATAAATGGAATGACGTTCAGTAATGGCTAAAAAAAGTATAACTAAACGCTGGATAGTCAATAATCTCGGTGTTATCATTCTTGCCCTGCTCGTCATAGAAATGGTTGTCATATACGCAGTGCAGAGTTATTTTTACAGTTCTGCAAAACAGTATATAATCTCCAAAATAAATGCCGTAACAAGCGTACTGAGCATACATTCGCAGGACAGTTCAACAAGTTTTTCCGCAGAAATGCGGAATATGCTCGAAACTTTCAACGAAAAGGACAAAATAGAACTCATGGCAATAAATTCAAAGGGCAGAGTTGTACTCACCTCATCAGGATTTTCCCCCGATGATGATGCACCTATGCCCGACTATGAAGAAGCTATGGAGAAGGGCGAAGGTGCATATACGGGAACTCTCACAAGCGGTGAGAAAATACTTGCCGTATCAGTCCCCATATCGTCATTCAACAGCGAATACAGTGCAGTACGCATGGTTACAAGCCTTACAGAAATAGACAATACCATTCAGGGATATATTCTTATGATAACCGTAGTATGTACTGCTATCATACTTATAATTATAATAACAGGACTCTATTTTGCAGGTTCTATCGTAAAACCGATACGGCAGATAAGCAGTATAGCAAGAAAATTTGCCATGGGTGATTTTTCCGTGAGAATCGAAAATAACAGCGATGACGAAATAGGCGAACTCTGTACAGCTATAAATCATATGGCTGATGAACTTTCAACAGCAGAGGCTATGAAGAATGAATTTATATCATCTGTTTCACATGAACTGCGTACTCCTCTTACAGCTATAAAGGGCTGGGCTGAAACCCTTATGATTGACGGCGGAGGCAGTCCCGAAACTATGCGGAAAGGCGTAGGCGTTATCGTGAACGAAACAGAAAGATTATCTCAAATGGTTGAGGAACTTCTTGACTTTTCCCGTATGCAGAACGGTCACTTTACACTTCAAAGTGCAAATATGGATATACTCGCAGAACTCGGTGATGCAGTCCTCATTTACAGCGAAAAAGCCAAAAAGGAAACAAAACGCATAATCTATGAAGAACCCGAAATGCTCCCCTTTGTCTACGGCGACAAAAACCGCATAAGACAGGTGTTTATAAATGTAATAGACAATGCCGTGAAATATTCCTCGGCAGGCGATACCATAACAATAAAAGCCTTTGAACGTGACGGAAATGTCGTAGTCTCAGTTACAGATACAGGTGTGGGAATCAAAAAATCCGACCTCGCAAAAGTAAAGACAAAATTCTATAAGGCAAACCATACAAGGAGAGGTTCAGGAATAGGTCTTGCCGTTGCTGACGAAATAATCTCTCTCCACGGCGGAACACTCGATATCACAAGTCAGGGCGAAGGTCTCGGAACTACCGTCACTATATCGCTCCCCGCAAAGGATAATATCTGAAAAGAGGTATATGATGAGCAGTAATAATCAGAATACTGAAAAATTCAAGTCGAAAATAGGCGGACAGGCTCTCATTGAGGGAATAATGATGCTCGGTCCGAATACAGGAGCTATGGCTTGCCGACTGCCTGACGGAAGTATTGACGTTGAAACATGGGAGGAGCATAACGGTAAAAATGCCCCGTGGTATAAAAAAACTCCCCTTGTGAGAGGCTGCTGTAATTTTGTGGTGTCTCTTGTGAAAGGCTATAAATATATGATGAAATCCGCTGACAAGCAGATAACCGAAGAAGATAAGGAAGAAGCAGGCGGAGATTCATTTTTTGATGTGATAATGCTTATAGGCTCAGTTATAGGAGTAGTGCTTGCACTGGGGCTTTTTATTTTCCTGCCGAAATACCTTGTCGGACTTATCCCGCATATAAAGGAAAGAATAATAATCCGCTCCGTATTGGAGGGAATTGTGAAGATAATAATTTTCGTAGCCTATATGTACGGAATAAGCCTTACAAAAGATATAAACAGACAGTATATGTATCACGGTGCGGAACATAAAACAATCGCTTGTCATGAAGCTGAACTTCCACTGACTGTTGAAAACGTCAGAAAGCAGATAAGATTCCACAAAAGATGCGGAACAAGTTTTATATTCATAGTTCTTATAGTGAGTATATTTGTGATGTGTTTTGTGCCGTTGACAGTCACATGGCAGAGAGTGCTTGCATCACTTGTACTTTTGCCCTTTGTGGTTGGTATATCTTATGAGTGCATAAGACTTGCAGGCAATAACGATAACTGGTTTACAAGAATATTATCCGCCCCCGGACTTGCAATGCAGAGAATTACTACCAAAGAACCCGATGACAGCATGATTGAAATAGCCATAGCCGCTATGAAACCCTGTATTCCAAAGGATAAGGAGGAGGACAGGTGGTAAACCGCAGACAGCTTTATAATGAATGTGTCGGTATACTGAAAAAATATGCAAATCCCGATGCGGAATTTGATACGCTTTGCATATTTCAGGATATATTCAATGAAAAAAATCCCCTTTTCAAGCCCATGGAGGCAGTAACGGAAAAAGACGAAAAAATTATAAGAGAATATATCAGAAAACGCAGTGAAGGCTATCCCTTGCAGTATATACTCGGCAAATGGGAATTTTACGGCTACGATTTCAGAATATCGCCCGATGTCCTGATACCCCGCCCCGATACAGAGGTACTTATAGAAAATGTCCTGTCGATATGCCGCAGAGAGGGAATGACTTCCCCTGTAATATATGACCTTTGCAGCGGAAGCGGCTGCATAGCCGTTACACTTAAAAAGGAAATACCCTCAGCAGATGTTTACGCTGTTGAAATATCAAAAAAGGCTGTCGGTATAATAAAAGAAAATGCATCTCTGAATAATGCTGATATAACAATAATAAATTCAGATGTCAGAAATCCCGAACTGATTAAAAATCTTGAAAATATTGATATAATAGTCTGCAACCCTCCCTATCTCACTCAGGAAGATATGGACACACTGCAAAAGGAAGTTACTTTTGAACCTGAACTTGCACTTTTCGGAGGTGCGGACGGTCTGGATTTTTACAGGGAAATAACCGAAAAATGGAAGAAATGCCTCAGAAACGGCGGATATCTCTGCTATGAGTTCGGCTATGACCAGCATGAAGATGTAAAAGATATACTTGTTAAAAATAAATTTGATAATATAAGTTTAAGCCGTGACCTTGCAGGCATTGTCCGCACAGTCACAGCACAGAAAATTTGAAAGTTTTAAAACAAATTTAAACAGGAGGATTAGAAATGGCTAAGAAAGAACTCGCTAAAAAAGCACCCGTCGTAAGAATCACAACAAAAGAGGACAGAAAAGCTGCCCTCGAAGGCGCACTCAAACAGATAGAAAAAAAATACGGAGCAGGTGCAGTAATGCGCCTCGGTCAGACCCAGACCCTTAAAGTTGATGCTATCCCCACAGGTTCAATGACCCTCGACATGGCTCTCGGAATAGGCGGCGTGCCGAGAGGACGTATTATTGAAATATACGGACCTGAAAGTTCAGGTAAAACTACCGTTGCACTCTCAGTAATCGCACAGGCTCAGAAAATGGGCGGAGAAGCTGCATTTATAGACGTTGAACACGCTCTCGACCCGAATTATGCAGATGCTCTCGGAGTTAATATAGATGATTTGCTTGTATCACAGCCCGACAGCGGTGAACAGGCTCTCGAAATCGCAGAAGCTCTCATACGTTCAGGGGCAATAGATGTTATTGTACTCGACTCAATAGCCGCTATGACTACCCGTGCGGAAATTGACGGCGAAATGGGTGACCTTCATGTAGGTCAGCTTGCAAGACTTATGTCTCAGGCTATGAGAAAACTTACAGCCGCTATATCAAAATCAAACTGCGTTGCAATATTCATAAATCAGGTGCGTGAAAAAATAGGTGTAATGTACGGCAACCCCGAAACTACCCCCGGAGGCAGAGCTTTGAAATTCTATTCGTCCGTCCGCATAGAAGTCCGCAAGGGCGAAGTAATAAAGGACGGAAATATGATAATCGGTGCGGAAACTAAATGCAAAGTCGTTAAAAATAAAGTCGCACCTCCCTTTAAAGAAGCTCATTTCGATATGATGTACGGCACAGGTATCTCACGCACAGGCGAAATTCTCGATATTGCAACAGACCTCGAAATCATCAAAAAGGGCGGTTCATGGTTTAGCTATAACGACAAGAAACTCGGTCAGGGCAGAGACAATGTAAAGGAACTCTTAAAGAATGACCCCGAACTTATGCAGGAAATCGAAGAACAGATTCTCGCCCGCAAAGATGAAGTTGTCGCAAATGCCACAAAGAAAAAAGATAAGAAAATAAAGGGCAAGGCTGCACAGGCTGCCGCAGAGGCAAATGATGAAAATATCGAAGGGGCAGAGGATTTTGAATCAGAAGATATAGTTGAAAATATTGATGACGAGGACTTTGAGGAATTTACTCCTGCCGAGGAATAATGGAGATAACAGATTTAAAAAAATATAAGGGTACTACTTATGAAGCCGAAATAGACAATCAGCGGAAAATATATCTCCATATCGACATAATAACCGATTTCGGGATAGCAAAGGGAATGACACTTGAACGTGAACAGCTTAAAAAAATAATATATGCCTCGAATTTTCGCAGAGCATATCAGTATTCCCTTTACTGTCTCGATTATCGTGACTATTCTGCGGAAGAAATATATGAAAAGCTGATGAAAACCTATAAGAATGAAAAATTATGCCTCGATGTTGTCAGGAAACTTGCAAGGGCGGATATCATCAACGATAAACGATATGCCGAAAAACTTGCAAGACGTTACGTTGAATCAAAAAAATACGGCTTGAAACGTGCCAGAAGAGAAATTATGCTCAAAGGCATTGACGAGGATACGGCTGACGAAATGCTCGCCCGTTATGATGAGGTATTCTATGAAAACCTTGTATATCTCATAGAAAGCAAGTATTGCAGACAGCTCAGGGATAAAAATGACAGAAAAGAAATTGAAAAAGTTAAGGGTATTCTTTTCAGGTACGGCTACGGATTTGACGATATAAACCGTGCCGTAAGAGAATACTTTGAAAATGCAGATTTATCGGAGGATTAGAAAAATGGCGATAAAAGTTGGAATGGTATCGCTTGGCTGTTCAAAAAATCTCGTTGATTCGGAAAGAATGTTGTATAAACTCAGAAAAAACGGATATGAGCTTGTTACCGAAGCGGGACTGGCAGATGTTGTTGTAGTGAATACCTGCGGATTTATAAAATCTGCCAAGGAAGAAGCAATTGAAACTATTCTCGAACTCGGAAAACTCAAAGAAGAAGGTACAATTAAAAAAATAATCGTCACAGGCTGTCTCGCTGAACGCTATAAAGAGGAAACAGCAGAACTTTTTCCCGAAGCCGATGCAGTAATGGGCATAGGAAACAACAGGGATATAGTTGATGTTATCAGTCATGTTATAGCTGACGAAAGATATATAAATTTTGCCCCGAAACTCAGCGCAGAAATGACAGGCGGAAGAATAATTTCAACTCTGCCGTTTTTCTCATATCTCAAAGTTGCGGAGGGCTGTTCAAACTGCTGTACCTACTGCGCTATCCCGCAGATAAGAGGAAAATTCAGAAGTACACCCATTGAGGAACTCGTAAAAGAGGCACAGTGGCTTGCCGATAACGGCGTTACGGAACTTGTCGTTATCGCTCAGGATACTTCACGGTACGGAGAGGATTTATACGGAAAATCCATGCTCCCCGAACTTCTGAGACAATTGTGCAGAATAGAAAACCTTAAATGGATAAGAACTCTCTACTGCTACCCCGAAAGAATAACCGATGAACTCCTCGAAACTATCGCATCTGAGGAAAAACTTGTAAAATATCTCGAAATTCCAATACAGCACAGTGACGGTGATATCCTTAAAAGTATGAAACGCTGGGGCGATGAGGAAAAACTTGAAAATCTCTTTAAGCATATAAGAGAAAAAATTCCGAATGTTATCCTGCGTACAACCCTTATAACAGGCTTTCCGTCCGAAACTCAGGAGCAGTTCAATTCACTTGCCGAGTTTATAAAAAGAGTGAGATTTGACAGACTGGGCTGTTTTGCATATTCCCGTGAGGAAGGTACTAAGGCGTATGATTTTCCGAATCAGATAGACGAGGAAACTGCAAACCACCGTGCTGATATAATCATGGAACAGCAGATGCTCATAAGTGCTGAAAATAATGAAAAGCTTATAAATGCAGAATTTGAAGCAGTAGTTGAGGGCTTTGACCGTTTCGGAGAGTGCTATTTCGGAAGAACTCCCAATGATGCCCCCGATATAGACGGAAAAGTATTCTTTACATCTGAAACTCCGCTGAAAATCGGAGACTATGTGAAAATAAAGATTACAGATACACTTGATTATGATTTGATAGGAGAGGTGATAGCAGATGAATCTGCCGAATAAGCTGACGCTTTTAAGAGTATTTCTTATACCTTTCTTTCTCGTATTCATGTACTGGAAAATTCCGTTTCATTATCTCATAGGACTTTTGTTGTTTTCGGCGGCGGCAATTACAGATGCACTTGACGGAAAAATCGCAAGAAAGAGAAATCTTATAACTAATTTCGGAAAGTTTCTTGACCCGCTTGCTGATAAAGTCCTTGTAATTTCAGCCCTTGCATTATTTGTGGATATACCTGAAATACACATCGGAGCAGTACCGCTTATAATAATAAGCGCAAGAGAATTTATGGTATCAGGACTGAGACTTCTTGCAGCGGACAGCGGAATAGTAGTTGCCGCAGGAATATGGGGAAAACTTAAAACAGCATTTACAATGGTTGCAATAATTTTTGCACTTTTGTGGCTCAGTGTGTGTTATGATTTCAGTTTTTCGCTTTCAGGCGGTGTTGTGAGTGCAGTTGATGATGTAGTTATCCCAGTGCTGATATGGATTTCAACAGTGCTGACCGTAGTATCAGGAGCAGTATATCTCAAAGGATACTGGCATCTGATAGATTCAGATAAATAAAAACAGAGGAAATTTTCGCCCTTGTCATGAGAGTGAACGGAACACAGTGCAGTGAACGAAATGACAAGCCCCCAAGGCGAAAATTGACGATTTTAAATGCAGAGGAAATTTTCGCCCTTGTCATGAAAGTGAACGAAACGCAGTGCAGTGAACGAAATGAC
>DGRR01000010.1 GCA_002389995.1 Ruminococcus sp. UBA4383 | reverse complement strand
ATATTATGAATAAAGTTAAGTATGATAACATATACTCATTCATATATTCAAGACGTTCAGGCACTAAGGCTGCTGATATGCAGGATTCAACAGACGAAAAAACCAAAGGTCTGCGTATGAGAAAACTCCTCGAAATTCAGAGGGATATTTCGACAGAGCATTATAAACGCTTTATCGGTAAAACTCTGCGTGTACTCGCTGACGGCAAAGCTAAAAAATCTGACGGATATCTCACGGGTAAAAGCAGCGAATTTATCATAGTCGAATTTAAAGGCGATGAATCCCTTATCGGTAAGTTTGTGGACGTTAAAATAACTGAGGCTATGAACTGGGCGGTAAAAGGGGTAATTAATGTATAATCAGAATTGTCAATGATTCAAATTATAAAACAGGGGGCTTGGGGGAAAAGCCGCTGTCTTGCCACGATGAATGAACGAAAGTGAGTGAATGTGGCAAGGCATAATCAGCGGCGTTCCCCCATTCAAAATAAGAAAGGAATATAAAAATGGCAAGAAATAAATATGCACTTTGCTGTGCTTTAAGACATATCTATTTTAATGACTTCGGTCTGGAAAAAACTTTTATCATGAGTGACCTTCTGGCGGTTACTTCATATTACAGCGACCAGAATACTCCGCCCGAAATCACTGAAAATTATAAGAAACTCCATATGTGGCTTACAAAAGTCGAAATGTTCAAAAAATTCCAGCATGAACCAAGTGATGTCATGATTGAAAATATTATGCAGGAACTTCAACTCATAGATATAAATTCTATGCTGAGATATGTCAAGGAGAAAGCAACCGAAGCAGGCGATTTGTCCATGCAGCACGTTAAGGGCGACAATACTAAATGGTGAGTAATTTGTCTTAATTTAATTACAAATTAATAATGGGTTCTGCATTAAGAAAGGATTTTTTATGAAAAAATTAATTGCATTCTGTTTTTGTCTTATGGCTGTTCTGACAGGCTGCGGAACAACTGACAATATGGATAATACATCATCTGCTCCTGTTTCAGAAATAAAAACAGAAGAAGTGTCAACGGAAATTCCTTCCGAAACTGTCGCTGAGGAAATTATCGTCACAACTGCTGTTGAAACGGAAATTTCCGAAACTGTCACAACAAGCATTTATGTTGCTGTGCCGAAAGAAACTTCTGCACCTGTAACTTCCGCTGAAACTGTCACAACAATTCAGAATCTGCCCGAGGATATCGTAACTTCTCCCATTCGTGAACCCGATACCGTAAAACCCGACAGACAGACCGTTATTGAATCATATAAGAAAGTTATCCGCACAAGAATTGAAAAAATTATGAATGAGGGAGCAGGAACTGTTCTGCTGAACTATGCCCTTTATGATATGGACTATGACGGAACTCCCGAACTGCTTGTGAAATACGGTACTTGTGAGGCTGATTTCAGAATAGGAATTTTCAAATATCAGTCTGACGGAATGATAACTCTTGCTGATGATATGGGCGGAAGTCATACAAGTTTCGGCTATGATTACGTTGCAAACCAGATTGTGCTTGTCAATGGTCATATGAATTACGGTCACATGGCATGGTATGACATTGACGAAAACGGTCAGCTCAGATTCCTGATAGATACGGGAGAATTTGAATACGGTACAGGAGAGGATTTTGACGAAAGCTTTGAGGCAATTATGAAAAAATATAACGTTGCATGGCTTGATTCAAGCGAATTTTTCGGAAATGAACTGACATGGGTGTATCACTATCAGGACGGACAGCTTAAAACAGAAGAATATGGAGGATATGACTTCACATACCTCGAAAATTATGCTTTTTAACAGGAAAGGATTTTTTAAACTATGGATATTATAGAACTTACAAGAGAACTCGGAAAAGCTTTGCAGAATGATGACAGATTCATTGCCTATAACCTCGCTAAACAGGCTAACGACAATGATGAGGAACTTCAGAACCTGATAAACAGCTTTACGGATATGCAGAAGAAACTCAATGAAGAACTCCGCAAGGAAGATTCAGACAGCGAGAATTTAAAGGAAATCGACAGAACTATCAAATCAACCTATAACAAAATCATGAGCAACAGGAATATGATTGTTTTTACAGCAGCACAGAAATCCCTCGAAAACCTTGTACAGAATATGACTCAGATAATTACCCTCTGCGCCAATGGTGAAGACCCTGATACCTGTCAGCCTTCATCAGGCTGTTCGGGAAGCTGTTCAACCTGCGGAGGCTGTTCCTGATTTATGATTCAGAACGGAAAATTTTTTGTTTTTTGAATTTTAGAAAGAGGATATTTATGAATATAGACAGAGAAAAAATCTCCCCTATGATGAAACAGTATTTTGAGGTCAAGGACAAATATGAGGACTGTGTATTGTTTTTCAGGCTGGGAGATTTTTATGAGATGTTTTTCGATGATGCAATAAAAGTTTCAAAGGCTCTCGAATTAACTCTTACAGGCAGGGACTGCGGTCTTGAAGAACGTGCGCCCATGTGCGGAATACCTTACCATGCCGCTGATATGTATATCAAAAAATTAATAGATATGGGCTTCAAAATAGCAGTCTGCGAACAGCTTACAGACCCCGCAGAAACAAAGGGAATTGTCGTGCGTGATGTCATAAAAGTCGTAACTCCCGGAACTGTCACCGAAAGCAGTATGCTCGATGACGGAAGCAATAACTATATTTGCAGTATTTTCTGCAACGAAAATGAAAAATCCTGCGCTGTCGCATCTGCGGATATTTCAACAGGCGAGGCTTATCTAAGTGTTTTCAGCGGAAAAGACTATGAATCAGAAGTCATAAACGAACTTTCAAGATGCAGACCTGCTGAAATTATCATAAGCGAAGATTTTTTATCACTGAAAAATGTTGCGGATTTTATAAAAATCCGTTTGCAGTGCGCTGTAACATTGCGTGACAGGGAATGTTTCACATCTGAGGAAAGAAAAAAATATGTAAATCAAATTTTCGGAACTGACAGCGTAAAACAGCTCGGACTTTCTGAAAACGGCTGTGATATCTGTGCTGTATGCGGTCTTTTCGACTATATAAGAGATACCCAGAAATCAAATGTTTCAAGATTTACCGCAATAGAGATTTTAAGCGGTGATTATTTCATGGGTCTTGACTTAAATTCAAGAAGAAATCTCGAACTTACCGAAACTATGCGGAGCAAAGAGAAAAAAGGCTCTCTGCTGTGGGTACTTGACAGCACTGAAACTTCTATGGGCAGACGACTTCTCAAAAACTGGATTGAACAGCCTTTGAGAAGTCCTGCGAGAATTATCGAAAGACTTGATGCTGTTGAGATGCTTAAAAACAATGTCACCATACTCGGCGATATCAGGGAACTGCTTTCAAAAGTCTACGATATCGAAAGACTTATGACAAAAGTCATGTATAAAACAGCTACTCCCCGTGATATAAAGGCTCTTTCAGCTACCGCAGTACAGATTCCCATGATTAAACAGGAACTTTCAAAGCTCGGCAATTCAAAGCTTCTGTCAAGATATAACAGCAATATTTCCACGCTTGACGAAATTGTGAACCTTGTCGAAAAGGCAATAAATGACGAACCGCCCGTGTCCGTAAAGGACGGAGGAGTTATAAAGGACGGCTTCAATCAGCAGCTTGATGAACTGCGTCATATAATGACCCACGGAAAGGAAATAATAGATAATATAGAACAGCGTGAAAAGGAAAGTACAGGCATTAAAAACCTTAAAACAGGCTTTAACCGTGTGTTCGGATATTACCTCGAAGTAACACGCTCCTATTATGAACTTGTGCCGAAAGAATGGATAAGAAAACAAACCCTTGCAAATGCCGAAAGATTTATAACCGAAGAACTCAAAAATGCTGAAAATTCCATACTCGGTGCAAAGGACAAGGCTCTGTCCCTCGAAGCGGATATATTTGCGGAAATAAGGGAATTTCTCGCATCAAAACTCGCAGAAGTACAGAAAACTGCCTCTGCAATAGCATCTGTTGATGTACTCTGTTCATTTGCGGAAGTTTCTCTTAACAATAATTATGTCAAGCCCGATATTGCCATTGACGGTGCAATTGACATAAAGGCAGGCAGACACCCTGTAATTGAACTTATGCTGACAGATGACGTATTCGTCCCGAATGATATCTATACGGATACCAAAAACGACCGCATGGCAATAATTACAGGTCCGAATATGTCAGGCAAATCTACATATATGCGACAGACTGCACTTATAGTTCTCATGGCACAGATTGGGTGTTTTGTCCCTGCATCTTCTGCAAGAATATCGGTAGTTGACAGGATTTTCACAAGAGTAGGCGCATCAGATGACCTTACAGCAGGACAGTCAACATTCATGGTTGAAATGAGTGAAGTTTCCGATATACTTAAAAATGCCACTCCCGACAGTCTTGTTATCCTCGATGAAGTAGGAAGGGGTACTTCTACTTTTGACGGTGTGAGCATCGCAAAGGCAGTTGCAGAATATATCTGCAATTCAAAAAAACTCGGCTGCAAAACTCTTTTCGCTACACACTATCATGAATTAATCGGTCTTGAAAATGAACTCGAAGGCGTTAAAAATTACAGCATATCAGTAGTGAAAAGCGGCGGAAGTATAAGATTTCTCCGAAAAATCGTAAGGGGAGGAATCGACCAGAGTTACGGAATTGATGTTGCAAAACTTGCAGGACTCCCCGCAAAAGTCGTTGAACGTGCAAGACAGCTTCTTTCTGAAATGGAAAAGGAACACAGTGTAAACAATACTGTACAGACTGAATCAGATGAACAGATAAGCTTTAAAACTATGAACCGTGAATCTGCTCTTTCTGTCCTCGAAAAAACAAATATAAATGAACTGACTGACAGAGAATGCCGTGAACTTCTCATAAAAATGAACAGTCTTATAAATTCATGAGGTGAAAGGAGAAAAAATGCCGTCAATAAAATTATTGAGCAAGGAATTGTATGAACTTATTGCCGCAGGCGAAGTTATTGAAAGACCTGCATCAGTTATAAAGGAACTTGTGGAAAATTCAGTAGATGCAGGTGCGGAACATATAACTGTTGAAATAAAGGACGGCGGTATCACTTATATGAGAGTGACCGATGACGGCTGCGGTATGTCTTTCGATGAAGTACCGACAGCTTTTCTCCGCCATGCCACAAGCAAGATAAATTCAAAAGATGACCTTGACGAAATTTATACACTCGGTTTCAGAGGCGAAGCACTTGCATCTGTTACGGCAGTATCAAAAGTCGAGGTAATGACAAAACAGAAAAATGATGAGTACGGTACTCTTTACCATACGGAGGGCGGCGAGAAAATTCTCCACGAAAAAAGCGGCTGTCCTGACGGTACAACCATTATAGTCCGTGACCTTTTCTATAATGTCCCTGCAAGGGCTAAATTTCTTAAAAAAGATGTCACGGAAGCTAATACGGTATATCAGATTTTGCAGAAAATAGCCGTTTCGCACCCTGAAATTTCCTTTAAGCTTATACGCAATAATTCAGCCGTATTCACTTCATCAGGGGACGGAAAGCTTTATTCGGCAATATATTCCGTTTTCGGAAAGGATTTTGCAAATGACCTCATTCCCCTTGACTATGAATACAATAATATCCGTATAAGCGGATATACTATAAAACCGCTGTATTCAAAGGGCAACAGGATATTTCAGAATTTTTTCGTGAACGGAAGATATGTGCGTTCAAAATTATGCGCCGCAGCACTTGAAAATGCATACACAAATATGATAATGAGCGGTAAATTTCCTGCGTGTGTGATGATGATTGAACTTTCTGCATCAAATATGGACGTTAATATACACCCTTCAAAGGCAGAAGTAAGATTCACAAATGAAAAGGATATTTCAGATGCAATATTCTTTGCAGTAAAAAATGCTTTTGTGAAAAACGGGCTTATCTATGAATTTGACATGAAGCCTGCACAGAATTATACAAAACCTGCCGAAACGCCCCGGAACTTTACGCAGATGATTCTTACACCCGTCAGCGAAATCGAGGACAAGGAAAAGGAAATCGCTGAACATGACAGATTATACGGCACTGAACTCAAACCGCCCGTGAAAGAAGTCTATGACCCGAAAAATGACAGGACTTTTTACAGAAATTCATCTGCTCCGCCCCGTGATAATGTAGCCGCAAAAAGACATTCCGAAATTCAAAACGATGTCAGACCCGATGAAATTCATGAAAATATCAGTGAAACTCAAATTCACGAAAATTTAAACCGGACAGTACAGACCGAACCCGAAAACAGTTATAAATATATCACGGAAAATGTTATAAATCAGCCTCCGCAGGAGGATATCAAGCCCTATGAAGATGAACCGCCCTTTGAAACGGAATTTCCCGATATAAAAGTAATAGGCGAGGCTTTTGGTCTTTATGTAATATGCGAAAGCGGTAACAAGCTGATTATGATAGACAAGCACGCCGCACATGAAAGAATTATCTTTGAACGCCTTAAAAGCCGTAACTGCCGTCAGTACTGCCAGAATCTCCTCACACCTGTAAAATTGATGCTCACTTCGGAAGAAACAGATGCACTCGCAGATAATACTGATATGCTCGCAGATATGGGATTTCAGATTGATTTTTCAGATAATCAGCTTGTCAGTATTACCGCAGTACCGACATTTGCAATGGAACTTGATATAGAGAATATAATACAGGAAATAGCTGTAAATCTTATCCTGTCAAAGCATGACCCCAAATCCCATGCACTTGATGATATTCTCCATACAGTAGCCTGCAAAGCCGCCATAAAAGCCAATGACAAAAATACTCCCGAGGAAATGAAAGCCCTTGCGGAGCAGGTGTGCTATAATGACAGTATACGTCACTGTCCTCATGGCAGACCTGTTATGTTTACAGTGACAAAATATAATATAGATCATCAGTTTAAAAGAACATGATTATTTACAGGGGGATTATATGAAAAAGGAAATATTAGCTCTGATATCTGCGGCGGCTATGCTTACAGGCTGCGGAAACAATGCTCCGTTAAAAAAAGAAGAATTACAGCTTCCGTCAAAATATGCGCCTTATGAAATAGTAAAAGTTGAGCCTGCATTTGAGGAGGGAAAAAATTCCCAGTGGTATCAGGATTTCTGCCGTCAGCTCCTTGAATACAGCAACGAACCTGTTGTTGAGGAGAAAGTCAGCAAGAAAGAATTTCAATGTGCCTTGCGTGAGATAATCAACGATTTGCCCGATGTTTTCTGGCTTACAGATGCATGGTTTGATATGGGGTCGAAACGCACAAGACTTGAATTTAATTATATGCAGGGCTGTGACGAGAATAATATAAAAACTATGCATGAAGAACTCGAAAAGGCTGCAAAGGATATTATAAGCCTTATTCCCGAAAATTCAAGCGACTATGAAAAGGTACTCTTTGTGCATGACTATATTGCCCAGAGCGTTGCATATGACACATCTGTGGACTTTGAAACGGGAAGCGGTCTGTGCTATACGTCATACGGCTGTCTTGTCCGGAAAAAAGCCGTTTGTCAGGGATATGCGGAGGCATTTACCTATATAATGAACCTCCTCGGCATAGAATCAGGTGTTTGTGCAGGGGATACCTATGCAGGCGGTCATGCATGGAATTATGTAATGATTGACGGGGAATATTACTGGCTTGATATCACATGGGACGATACGGATAACGATACTTTCCCCGTGTCACACAATTATTTCCTTTTCAATGACGAAATGATGAGCCACACAAGAAAAGCAGAATGGGAACAGAATTTTGTCCCTGTATGCACTGCAACAAAATATAACTGGTTTGCCGTTAATAATACATTGCTTGACAGCTATGATTTGGATACGATAAAAAAACTCTCGGAAGAACACAGCGGTAATTCACTTGAACTCATGTTCACTGATTTTGAATCATATACCGCCGCTTTGCAGGGACTTGTCATTGACGGAAATATAAACAAGCTTGCAGGAATAAGTACAGCATCTTCATATTATCATGATGACAGAAATTATTCGTTTACGATAATATATTAACAGGGGAGTATATCATGTGTTTCAGAAGGAGAAATTTATGACGGACAAACCTTTTGTGCTTGCAATTGTCGGGGCAACTGCATCGGGTAAAACATGGCTCGGAATCGAAATTGCAAAGAATTTTAACGGCGAAGTTGTTTCCGCAGATTCAATGCAGATATACAAGGGACTTGATATTGCATCAGCTAAACCGACTAAGGAGGAAATGCAGGGAATACCGCATCATCTCATAGATTTCCTTGAAAGAGATGTTTCATTCAGTGCCGCAGACTATGTAAAACTTGCAAACGAAAAAATACAGGATATTCTCCAAAGGGGAAAGCTTCCGATTGTGGTGGGCGGTACGGGACTTTATATAGATTCCCTGCTTGAAAATGTGAAGTTTTCCGAAGTGAAATCAGATGAGAATTACCGCAGGGAATTATATAATATCGCCAAAACTCAGGGAAATGACGTTCTGTATCGGAAACTCCTTGACATTGACCCCGCAGCCGCTGAAAATATCCACATGAATAACGTGGTGAGAGTCGTCCGTGCATTGGAAGTCTTTCACGTTACAGGCAGAAAATTCAGCGAACTGAAAGCCGAAAGCAAAACGCAGGAAAGTCCCTACAATTCACTTATCATAGGTCTTAACTGCTCAGACAGAAATATCCTCTACAAAAGAATAAATCAGCGTGTTGACGAAATGCTCGCAAACGGTCTTGTCGATGAAGCAAGAAATATCTGGATTAAGGGAGATATGAAAACCGCCGCAAATGCCATAGGCTATAAGGAACTTATTCCGTTCTTTGAGGGTATATCTCCGCTCAATGAATGTGTCGACAAAATAAAACAGGAAACACGCAGATATGCCAAAAGACAGCTAACATGGTTTAGAAGAAATGACCGTATAGAGTGGATTATTTTTGATGATTTTAGTCAAAAACATCAAATTTATCAAAAAGCTGAAAAAACTATGGTAAAATACAGAAATCCGTGATATAATAATAATGTATATTTGTAGTATGCAGCCATGCAGACAAGTATATTGATTACATAAAGACTGGAGAATGTGTATGAACAAAACTCTTAATTTACAGGACGCTTTTCTCAATCAGTGCAGAAAAGAAAGAATTGCAGTTACCATTATCCTTACAAACGGCTTTCAGTTTAAAGGCATGGTAAGAGGTTTCGACAGCTATGTCGCTATCTTTGACTGCGACGGAAAACAACAGCTCGTCTATAAGCACGCTATCTCTACCATTATCCCCGCAAAAGCTGTCTCTATCCTCGATACTGCTGAAAAAGGCGAATAAGTCGGTGATGTGAATGCGTTCAGGAAAACCTGAAAGTTCCCCCGTTGTGAAACTCCTGCGGAATTTCGTCCTCGTGCTTACAGTGGTTATGTTCGGAAGCATTGTCCTTAATTTCCGTACAGAAGAAAGTCCCACCGAAACGGCACTTATGGACGAAGCTGTCCTTTCAACTAAGTTAAAAGGCGTTTTTATAAGAAATGAAGAACCTGTAACTTACAGCGGAAACGGAGTTCTCAGCTATAATGTCAACGACAGCGGTAAAGTCGGCATGGGTACTGTCATCGCTCAGGTTTATCCCGATGATACCCAGATTGCCATCAACAGCGAAATAGAAAGACTTCAGCGGAAACTCGACATACTCAAAAAAATCCAGAACCCCGGTACTCTCGAATCCGCCCAGCCGGGTTCTCTCTCGGAAAGTATAGAGGAAAATTACAGAAGCCTTGTTTATGCAAGAGATATGAAAGATTACGCTTCACTCGAAGATATTGTCGAAAATATCCTCATACAGATGAGTACCTATCAGATAATTACCGATGAAGTCGAAAATTTTGACGGTCAGGTCTCGGATATCAATATCAAGCTCGATGAACTTAAAAAAGAATCCGTCAAGCCTGCCGAAACTATTACTTCTTCCAAACCTGCATATTTTGTAAGCTACTGCGACGGCTATGAGGATATCTTTTCAATCGACAAACTGCCGTCAGTTACCATAAGTATGCTCAATGATGCCGTTGACGAAAAAAGCAAGGAAAAAAATATCGTGGGCAAGCTTATTGACGGCTATCACTGGTACCTCGCAGGCGTTATAGACAATTCCCACCACAGCTATAATGTGGGAGATAATGTCAAACTGAGGTTTGAATCCTCCGCAGATACTTTCGATGCCCAGATAACCGAAATACGGGACGAGGGCGATACAGCCGAAAGTATCATAATAGCCGAATGCAGTCAGTTCAATTATGACCTCGTTCAGCACCGCACCGAAAATGCCGAAATTATCAAGGGCGTTTACAGCGGTCTTAAAATTCCGAGAGAAGCCATAAGATTCGCTGATGTAGTGGAAGTGCAGGAAGATGAGGACGGAAACGAAGTCTCCTCCGTTACAAATTACAAGGGCGTTTATATAAGCAAGGGCGAACAGGTCGTCTTTAAAAAAATAGATGTCATCTATGAAGGCGGAAATTATGTGCTGTCTGCCGTACATGATGACGATGCATCATACCTCGCCCTCTATGATGATATTATGATTGAAGGTGTTGATTCCAATGGCGAATGAGTTTGATTATATCAGGGAAAATCTCAGGGTCATACAGGATAAGGTCGGACAGGCTCAGGAAAAATCAGGAAATAATGTCAGAATTATGGCTGTTACCAAAACCGTCCCGCCCGAAGCTGTCAATTATGCCGTAAGGCTCGGCATAGACCTGCTCGGAGAAAACAGAGTTCAGGAGTTTCTCTCAAAACAGGAAAGCTATGACAAGTCCGCACAGGTTCATATAATAGGTCACCTGCAAACAAATAAAGTCAAGTATATAATAAATTCAGTAAGCATGATTCAGTCCGTTGACAGCCTGCGCCTCGGTCAGGAAATTAACCGCCTCGCAGAAAAAAACGGAAAAATTATGGACATACTCTGCGAAGTCAATATCGGCGGCGAAGATTCAAAAAGCGGCGTGTCCCCCGAAAACCTCAAAGACCTCGTAACTGAACTGTCTCAGCTCAGTTATATAAAAGTAAAGGGTATCATGACTATCCCGCCCCCGTCAGACAGCGATATCTTCCTCGGCCGTACTCAGGAACTTTTCAACAGTCTGAAAGATTCCGACATAAGCGGAGCAGATATGGATATACTGTCAATGGGTATGTCGAATGACTACGAAAAGGCAATACTCCACGGTTCAAACCTCGTGAGAATAGGTACTGCCCTTTTCGGAGCAAGAAATTACAGAAATATATAATGCGTTTTCGGGAGTATTCCGCATAAGCTTCCGAATATCACTTGAATATAATATGCGGGGAATGGAGTTACTATTATGAAAATTTTTGAAAATATCAAAGATTTCTTTTTCACTGCCGATGAGGACGAACCCGAAACAAATGAGCCTGTCGCTGCCGAACCACAGCCGGCACCCGAAAGACCCGTTTACAATAATCCCGCACCCGTCGAGCGTGAGGAAACAGTAGTCAATAATGATGTGCCGCCAAGAAGGAGTAATAAAGTAGTGAATATTCAGACAACAGCACAGCTTCAGGTAGTTCTTGTGAAACCGTCTGCATTTACAGATGCAAAACAAATCGCTGACCACCTTATAGCCAAGAAAACAGTGGTCCTTAACCTTGAAACAGCTTCTCCCGAAAATAAAAGAAGAATTATAGACTTTCTCGTGGGAGTTGCCTACGCAAACGGCGGAAGCCTTAAACCTGTCGCAAATCTCACATATATCATCACACCCTATAACGTAGGATTCATCGGCGAGGACCTCGTCGGAGAACTCGAAAACAACGGAGTGTTTATCTGATGAATAACAGCAGTGACAAGCTGTTTTATGCAAAACTTGAAGATATGACAGACCGCTGCGATAAAAACAGCATGATTGTCTTTTCAAAATTTCTCGACGAAAGACAGTGCATACTCGCACAGCAGTGGTGCAGCCGCAATACGGGAAGCCTTAATTTTCAGCTATGGGGAGGCTTTCCGCAGGCAAAACGGAAAATTCTTGCAGTATACCCCGATTACTGCGAAAGCTTTGTGAAAGATGAATTTCCTGTAAAATGCCTGACATTCACTTACAGACAACAGGATAAACTCACACACAGGGATTTTCTCGGCACTTTTATGGGCATGAACTTCAAAAGAGAACTGATAGGCGATATAGTAACAGACGAGGGCATTGCGCAAGTCTTTGTCAATGATGTCGCTTCATCTCTTATATCCGCTCAGGTGCGGAAAATCGGAAAAACAGGCGTGAAAATATCCGACAGTCAGCCCTTTTCACTCGAAATAAAACAGGAATATAAGGAAATATCAGCCACAGCCGCTTCAATGCGGCTTGACTGCATAGTCAGTATTGCCGCAGGTGTCAGCAGAGAAAAAGCTGCCGCCCTTATAAGAGCAGAAAAAACCGATGTCAATCACTTTACAGTTACTTCTCTGTCGCATGAGCTTCACAAAGAGGATATTATATCCATAAGAGGCTGCGGAAGATTTATTCTCGCAGATATAGGCGCAGTTACCGCCAAAAACCGTATCCACATTCTATTGAAAAAATTTATATAAGAGGTGAAGCACTATGATATCATCAAAAGACATAAGAAACAAAAAATTCGAGAAAGCCGCTTTCGGCTACAATCAGGAAGAAATGGACGAGTTTCTCTCTCAGCTCGAAACAGAACTCGATGAGCGTGACAGAGAACGTGAGGAGGCTAACAAGAAAATAAATATCCTCGCAGACAAAGTCCGTGACTACATGAAAGACGAAGATGCCCTCAAAGACGCTCTCCTTGGCGCACAGAAACAGGGTCATCAGGTTATAAACGAAGCTAAGGACAAGGCAGAACGTATCATAAGAGAAGCTCAGGCAAAAGCTGATGCTATCGAAAATGAATCCAAAAAAAGACACGAAGCTTCAATCGCAAGATATGAGGCTGAAATCGAAAGAGAAAAACAAGCCCTCGCAGATGCACACCGTGAAGTTACCGAGTTTAAAAAAGTTCTCTTTGAACTCTATAAGGAGCATCTTGCACTTATTTCCGATATGCCCCAGTACGATGAGGAATATATCGAACAGATTTCCTCAGGTACTAACAGCTCACTGTCAGAAACCGCTCAGGAACAGACCGAAGAAGTTAAAACAGTCGCAGGAGGCTTTACTATCGAGGAAGCTGCCGCAGTTATAAGAGAAGCTGTCGGCGAGGCTGACGGTAAACTTCCCACGGATAACGCAGAACAGTCTGCTGAATGATAAAAGAAAGGAGTATCCTCCGCCATGTGCGGAGGGTCATATCAAAATGGCACAGGATTATAACAATACCCTCAATTTACCAAAGACAGATTTCCCCATGAGAGGAAATCTCCCCAAAAGAGAACCCGATACCCTTAAAAAATGGGAGGACGAAAGACTTTACTACAAAATGGAAGAAAAAAATAAAGGTAAAAAATCTTTCATTCTCCATGACGGTCCTCCCTATGCAAACGGCGAAATTCACCTCGGTACTGCGCTCAATAAAACTCTTAAAGACTTTATCGTAAAATATAAGAACATGAACGGCTTCTATGCACCCTATGTCCCCGGCTGGGATACCCACGGTCTGCCCATAGAATTAAAAGCTATGAAGGCTATCGGTGTGGAAAACGGTGCTATCTCCGCAACTGAACTCAGAAAACACTGCCATGACTACGCCATGACACACGTTCAGAATCAGATGAAACAGTTCAAGAGACTCGGCTCTCTCGGTGACTACGATTATCCCTATCTCACCCTCCGCCCCGAATACGAGGCAAGACAGGTTGAAGTGTTCGGAGAAATGGCTAAGAAAGGCTATATGTACAAGGGTCTTAAACCCGTATACTGGTGTCCCGACTGCAATACAGCACTCGCAGAAGCTGAAATTGAGTATTCAAATGACCCATGTCATTCAATCTATGTAAAGTTCAATGTTACCGATGACAAGGGAATATTCACAAATCTCGGACTTGATATTTCAAAAATATATTTCGTAATCTGGACTACTACAACATGGACTATCCCCGGCAACCTCGCTGTATGTCTCGGACCTGAGTATAATTATACTCTCGTTCATGTCGGTGATGAATACTATGTTATGGCAGAAGAACTCGTTAAAACTACTATGGAAACCGCAGGCATAACAGATTATACAACAGAACATATCTTCACAGGTGCAGAACTCGAAGGCATGAAAACAAAACACCCCCTCTATGACCGCCTTTCACCCATTATCGTGGGTGACCATGTAACTCTTGAAAGCGGTACGGGCTGTGTTCATACCGCTCCCGGCTACGGTGTTGAGGACTTTGAAGTATGCAAGAAATATGACGATATAGGAATTATAGTATGTGTTGACGCAAAGGGCAAGCAGACTGCTGAGGCAGGCGAATTTGAGGGTCTTGATACCGATGAGGCTAACAAGGCTATTGCCAAGAAACTCGAAGAATTAAACGCTCTCCTTGCAATTCAGAAAATCGTGCATCAGTATCCGCACTGCTGGAGATGTAACAGTCCTATAATCTACCGTGCAACCGAACAGTGGTTCTGCTCCGTGAACGGCTTCAAAGATGAGGCTATAAAGGCTATTGAAGAAGTTCAGTGGATTCCCGAATGGGGCGAGGACAGAATCAAGGGCATGGTTCGTGACAGAAGTGACTGGTGCATTTCACGTCAGAGAACATGGGGTGTTCCGATACCTGTTATCTACTGTAAGGACTGCGGAAAGCCCATTTACAATGACGAAACTATAAAAGCTATTGCAGAACTTTTCCGCAAAGAGGGAAGCGATGCATGGTGGATTAAAGATACTTCCGAATTTATCCCCGATTCAGTTAAATGTGAATGTGGCTGCGGTGAATTTACAAAAGAATACGATATAATGGACGTATGGTTTGACAGTGGTGTTTCACATACTGCGGTAATGGAGGGCAAGGATTTCCCAAGTCTTTCATGGAAAGCAGACCTTTATCTCGAAGGTGCTGACCAGTACAGAGGCTGGTTCCAGTCATCACTCCTTACATCTGTCGTATTCAAGGGCAGCGCACCTTACAAGGCTGTATGTACTCACGGCTGGGTTGTTGACGGTGAAGGAAAAACTATGCATAAATCTCTCGGAAACGGTATCGCTCCCGATGAGATTACCGAACAGTACGGTGCAGATATTCTCCGCTTATGGGTTGCATCTTCCGACTACCACAGCGATATAAGAATCTCAAAGCCTATACTTTCACAGCTTTCAGACGCTTACAAGAAAATAAGAAATACCGCAAGGTTTATCCTCGGAAATCTCGGCAACGGCAAGGGATTCAATCCCGATACCGACAGCGTTTCGGACGAACAGTTCACTGAACTTGATAAATGGGCATTGATGAGACTTGACAAGCTTATTGATGATGTAAAGAACGGTTATGACAAGTATGATTTCCATATTGTATTCCATGCAATTCATAACTTCTGCGTTGTTGATATGTCAAACTTCTACCTCGATATAATCAAGGACAGACTCTACTGCGAAAAGGAAGATTCAGTTCTCCGCCGTGCGGCTCAGACTGCTATGTACAGGATTTTAAGCGCACTCGCAAGACTTTCCGCACCGATAATCTCATTCACTGCGGAAGAAATATGGCTGTCCATGCCCCACACTTCACAGGACGACAGCGAAAGCGTATTCCTTAATCAGATGCCTGAAAAGTCAGGTCTTGAGTACAGTGCGGAATTTACCGAAAAATGGGAATTTATATACAATACCCGTCTTGCCGCAAACAAGGCTCTTGAAGATGCAAGAAACGCTAAAACTGTCGGAAAATCCCTTGAAGCCGAAATAATTATCAAGGCTGATGCGGATTATGAAAGATATTCACAGCTTGCATCACAGCTTGCGGAAATACTTATTGTTTCGGAAGTCACTGTTGAAAAATCACAGGGCGATACAGTCTTTGAAGTAGCAAAGGCTGAGGGCGAAAAGTGTGAACGCTGCTGGTGCTATTCAAAATATGTAGGTACAAATCACAATCACCCCACTCTCTGTAAGAGATGTGCGGAAGTTGTTGAAGCATAATAAATTCATGCCTGCTGTCACATGGCAGCAGGCTGTATTTGTGTAATATCCATTACGGGAGATGATTTTATGAATAATATCAATGAAATAGAAAAGCTTGATTTCCCTGAAAGACTTAAAGAACTTGTAAAGCTTGCACATAAGTATGATAAAAATTATGCCGTACACGGTTCAGGAGGTTTCAGTGTATGTCATAAATATCTGTTCAACCCTCCTGCAAAGGCGGAAGATGTAAGGGCTTTTGAGAGGGATTTTGATATAAAGCTCCCCGAATCATTTTTCAGATATTTGACTGAAATAGGAAACGGCGGTGCAGGTGTTGATTATGGTGTTTACAGTCTTGAACAAATCAGAAGTCACAATAAACATATTCTGACCAAAACAGGCGGCAAGGTTATTTTTGAATACGAAAATATCATCGAAAAATGGAAAGAACTTGTTTCTTTCAGTGATTATTATGCTGAATATGATGAAGATGACATTGAATATCAGAAAATTGTTTCTGAAATGCTCAAGGGTCTGCTTGTAATCGGTACGAACGGCTGTACCTATGACCATGTTATCATATGCGAGGGCAAATACAGGGGCATGGTCGGCATGATTGACTGGAATCTGGAAGAACATTCCGTGCCGTGGTTTTATGGTCTTGACTTTGAAAGCTGGATATGTGGTCATTTCAGAAATATTGCTCTCGGAAATGTAATAAAGCACAGAGACAATTTCTGGACGGTCAAAAGAATATGAAAGGATAAATTTGTGGCTTTTTTACTTGTTGGTTTAATAGCGGTTCTTGTGGCGGCTGACCAGATAATCAAATACTGGGCAGTAAATACTTTAATGCCTGTCGGTACTATGGATTTTATCCATATAGGAGATTTAAAAATTCTCGATTTGACATACCTTGAAAATACAGGTGCAATATTCGGGAGTATGTCGGGGCAGAGGTGGTTTCTTGTGGGATTCACTTCACTTGTGATAATCGGCGGAATAATTTTCATGTTCATGACGGCTAAGAAGTCGAAATTCCTGAGTACGACAGTATCTCTCTTTGTAGCGGGAGGCATGGGAAATTTAATTGACCGTATGCGTTTCGGCTATGTTGTGGATATGTTTGAAATCAAATTATTCAGGTTTGCAATATTCAATTTTGCGGATATATGCGTTACAATTGCATTTGCACTCATGCTTGTTTATGTGATTTTCGTTGAACCGAAAAAGTCAAAGACTGAAAAAGGGGCTGAAAACAATGGGTGAAAAAATTATACTCAGTGTAACGCCTGAATTTTCAGGGATAAGAATAGATAAATATATTTCCGACAATACCGAACTTACACGTTCGGCTGTACAGGGACTTATAAATGAGAATATTCTTGTTGACGGGAAAAATGTAAATAAAAATTACAAGCTTAAAGGCATGGAGGAAATTGTTATAGACGTTCCCCAACCGCAGAGTATGGACGCTGTTCCCGAAAATATTCCCCTCGATATAGTCTATGAGGATAATGACCTGCTTGTCGTGAACAAGCCCAAGGGAATGGTTGTACACCCTGCTCACGGCAATTATAACGGTACTCTTGTAAATGCACTTTTATATCATTGCGGTGAAAGTCTTTCGGGGATAAACGGCATAATCCGCCCCGGCATCGTCCACCGAATAGATAAAAATACAAGCGGTCTGCTTATAGTCGCCAAAAATGACAGGTCACATATTCACCTTGCACAGCAGATAAAGGAACACAGCTTTACAAGAGAATATCAGGCTGTTGCATCAGGATATTTCAAGGACGTTTCAGGAACGATAGATGCCCCCATAGGACGGCATAAAACTGACCGCAAAAAAATGTGCGTCACTCATGAAAATTCAAGGAGTGCAGTTACACATTACGAAGTAATAAAACAGTACGGCGGTTATGCACATCTCAGATTGAGACTTGAAACAGGACGCACTCATCAGATAAGGGTACATCTTTCATATATCGGACACCCCGTACTCGGTGATGATGTTTATGGCAAGCCGTTCAAAGGCATTGACGGTCAGTGCCTTCATGCGGGAAAAATAGGATTCATTCACCCCGCAACAGGGGAATATATGGAATTTACAAGACCTCTGCCCGATTATTTCACGGATATAATCCGCAGGCTTGAAAAAATGTAGGAGGACTGTTTTTTGTTTGAAGATATAAATAAAGTCATAATTCTCAGTGATATGGACGGTACACTTTTAAATTCAAAAAAGGAAATCACTCCGCAGGATTTGGATTCCATAAGGAAATTTACATCTCTCGGTGGAAAATTTACCGTTGCCACGGGGAGAACTGTACAGACTTTTGAACAGTACAGAAATATTCTCGGAATAGATATACCGATAATTTTATTCAACGGCGCACTTATATACAATTACAAGACGGGGCAGACTCTCTATATGAACGAACTCCCAGACGAAGCTAAAAATATAACTAAGGAAATTATGGAACTTCTCCCCGAAGCAGGCGGTGAAGTTCTCAAACAGGACGGAACTTATATTTTCAGGAATAACGACTATGAACAGCTCCATACAAATCTCTGTAAAATAGTCCCGAATTATTCATGTCTTGAGGATATAGACAGTGAAGGCTGGCTGAAGGTACTGTTCGCTATGGCTCCCGAAGATATTCCGCATATAGAACTTTTGGTACATCAGAAAGGCTATGATACCGTTGAATTTGTGAAGTCCTCAAATATTTTCTATGAGATGCTCACAAAAGGTATTACAAAAGGTTCAGCCCTCGAAGAATACCGCAGACTGGAAGGATTTGAAGATTATACATTCGTATCAATCGGCGATTTTGACAACGATAT
This sequence comes from Ruminococcus sp. UBA4383, assembly GCA_002389995.1. GTDB lineage: Bacteria > Bacillota > Clostridia > Oscillospirales > Ruminococcaceae > Ruminococcus. Next base: position 5,921 of record DGRR01000010.1, on the reverse strand, counting down.
CGAAATGATAAAAAATGCCGATTTGGGAGTTTGTCCTTCAAATGCTCAGGAAGATGTTAAAAAATCAGCGGATTTGGTTTTAAGTCATTCGTGTGATGACGGTGCTGTTTCCGAACTGATAGAATATATTATCAATAAATGTAAATAAAACAGGAGGTTATTATGGACGCAGAAATCAAAAAAGATTTGCAGAAAACTGCCTGCAAAGTAAGAATGGGCGTTATCGAAGGAACTTATAACGCTAAATCAGGACACCCCGGCGGTTCACTTTCTATCGCTGATACTCTGACATACCTTTATTTCAAAAAAATGAATATTGACCCGAAGAATCCCAACGACCCCGACAGAGACAGATTTGTACTCTCGAAAGGTCATACCGCACCCGCACTTTATTCCGCACTTGCATTGAAAGGATATTTCCCGCAGGAGGAAATAAAATCCCTCCGCCATATAGGAGCATTGTTGCAGGGACACCCCTGCATCAGCATTGACGGTGTTGATATGTCAAGCGGTTCACTCGGACAGGGTATATCTGCCGCCTGCGGAATGGCTCTTGCAGGAAAGCTTGACGGCAAATCATACAGAGTATATACCGTACTCGGTGACGGTGAAATCGAAGAAGGTCAGGTATGGGAGGCAGCTATGTTTGCGGCTCACTATAAGCTTGACAATCTCGTTGCAGTAGTTGACAACAACGGTTTGCAGATAGACGGAAAAATAACAGATGTATGCTCTCCCGAACCTATAACAGATAAATTTGCCGCATTCGGCTGGCACGTCATTACTGTAAATGCTCATGATTTCGATGCCCTTGATGCCGCATTCACAGATGCCGATACAATAACAGACAAGCCCGTTGTAATCGTTCAGAAGTCCATAAAGGGCAAGGGCGTTTCATTTATGGAAAATCAGGTAGGCTGGCATGGTACTGCCCCCAATAAGGAACAGTATGAACAGGCTATGGAAGAACTCAACGCACAGCTTAAAGAATTGGAGGACTGAATCATGGCAGATGTAATTAAAAAGGCTACCAGAGAAAGCTATGGCGAAGCTCTGAGAGATTTAGCCGAGGAATATAAGGATTTGGTTGTTCTCGATGCAGACCTTGCGGCTGCTACCAAAACGGGAATATTCAAGAAAGCATATCCCGAAAGATTTTTTGACTGCGGTATCGCAGAGGCAAATATGATGGGTGTTGCGGCAGGTCTTGCGGCTTGCGGAAAAATACCCTTTGCAAGTACATTTGCCATGTTTGCGGCTGGCAGAGCTTACGAGATAGTGAGAAACTCTATCGGATATCCTCATCTCAATGTAAAGATAGGCGCAACTCATGCAGGCATTTCAGTAGGCGAGGATGGTGCAACTCATCAGTGCAATGAAGATATCGCCCTCATGCGTACAATTCCCGGAATGACTATTATAAACCCGTGCGATGATGTTGAGGCAAAAGCCGCAGTAAAAGCTGCGCTTGATTTCAACGGTCCTGTATATATGCGATTCGGCAGACTTGCTGTTCCTGTAATCAATGACAAGGAAACATATAAGTTTGAACTTGGCAAAGGCGTTGTGTTAAAGGACGGAAGTGATGTCACAATTATCGCAACAGGTCTTATGGTAAATGAAGCTCTCGAAGCTGCAAAGGCTCTCGAAAATGACGGAATATCCGCAAGAGTAGTGAATATCCACACCATTAAGCCTCTCGACAAGGAACTTGTATGTAAATGTGCAAAGGAAACAGGTCTTATTGTTACCGCAGAAGAACACAGTATAATCGGCGGACTTGGTTCAGCCGTTGCAGATGCAGTAACAGAAGGCTGTCCCGTACCTGTTGTTAAGATAGGTGTAAATGATGAATACGGTCATTCAGGACCTGCGGTTGATTTGCTTAAAGAATTTGGTCTTTCGGCTGAAAATATCGCAGATACAGTTAAAAAGGCACTCAATAAATAATTGTAAAAAAACCGTCTGAAAAAGACGGTTTTTTATTATTTGGTGTTATTTCTGTATTCCGAGGGAGATATTCCCTCAGCTATTTTGAACTGGCGGACGAAATAATTATATGAAGAATAACCGCATTCCCTTGCGATTTCGGTAATGGTCATATCGGTATCGGAAAGGAAATTTTTAGCTTTTTCTATTCTGAACTGAATCATTTCTTCAATAATACTTTTACCGAAATATGATTTATAGATTTTTTGCAGATAGCTTTTGCTGAGATAGAGTTCTTCGGCGATATCGCTTATATTCCATGATTTTTCGGGATTTTTCATGATTTTGTTTCGGAGCAGGCATATTTTTTCATACTGGGGATTTTCGTTGTGTTCGGATATATTATAGGTATACAGGCGGTTGACAGCGGCTTTGTGCATAGCCTCCGAGAGTGAAATATTTCCTTTAATCATGCATGAACCGACTGAAAAATCTATGCTGAAATTTTCGTCACTGAAACGGCTTTCTCTTATTTTTTCGCATATACTGCGGAAAAGTTTTTCAGTTCTTTCTGTTGAAAAAGTTATTACACATATGACATTATTTCCCCATGAAGCGCAGATTTCATTTTTTTCAACACAATCCAGTACAGCCTTTGAAAAAATCTCTCTTATTTTCTCACATTTTTCCTCACCGCTCTGAAAATACATTTTAGTAAGACCTGTAAGCTGTATTCTTATACATTCGGCATTTTCGGATACATATTCGTTGAAATTTTTTTCCAGACCGTTTCTGTTGAGCATACCTGTTCTTTCGTCATAGAGCAGAGCTTTGTTGGTATTTGAAACGGTATAATTCATTATGGAGCGTATACGCATCTGTTCGAGGGCGATATTGACATAATTTATCCATTGGAGGTAGAGTGTACTGAATGACATAGGTATTTTTCCGAATGACAATGAGATATAGCCGAAAAAATTATCATTGTAGTGCAGGGGGGAAATGTAATATGCAGTGGGATAATTTCTTTTTTCGCTGAATACGGGGAGTATATCGTTACTGCTGAAATATTCGCCTGATATTGCCTCACGCTGTACGGCTGATTTTGAGAGAATCTGTATAACTTCATCACCGATATTGAAATCGAGTTTTTCGTTGAAACCTGAATCATATGAATTGATATATTTTTTAGTAAGGCAAATGGAGATATGACGCATTTTGTATATGAAATATGTGTAATTGTCAATTCTGTCGGCGAATTTCGGGTAACTGCCGACATTTGTTATATCAAAGAGCATATCCCCGTAGAGAAGTCCTGATTCATAATCTCTGTTTATGGAAGTTTTCCGCATAATTTCGTTTCTTATACGGATATTTTCGTCACAGCCGCAGCTTTTTCCGAGGCGGAGAGAGCCGTTTTCGCTGCGGACTTTATTGCATATATCGCCTGTTATAATTCTGTACAATCTTCTGAAAGCCTCTGCACCGAGCTGATAATTCGGGCGGCTGTAACTTGTAATTGCGGGGGAGGACTGATAGCCTTCAACAGATGCATCATAACCTGTAACGGCGATATCTTCGGGAACTTTTAAACCTCCGTTAATCAGTTCTTTAACAAGGGTGGCAGCGCATATATCGTTGCCGCAGACAACAGCCTGCGGACGTTCGACAGTGCCATTTAATATTTTATGGGCGAGTTCTTCTGCGGAATTTTTCCAGAAATCGCCGTAAAAGACATATGACTTGTCGAAATAGAGTCCATGTTTTTTCATGGAATTTTTATAGCCTTTAAGTCTTTCTTCTGATACAAAAATTTTTTTCGGACCTGTAAGGCAGTATATTTTTTTCAGTTTATGGACATTTACGAGGTGGTCTGTAATTATTTCAAAAGCTGAACAGTCGTCTATTGAAGTAGTTTCAAAGCTTCTGTGTTCGCCTGAATCCATAAGCATTACAGGTTTTTTTGATTCTTTCAGGAGGGAATCAATGTATTCTCTTATGTCATCATCTAAGAAAGTATGTCTGTCGTATAAAAATCCGTCAAATTTATCGGAAAGTATAAATTTGAAAATATCCTTTTCCGCCATTTTATGTATTGATTTGAGATAGAAATTATTCAGCGGTGCAATTACTGCGATATCGCAGTTGCTTTTGAAAGCTTGTGATATTATGCCACGCATGAGTTCCTCCTGAAAATCTACATGGCAGTCAGTTATTATCACGCCTATCAGCAATCTTTTTTTCATACAATTCTCCCTCTGATGATTTTATTTTATACACGATACTTTTATATATATCATATTGTATCATAATATTTGTCTGATTGCAATACTATTTTGAATAATTATCGTCAGAATTTCAAAAAATCTTTAAAATGGATATGATTTTTCATTGTAAAATAACAAATTATTATGTATAATATTAATTGTGGATAAAATGTGAATCGGTTACAGAAATTATATAAATAAAACAAGGGGAATTGAAAGGTCGTGACTGGTTTTGAAAAATAAGTTCAGACGCATAACCGCAGCTTTGTCCTCAGCGGTTATAGCCGCATCTGTTTCCGCACCTGCTCTGATGACGGGCGGTATGAGTGCAGATGCCGCATCAAAATATATGCTTGAATACCTTGACAGAGGAATCTGTGCAGTCAATACGGGTTCGGGTATGCTGGTAAGCTGGCGTTATCTCGCAAATGATGACGACAACGCAGTATATAAGCTTTACCGTGACGGTACGCTTGTATATACAAGTGAATCGGGAAAATCTACCTGTTATCTTGACGCATCAGGAAATGCAAATTCAAAATACCGTGTTGATGTTTTTTCAGGCAGTACAAAGGTATCATCAGAGGACTGCAAACTCATATCAAATAATGCATATTTTGATATTCCGCTGAATCCCCCCGCAGCATCAGGTGTAAGTTACAGTCCGAATGATATGTCTGTCGGAGATGTTGACGGTGACGGACAATATGAACTTTTCCTCAAATGGGACCCGAATAATTCAAAGGATAACTCCCAGAAAGGCAAGACAGGAAATGTTTTCATAGACTGTCTGAGACTTGACGGAACAAGATTATGGAGAATTGACCTCGGTAAGAATATCCGTGCAGGAGCGCATTATACGCAGTTCTATGTCGGAGATTTCGACCTTGACGGAAAAGCTGAAATGACTTGCAAAACCGCTGACGGTACTGTTGACGGTACAGGAAAAGTTATAGGAGATGCTTCAAAAGATTACCGAAATTCCGACGGTTATATTTTAAGCGGTCCTGAATATTATACGCTTTTTGACGGTGCAACAGGTGCTATTCTTGATACAATCGACTATAAGCCCACAAGAGGTACAGTAAGTTCATGGGGCGACAAGTACGGAAACCGTGTAGACCGTTTCTGGGGAACTGTTGCATATCTTGACGGAGTTCACCCCTGCATAGTTACAGGACGTGGATATTATACAAGAATGACCGCAACTGCATACACTGTTGAAAATAAAAAGCTGAAAGAATTATGGGCTTTCGATACGGGAAACAATTCCTCTGCGGCAGGCTATGGTGACGGAAACCATAACAGTATGCCCGCAGATGTTGACGGTGACGGAAAACAGGAAATAATCACAGGCGCAACTGTTATTGACGATAACGGACAGGTTTATTACAATACCAATCAGGGACACGGTGATGCTATGCACGTTGGTGACCTTGACCCGACAAACAGCGGTCTTGAAGCCTGGATTTGCCACGAAGAAAAAGGTTCGGGCTACGGTGTATCACTTCTTGACCTTGACCAGAAAAAAATTCTGTACCACGAAAACGGTGCAGGCGATACAGGAAGATGCTGTGCAGATAATGTATGGGCAGGAAATCCGGGTGCAGAGTGCTGGGGCAATAAAAATTCAAGCAATCAAACCCCTGTCGTTGATACCAAAGGCAACGTACTGAACTGCCGCAGACCTGCAATAAATTTCCTTTCCTACTGGGACGGCGACCT
>DGRR01000144.1:16040-16786 GCA_002389995.1 Ruminococcus sp. UBA4383 | reverse complement strand
CCATAAGATTTTTCTTGTTATGGAGTCGTCCTGCGGTATCTATGATTACTACATCACATTCTCTTGCCTTAGCCGCATCGAGGGCATCATAAACTACTGCACCGGGGTCTGAGCCTTCCGTATGTTTTACTATATCGACTCCTGCTCTCTGTGTCCAGACTTCGAGCTGGTCAATAGCTGCGGCACGGAATGTATCTGCCGCCGCAACAAGTACCTTTTTGCCTTCATTTTTGAACTGATGACAGAGTTTTCCTATTGTAGTAGTTTTACCCGCACCGTTTACGCCTATAACCATTATAACGGCAGGTGAAACTGAAAGGTCAAGACCTGTATCATCGCCCATTATTTCGGAAATTACTTCATGAATGAGTTCCATTATGGCTTTGGGGTCAGTTATGCCTCTTTCCTTTATTTTCTTTCGTAATCTGTCGCATATTTCCTCAGATGTTTCGACACCTATATCGCTCATAATCATCTGTTCTTCGAGTTCCTCAAAGAGTTCCTCGTCTATTTTGGTAAATGAGTTAAAAATTCTTTGCAGACCGCCGAAAAAGCTGTCTCTTGTTCTTCTCAGACCCTCTGCAATTTTCTGGAATATACCCATAAATACCTCCTTATTTAAAATCGTCAAATCTGCGCTTTTTAGTGCCTTGCGTTTTCGTTCACTTCACTCTGTTCCGTTCACTCCCAACGCAAGAGCGCAGATTTTCCTCTTATTTAAAATCGTCAATTTTTGCCTTTGGTGC
>DGRR01000144.1:0-15940 GCA_002389995.1 Ruminococcus sp. UBA4383 | reverse complement strand
AAGGGCAAAAATTTCCTCTTATTTAAAATCGTCAAATCTGCGCTTTTAGTGCCTTGCGTTTTCGTTCACTTCCGTTATAAAAGCACAATTTTATTTATTTGAAATAATCAATTTTCCTCCTGAAAATCCACCTGTTCGACATCAAGTTTCAGAAGTTTTGAAATTCCGTCCTCCTGCATTGTGACACCATACAATACATTTGCTTCTTCCATGGCACTGCGCCTGTGAGTTACAAGCACAAACTGCGTTGTATCAGTGAAATTTTTGAGATACTGTGCATATTTTCTGACATTTACCTCATCAAGGGCGGCATCTATTTCGTCAAGTATACAGAACGGTGCAGGGCGCAGTTTAAGTATTGCAAAATATATAGCTATTGCAATAAATGCCTGTTCTCCTCCCGAAAGTGATATAAGATTCTTTATAACTTTTCCGGGAGGTGCTACGCTGATTTCTATACCTGATTCAAGTATATTTTCGGGGTCTGTGAGAATAAGTTCCGCCTGTCCTCCTCCGAAAAGCTCCCTGAATATATCCTTGAAATTTGAATTTATGATTTCAAAATTTTCCTTGAATATCCTGCACATTTCGTCTGTAAGGCTTGAAATTATCTGTTCAAGTTCAGCCTTTGACTTCTGAACGTCCTTTACCTGTGATGACATGAATTTATATCTTTCGGAAACTTCTCTGTATTCGTCTATTGCACCGACATTTACAGTACCGAGAGATGATATTTTACCTTTTATTTCACGAAGTTTACGCTGTGCGTCATTCATATCATCTATTTTTTCGGCAATTTCGGAAGCTTCCGAGCGTGAAAGCTCATAGACTTCATGCAGTTGCGAGACAATTTCATCGCTGTCACGGATTATGATATCATTTCTTTCGGTCATGCGGTTTATTTCTCCTGAAAGTTTTTCCTTAGCCTCATTAAGAGTTTTCAGACCGCTTTTTATTTCGTTGACGAGCCTTGTCTGTTCGTTATGCATCTGCTGATACTTGTTTATCTGCTCAATATAATCCTGAGTATTTGATTTCATACTTCCGAGTTCTTTTTTAAGGTTTTCGATATCCTGTTTTTTTCTGAGTATGATTTCGTTCTGATTTTTTATCTCCTGCCGACGGCTGATATTTTCGTCTTTAAGAGCCTGTATGTCGTCATCTGCACGGGATATTTCGAGTTCCTGAGACTGACAGTCTTTAAGGATTTCGGTATCTTTTATTTTAAGCTGTGAAATTTTTTCCGAGAGGTCAGCCCTTTCGAGCCTTAAATTTTCACGGTCTTTCTGACCTTTTGCAAGAATTTCCTCAGCACGGGATATTTTCCCCTGTATTTCGGAAAGTGATATTTCTGATTCGGATATTGTCTTTTCTGCCTGAGATATTTTATTTTCGGAATCAGACACAAATTTTTCGGAATTTTCAGACTGTGAATTTGCCTGTGATATGAGTGATTCAAGGCTTGATATTTCGGCATTAAGTCTTACGGCTTCATTATTGTATTCAAGAAGCTGTTTTCTGAGATTTTCTCTTTCAAGGCGGATTTTATCTGTTTCCTCACGAAGTCTGACAGTATTTTCGTCAGCCCTGTCACGTTCTGCGGAAAGTCTTTCTATATCTGCATCGAGTTTTTCTATTTCATTTTTACGGGTAATAATTCCGCCTGATTTCTGTGCAGAACCTCCTGTGAATGAACCGCCTGCATTTATGACCTGTCCGTCAAGAGTAACTATTTTGAATTTATAATTATATTTTTTAGCTGTTTCCGCTGCGGAATCTATATCCTCACATATTACAGTTCTGCCTAGGAGATTTGAAATTATCCCCTGAAATTTCCTGTCATATCCGAGAATTTTATCCGCTGCTGCAACAAATCCTCTGCAATTTTCAAGTCCCTGTTCATACAGTTCTCTGCCTTTTACGGAAGTTACGGGCAAAAATGTAGCTCTGCCGCCTTTTTGTTCTTTAAGGAATTTTATGCAGGACTTAGCATTGTTTTCATTTTCAACAATTATATTCTGCATAGCATTTCCGAGGGCTGTTTCAACTGCGACTGCATATTTCTGTTCAACGCTTATATTCTGTGCGACAGTTCCGCAAACGCCGTCAAGTCTGCCATGTTTTGCGGCTTTCAGAATCTGCTTTACGCTTCCTGTAAAGCCCTCCATATTATTTTCAAGGTCAGTCAGAATTTTCCTGCGTTGTCTGCGGTCTTTGAGTTCATATATTATGCTTTCAAAATCTGTTTTTGATTTTTCAAATTCCTGTTTTTTTGATTTGAGGAGATTCTCGCAATTTTCGAGTTTTTCTGAAATCAGGCGTAAATTTTCCTGATTTTCGGTCATAAGCCTTTTATTTTCTTCGGATTTTCCGACATAATCCGAAAGAGTTTTTTCGCTGTCCTGACTGGATTGTTTGAGCTTTTCAAGTCTTGAATTTTCTTCTTCGATTGTTTTTTCAGCGGATTCTATGGTAATTTTGAGTTCGCTCTGTTTTATATTGAGGGAATTTATTTCATCTGATGCAGTTCTTACATCATTTCCGAGGAGGGAATTTTTATTTTCGGCATTTTCAAGATTTATTTCGAGTGACTTTAATTCTTTTCTGATATTTTCCTGCTGTGATTTAAGCTGAGTGAGTTTTTTCTGTGAATCTTCTTTGCGTTTTATGATATCTTTTTCGGTATCTGCGGAATCTTTTATATTTTTTTCTGATATTTTTATTGTTTCCTCGCAGTGTTTTATATCATTTTCGCAGACTGCTATTTTTGATTTTTTTTCGGAGGAAAGCTGTTCTTCCTCAATCATTTTTCTGCGGATTTCATCGGAACGCATAGTACATTCCTGCATTTTGCGGAAACCCTCCTGAGATTTTTCCTCCTGTCTGCGGATATCGTTTTCGAGGGCGGTATATTCGCCTTTTGCGGCGAGAATTTTCTCATCAAGCTGTACTTGTTTTTCTCTGAGTTCATCGAGTTGATTTATCCAGACAGATATTTCGAGTTTTTTGCGTTCATCGGCAAGCTTTAAAAATTTTTCAGCTTTCTGCGCCTGATTTTTAAGCGGTTCAACACGGCTTTCAAGTTCCGCAAGTATATCCGTAAGGCGGACGAGGTTTTCCTGTGCGGAGGATAATTTTCTTTCGGCTTCAAGCTTTTTGTAGCGGAATTTTGAAATGCCTGCGGCTTCCTCGAAAATATCACGTCTTTCATTACTTTTTGCGCCTACTATTTCGGCAATTCTTCCCTGTCCGATTATTGAATATCCGTCCCTGCCAAGACCTGTATCCATGAAAAGTTCATTTATATCTTTAAGTCTGCACGGCTTGCCGTTTATGGAATATTCACTTTCACCGCTGCGGTAGAGTTTTCTTGTAACGGCTATTTCGTTTGCCATGATGTCTATTTTTCTGTCGGAATTGTCTATATTAAGAGTTACTGCGGCAAATCCCATAGGCTTTCTCGCAACAGTACCGGAAAAAATAACGTCCTCCATTTTATTTCCTCTGAGAGTTTTAGTAGACTGTTCTCCCAGCACCCAGCGAACAGAGTCACCGATATTACTTTTTCCGCTGCCGTTGGGACCTACTACTGCTGTAAGACCCTTGTCAAAAGTAAGGCTTATCCTGTCGGGAAAAGACTTAAAGCCCTGTATTTCCAGTGATTTAAGATACATTTATTCACCTCTTGGCATCAGCATCATAAACAGGCATATTGGGACTTCCGACAATTTTTATATTTATCCCCTGTTCTTTGAAATAATTTATATTGGACTTTTTCTGACCTATCGCCTTGCTTATGCATTTGTCATTTACTACAATTGTAGCATCACCGCTGGTTATCTGTGAAAGATTCAAAGCATATTGAATGGTTTCAAGATAGATAAAATTTTCACAGAGTTCTTTGAAAGCAGGGTGATAATATCCGCCAATCATATCTTTTTTGACGAATTCGCTTGCATGAAGTCCGCATTTTATTACTTTAATCCCGCTGAACACAAGTTCATCGAGAATCATTCCGCATTCTTCAACCATAATATCAAAGGGAAGGAGTTTATATTCTCCTTTTTCATAAAGTTCTGCAAGTTTTGTGTTTCTGAGGATTACCACGGGATAAATACGCAATGTTTTCGGTCTGAGTTCCACTAATTTTTTGATTGTTTTATGATCAATATCGGGGTCACTTTTATAAAGTCCCATCATCACTTGCAAGCCGAGTTCAAAACCGTATTTTTTTATCAGTTCGCTTGCATTGATAACGTCCTGTGCAGTATGACCTCTTTCATTAGCCGCAAGAACTTCATCATTCATTGACTGCGCTCCGAGTTCAATTGCGGTAACACCGTATTTTTTAAGAATATCCAATATTTCGGGAGTTATATAGTCGGGGCGTGTTGAAATTCTTATGCCTTTGAATTTGTTTTCTCCGACAAATTCATGTGCCGCCTCCAAAAGCGAAATCATATAATCCCTCGGTATAGCCGTGAAACTTCCTCCGAAAAATGCGATTTCGGTATTTTCGGGGGATTTTATTTCATTAAAAGCCTTTTCGCATATCTGTCTTACTTCATCGGCTGACGGAGATTTCTTCGCTCCGCTGATAGTGTGCTGGTCGCAGAAACTGCATTTATGCGGACAGCCTGTATGCGGTATAAAAATTGATATATTAGAATGTTTCATAACCCATAAGCTCCAGTGCTTCCTTTGCGGCAAGCTGCTCGGCATCTTTTTTGCTTTTGCCCCTGCCTTTTCCGATAACCTGCCCGTTAAGGCAAACATCAACGATAAATATTTTATTATGGTCAGGACCTTCCTCGCCTGTGAGGACATATTCAACTTTTTCTTCGGGATTTTTCTGTACTATTTCCTGAAGAACCGTCTTGAAATCGCTGAATATGAGTTTTTTGCCGTTGCCTATATCCTTTGGCATAAAGCGCATTACATGGCGTTTAGCCGCTTCCATTCCTCCGTCAAGGTAAACTGCCGCAAGGACAGCCTCAAAAGCGTCTGCAAGTATGGAGGGACGCTGTCTGCCGCCTGTATTTTCCTCGCCTTTGCCGAGGAGGAGGTAATCTCCGAGATGTATCTGCTTTGCGAATTTATGCAGTGATTTTTCGCATACAAGCGCAGCCCTCAGCCTTGTGAGGTCGCCTTCGGGATTTCCTTTGAAAGTATTGAAAAGGTACTCCGAAACTATTATTGAAAGTACGCTGTCGCCGAGAAATTCAAGTCTCTCATTGCTTCCGCAGTTATGTCTTTTCTCATTTGCATATGAGGAATGTGAAAGGGCGTGCATCAAAAGCCTTACATCATTGAATTTATAGTCAATTTCTTCCTCAAGTTTATCAGTATTCATTTTATTATCTCCTTATGTTCACACGCTGTTTTTGCTGACGTAATCTGCAATTACCTGTGTAACATTTACATCAACACATTTTTTAGCCTGACGTATTGCATTGAAAAATGCCGTGGAATCAGAACTTCCATGAGCTTTTATGACGGGTTTTCTCACTCCCATGAGTGAAGAACCTCCGACTTCCTTATAATCCATTTGTTTTCTGAATTTTTTGATTTTGTTAAGTGAAAATACTGCGCCTATTTTTCCTGCTCCCGAAAATATCCACTTCATTTTTTTAGAGAAGAATGAACCCATTCCCTCATAAAGTTTAAGCACAACATTTCCTGTAAAGCCGTCTGTAACAACTACATGACAGTAACCTTTCGGCAAGTCTCTTGCCTCAATATTTCCCTTGAAATTGAGTTTTGAATTTTTAAGCAGTTTATATGCTTCGATTTCAAGTTCTCTGCCCTTTGTATCTTCTGCGCCTATATTGAGAAGTCCCACTCTCGGATTTTTAATGCCCATTACTTTTTCCATATAGGCACTTCCCATAACTGCGAACTGCACGAGCATTTCGGGTCTGCACTCCGTATTTGCGCCTGCATCGAGAAGTATGAAACTTCCCCTGTCTGCGGGTAGTATCGGGGAAGGCGCAACACGTTTTATACCCTTTATGCGCTTTACTATGAATGTTGAACCCATTACAAGCGCACCTGTACTTCCTGCGGATACAAACGCATCGCCCCTGCCGTCTGCAAGAAGCTGCAAGCCAAGTCCCATTGAAGTATTTTTCCCTGATTTTATAATTTCTTTTGGTTCTTCATGAATGTCGAATATTTCGTCTGTATGCTCAATTAAAATATTTTTAAGGCTTATATTATTTTCGGAGGCACATTTTTTAATTATATTCCTGCTGCCTGTCACGATTATTTCAACGCCCAGTTCATTCACGGCTCTTTCACAGCCTTTAAGCACTTCGAGGGGGGCATTGTCTCCTCCGAAAGCATCAACGATTATTTTCATATTCAATCCTTTCGAGTTCTTTTCTGAGTGAATTTACGGCTCTTTCGGCATATACCCCGTAACGCTGCTTCTTATCCTTTATTCTTATGCCTATATCGGGGAGTATTCCCATATTTGCGCCCATAGGCTGGAATTTTCCGTTATTGTAGGGGTCGCTGACGTATGCGGAAAGTGCGCCCGTCATTGTATCAGGCGGAAGTTTAAGCGGTTCAAGTCCGAGAATTTTTCTTGCCGCTGCCGTACCTGCAATTATACCGCCTGCGGCAGATTCCATATATCCCTCAGTACCTGTTATCTGTCCTGCAAAATATATATTCGGATTTTCACGCATGGAAAAATCGCTGTTGAGCAATGCAGGACTGTTGATGAATGTATTTCTGTGCATAACTCCGTATCTGATAAATTCGGCATTTTCAAGACCTGTTATCATTGAAAATACTCTTTTCTGTTCACCGAATTTAAGATTTGTCTGGAATCCCACAAGATTGAACATAGTACCCTCACGGTTTTCCTTGCGGAGCTGTACGACTGCATAGGGACGTTTTCCCGTGCGCCTGTCAGTAATTCCGACAGGCTTTAAAGGTCCGAAACGCATTGTATCTTCTCCACGGGAAGCTAAAACTTCTATCGGCATACAGCCCTCGTACACGCTGAAAGGGTGTGTTTCAAAATCTTTTAACTGTACTCTTTCAGCCTTTAAGAGTTCATTGTAAAACGCAAGGTATTCCTCTTTATTCATAGGACAGTTTATATAATCCGCATCTCCCCTGTCGTAACGTGAAGCAAAGAAAATTTTATCCTTGTCAAGGCTTTCATAAGTTACAATAGGTGCGGCGGCATCATAGAAACTCAGTCCCTCACCGCAGAGATTTTTTATTATTTCAGCCATTTTACCTGACGTAAGAGGACCTGTGGCGATTATATTTATACCTTCGGGGAGTTCGGTGACTTCCTTGTTTATTATTTTTATTTTCGGGTGATTTTTAATTTTTTCGGTTACGCTGTCGGAAAATTTTTCACGGTTTACGGCTAATGCACCGCCTGCCTCGACAGCATTTTCCTTTGCACAGGGGACAGTCAGTGAGCCGAGCATTTCCATTTCGGCTTTTAAAAGACCTGCCGCAGATTCAAGTCTTGCGGCTTTAAGGGAATTTGAACATATAAGTTCCGCAAAGCCCTGATATTTATGGGCGGGAGTATATTTTTCGGGCTTCATCTCATAGAGGTTCACATTTATTCCGTAGCTTGCTGTACTCCATGCCGCCTCACAGCCTGCAAGCCCTGCACCTATAACATTAACAGTCATTTTTTCAGCTCTCTTTCGTATCCGCAGCCCTCATTTTCGCAGACAAGCTTTCCTGATTTTCCGCCCTTTATGAAAAGGCTTTTTCCGCACTGGGGGCATTTTTCGGCAGACGGGACATTCCATGTCATGAAATTACAGTCGGGATAGCCCTCACAGCCGTAGAAACTTCTTCCCTTTTTGGATTTTTTAAGGAGCATTTTCTTTCCGCATCTGGGGCAGTTTCCCTCTGTTTCGGTGACTATTTTCTTAGTGTTGGAACATTCGGGGAATCCCGGACAAGCGAGGAATTTTCCGTATCTTCCGTATTTTATGACCATATTTCTTCCGCACAGTTCGCAGACTATATCTGTTTCGATATCGGGGACTTTTACTCTCTGACCCTCCATAGCTTCTTCTGCTTTGGTGAGAGTTTCGGAAAAATCGTCATAAAATTCATGCAGTGTGCTTACCCAGTCTTTTTCGCCGTGTTCGACTTCATCGAGCTGATGTTCCATATCTGCCGTAAATTTTGCATCTACAATTTTCTTGAAATGTTTTTTCATCAGTTCGGTTATGACTTCGCCCAGACTTGTAGGTTTAAGCTGTTTTCCCTCATGTTCGACATACTGACGGGCAGTTATTGTTGAAATTGTGGGGGCATAGGTACTTGGTCTGCCGATGCCGTTTTCTTCAAGGGCTTTTATGAGTGATGCTTCCGTATATCTCGGAGGGGGCTGGGTGAAATGCTGATTTCCTGCGATTGATTTAAGTTTAAGCTTGTCATCAGCTTTAAGTTCGGGGAGCATTTTTTTATTTTCCTCGTCATTGTCGGTTGATTCAACGTAAAGAATCATGAATCCGTCAAACTTTACAGAATATCCTGATGCTCTGAATATGCAGTTATTTGCGGATATATCGACAGAAACAGTATCAAGGAGTGCATTTGCCATCTGGCTTGCGATAAATCTCTCCCATATGAGTTTGTAAAGCTTATACTGTTCTGCTGAAAGACTGTCCTTTACTCTTGCGGGGGTGAGTTCGGGAGTTGAGGGTCTTATAGCTTCATGAGCGTCCTGAGCGTTGCTTTTTGTCTTGAAAACTCTCGGCTTGTCGGGGAGATAATTTTTGCCGTAAACTTTTTCGATATATTCAGCGGCGGCTTTTTTTGCCTCGTCTGATATTCGCAGGCTGTCGGTTCTCATATAGGTTATAAGTCCGACTGCGCCTATTCCTTCGATATCAACGCCTTCATAGAGTTCCTGAGCGACTTTCATGGTACGTTTTGAAGTAAATCCGAGTTTGCGTGATGCTTCCTGCTGCATGGTTGAAGTAATAAAAGGCGGTGAAGGCTGTTTTTTAGTGACTTTTTTCTTGACGGAACTTACGACATACTGAGCATTTTCGAGACTTTTGAGAATAGCGTCCGCCTCTGCCTGAGATGATATTTCTATTTTTTTGCCGTCCACAGTAAGGAGTGATGCATCGAATACTTTTCTTGATGAAGGGGCGGTAAATTTTGCATCTACTGACCAGTATTCTTTCGGGACAAATTTTCTTATTTCGTTTTCCCTGTCAACGACTATTCTGACTGCAACGGTCTGCACTCTGCCTGCGGAAAGACCTCTCTTTACTTTTTTCCATAAAAAAGGGCTTAACTGATATCCGACGATTCTGTCGAGGATTCTTCTTGCCTGCTGTGCATTCACGAGGTCGGTATCTATTTTATGGGGGTTATTCATGCCGTTTGTTATGCCTGTTTTTGTTATTTCGTTAAAGGCAACACGGTTATCTGCGTTCATATCAAGACCGAGCATCTGTGCGATATGCCATGAAATAGCCTCACCTTCACGGTCGGGGTCGGTTGCGAGATAGACTTTTTCACATTTTTTTGCACGTTTTTTGAGGTCTTTTATGACTTCCTCCTTGCCTTTCATATCGGTATACTGAGGCTGAAAGTCATTATCTATATCAACGCCCATTTTTGATTTAGGCAAATCTCTTATATGACCCATTGAGGCTATGACCTCGTAGCCTGTTCCGAGATATTTCTGAATTGTTTTAGCCTTTGCGGGCGATTCAACTATTACTAAATCTGACATATCCCTATTCCTTTCATGTTATGTTCATTTAATCATTTCAAACATTTTGCCCGGCAGAGATTTTACAATCCCCTGAATTTCGAGTTCCGTCAGTTCAACAAGAAGTTCCTGTGCATCAACTGACAGTTCCTGTGCGAGTACATCTGCATGGACAGAACCTTTTCTGATAATCTTCACGATATTTTTCTGCAATTGTGTGAGTTCATTAAGTTCTTCGGAAAATTTTTCATCATCTGATATTATATTTTCGTCCGAACTGTTTTTTACTTTCAGATATTCCGATACAGGGACAGTTTCGGGTATATTTTCTGTACTTTCAGTCCGAAAGCTGTTTGTTCTGTTGAAATCTGTCTCATGTATTTCCTCATCGAGCGCACTGCCGTCCTCAAAAAGAGATTCAATGTCCTCTGTATCGTACAGGGCATATGCACCGTCTTTGAGGAGCATTATATTGCCTGAAAAATTGCTTGCAAAAATATCGGGAGGAGGCAGACAGAATACATCTCTGCCCTGTTCAGCGGCAAGGTTGGCTGTTATGAGCGAGCCGCTTTTTTCGTCTGCCTGAAATACTATTGTTACTCTGCCGAGGGCGGAAAGTATTCTGTTTCTTTTCGGAAAATTATTTCCGTATGGCGGTGTGCCGAGGGGATATTCCGTAAGCAGTACGCCTCCGTTTCTGACAATTATATCTCTGAATTTTATATTTTCTTTCGGATAGTCAACATCTGCGCCGCAGCCGAGTACGCAGGCTGTCGGGCGATGTGCCGAAACTGCCGAAAGTGAGGCTGTTATATCTATTCCCGTGGCAAAACCGCTGACTATGACATAATTTTTCTGTGCAAGTTCACCGCATATTTTTTCAGCCGCATAGAGTGCATAGCCTGTTGCCTTTCTTGTACCGACAGCGGTCACAGTTTTAGCGGCAAAAAGGCAGTTTATATTGCCTTTATAATATATTACTGCGGGAGGATTCTGTATATGCCGCAGCTGGGGAGGATAATTTTCGGAGCTGTAACCGATTACATTCACGCCTTTTTCGGCACATATCCGCATATAATTCATAACATAGGGCATATCTATGCTTTTTGAGCTTCTTTTTTCGGTATCTTTAAGCCTGACTGAATCATCATCAGCCGAAAGTTTTTCATAAGCCTCCTGCGGAGTTTCAAAATGTTCAAGGGCTTCCCAAAGACGGATATTTCCCGCACCGAAAACCATTGTAAGCCAGAGCCAGTATTTTACCTCTTCCATTTTCCCTCCATTAAAATTCGTCAACTTTTGCCTTTAAGAATCTGTCATTATCCGAAACGTTTCATTTCCCACATAAGTATGCCTGCCGCCATAGCCGCATTGAGGGAATTTATATTTCCGTGCATGGGGATAATTATTTTTGACATACATCTTCGGGATATATCCTCAGGCAGACCGTTTCCCTCGTTGCCTATGAAAACGGCTTGTCTGCCGCTGAAATCACATTCTGTAACGGGCATTGCATTGCTGTCTATGACTGCGGCTGATGTGATGACATTATTTTCAGACAGGAGAGAAAATAATTTTTCGGTATCATTTTCGGTAAAGATATTCATTCTGAAAATACTTCCCATAGTTGAGCGGACGACTTTGGGGCTGTAAAGGTCACAGCTTCCCGACATTATGACCGCATCAATACCGAGAGCGTCTGCGGTACGGATAATCATGCCGACGTTTCCGGGGTCCTGCAAGCCGCAGAGAACGAGATATTTTCCGTTTTCGGAAAAAATCATATTTTTTTTCTGAGGTATGCGGCATATTGCGAAAACGCCCTGAGTATTATCTGTTGAGGAGATTTTTCTTCCAAGCTCATTTGAAATAACAACAGTTCTTGCATTTCTCAAATCGGTCTGGAAAAGCATATCACCGTATTTTTCGGCAGCGGCAGAAGTAAGTATGAGATGTGACAGACCGCTTTCTTCCTTTATGGCATCTTCTGTTATACGCAGACCTTCCAACACGAATAAGCCGTATTGAAGTCTTTCTTTTTTGGAGGAGGAAAGCTTCTGATACAGCTTGATAATGGGGTTATCCTTTGATTTTACTATATTCTCCAAAAATACAGCACCGCCTTTTTAAGAGAATCCCCGAAATAAATATCGGGATTAAGAAAAACACGCTCTTTTTTACCGAGCGTGTTTTTGATTGCGATTAAAGAGCAGCCTTTGCCTTTTCAGCGATAGCTGTGAAACCTGCTGCATCGTTGATAGCGATTTCGGAGAGCATTTTTCTGTTGAGAGTGATGCCTGCCTTTTTGCAGCCGTTCATGAATGTAGAGTAGTTCATGCCGTTGATTTTAGCGGCAGCGGAGATTCTTGTAATCCAGAGCTGTCTGAACTGTCTCTTTCTCTGTTTTCTTCCGATATAAGCGTAGTTGCCTGACTTCATAACAGCCTGTTTAGCCATTTTGAAGTGTTTGCTCTTTGCGCCCCAGTAGCCCTTGGCGAGCTTTAAAACCTTATTTCTTCTCTTGCGGGTCATTAACGCACCTTTGATACGTGCCATAATTTTCTACCTCCGATAATATATTTTTAATCTGGTTTAATTTTCAAATTCCGATGCCTCAGTATACTAATCAGAGGTAAGGAACGAGTTTTTTGATTGTGGGAGCGTTTGCGCCTTCTGCGATGCCTGCATTACGGGCGATTCTCTTGCGCTTTGTATCTTTCTGGGTAAGTCTGTGTCTTTTGTTTGTGTGCTGATATTTTACCTTGCCGCTGCCTGTAATCTTAAAACGTTTTTTTGCACCTGAGTGTGTTTTTACTTTAACCTTTGCCATTGTATAGTCCTCCTTGATTCGGGAACAGGTCAGTTCCTACTTATTTGTTTTCGGGCTGACGAACATAACTATGCTGCGCCCTTCCATTTTAGCCGGTTTATCGACAGTACCCGCAGAAGAAACGGCTTCTTTGAAGCGGTCAAGGAGTTCGTTTCCGAGTTCGGGGTGAGCGATAGCTCTTTTGCGGAATCTCACTGAAACTTTCAGTTTGTCACCGCCCTGAAGGAATTTAACGGCCTGATTGACTTTGGTTTCAAAATCGTGAGTGTCGATAGTTGAGAACATTCTTATTTCCTTTATAGAAACGACTTTCTGATTTTTTCTTGCTTCTTTTTCACGTTTAGCCTGTTCAAAGCAGAATTTGCCGTAGTCCATTATACGGCACACAGGCGGGGTAGCCTGCGGAGCGATTTTGACCAAGTCCAAATCCTGTTCAAAAGCCAATTTCTGAGCCTCTTTGGCAGATAATACACCGAGTTTTTTTCCTTCGGCATCGATCACGAGAACTTCCTTATCTCTTATTTCTTCGTTGATCTGCAGTTCCTGTTTGCTAATAGTTAAGCACCTCCGACTATAAATTTAAAACAAAAAATGGGTGCAGAGAAATCCGCACCCATACAACACGCAGTTATCCCCTGACATGGGGAGAGCCAATGCATATTGACCGTTTAAGCGTAGCCTCACGGTGAGAACGGAAAGTTCTGCTTTGTTTACCGAAATATTATACAACATTTTTGATACAATGTCAAGGGGAAAATATTTTTTCGTCACTTTGCACAATTCAATTATCTTTAATTGACTTAATCATATCCCATACAGCAAAGCGCACCTGATATTTCTGGGGTTTATACATGATGTCGAGCTGATTTTCGTCAAAAAATTTATCTTCACATTCCTTATTGTCATCAACTTCGCAGGCGGCAGGTATGCACAGCGGAGGGTACATCACGCACCACCAGTTATGACCTTCTGCCCTGCCGATATTTATCCTCAATGCACGGTAATTCCCTGCGGGCATGGTAATATCGCCGTACACTCTCTCATCGAAATAAATATCCTCTATTTCGGCTGATACGGGCATATAACAGCCGTTTTCACGCAGTACACGTTCTGAAATATCAATGATTTCGGGAAGTTTTTCCCTTGCGGAATTTTCGGCATCTTCGAGATTTTCGGCATTTTCAAAAATATCCGCATCAAGAAGTCTGTCACGCACCATAAGCTTTAAATTCTGGTCATATTCGCTGTCCGAATTTGCAAGAATATGCAGTCTCAGAACGCTGTGCCTTAATTTTTCGAGATTTCTTCCGTCCCTTATAAATGAACAGGCATTTGAAATTATTACAGCCGTTATCAGTCCTGCGATAAGTATTTTTCCGTATGATTTTCTCATAAATATCACCTCGCTGATAATAATTGACGGAAATTTATGTTTTATTCATACAGATACTTGAAAAATTTTTTAATATATGCTATTATGTTATGGGAGGTATTTCAATGAAAGATATTTTTAAAATTTTATTTATGAATTTCTTTGATTTTGACAAATGGATTTTCATAATAGCATTTATAAACCTTTGTCTGTTCTGTTATATCCTGTTTGTTAAAGTCATTCCCATTAAACGAAAAATGAAAAAAGTCATATATCCGTATGAAACTACCGCAGAATATGAACTTAAAAAAATAAGCACTGAAATATCTGAAACAAACATAAATGAGTTTGAAAAACTCAGAAAAAAAGGTACTCTTGCCTATTCCCTTTTTGCAAATATAATAGCAATATTTCCGCTTATGGGAATACTCGGAACTGTTCTGTCACTTATCGCACTTATTTCTGATTCCAGCGATATTACGGGAAATTTTTATTCTGCACTGACTTCTACTGCATGGGGAATTATTTTTGCTATGATATTTAAAATATGCGATGCCTTTATTGAACCCACCATTGAAGAAAGTGAAAAAATTTTCGCATCACTTCATAACAATACTGATGAAAAGGCGAAAAAATGAAACATAAAGGCGTTATTATCGAACTTACCGCCCTGCTTGACGTTATTTTCATAATGCTTTTCTGGGTCATGATGAACTTGCAGGAACAAAATAAAAATCAGGCTCAGAATTATGAATCTCAGATACAGGAGCAGGAAATTTCACACGAACAGGAAATATCCGAAATCCAGAACAATTATGAATCTCAGATTGACGAAATAAACTCACAGCATGAAAATGAAATTTCCGAAATAGAAGAAAATTATCAGAAAGAACTCGATGAACTCACCGAAATAGCCGAAAACAGCAATTCATGGGCATATTATCAGGCTCTCGAAAATTATTCGGAAGATGCTGTCATAACTCTGAATCTGCAATACGATTCCATGGGCAGAACAGGAAAACTCTCACTCAATGACAAGGATTCCGAAATTTCCCATACTACTCTTGATTCCCATAACAGAACATCAGATAATTCAGATGTCAAAAAAATTGAAAAATTCATCAATGCAAATCTTGACCTAAACAGCGATGATATTGTACTTTGCGCCTTTGTTTATAACGGCAGTCACGCTACAAGCAATGATGTCGATAATGTTAAAAAGGCTATAAATAATGTGAGAAGAAATTACAGTAATTTCTACTGTACTTATGTTAATCTTAATAAATAATAAAGGGGTTTTGGGGAAAACGACGCTCGAATCGGGAATGAACGGAGCATAGCGGAGTGAATGAAGATTCAAGGCTTACATCGGCGTTTTCCCCCATTATAAACAAAAGGGGTTTGGGGGAAAACGACGCTTGAATCGGGAATGAACGGAGCATAGCGGAGTGAATGAAGATTCAAGGCTTACATCAGCGTTTTCCCCCATTATAAACAAAAGGGGTTTGGGGGAAAACGACGCTTGAATCGGGAATGAACGGAGCATAGCGGAGTGAATGAAGATTCAAGGCTTACATCGGCGTTTTCCCCCATTATAAATAAGGAGGAATTTATATGGCAAAAAATTCAGAAAAAAAATCAGGCGGTGGTGGTGCTGTTATCGCAGGTGCTGCGCTTTTACTTCTCCTCGGAGGCGGTGCAGGTATCGGATATGGTACGGGATTTCTTGGAAACGGAAACGATAATTCATCAGATACAAATTCCGAAGAAAATATCCCCGCCGCAGAAATTATCACTGAGGAAAATTCAGAAAATGATATCGAAGTTGCAACAGAAATGCAGGAGGAAACTTCTCAGGAAATTCCGATAGAAGTAATCGATATAACAGTCTCAGGAAGTGTTATTCTCAAAGACGGAAACGAAATAACTGCCGATGATATAATAAATGAAATAAATGCGGCTGACGGTTTCGCTGTTGTGAATATAACAGATGACAGTGCAATTGCAGATACTA
>DGRR01000027.1 GCA_002389995.1 Ruminococcus sp. UBA4383 | reverse complement strand
GATGAGGAAAATGAAGCCGCTGAGTTTATTCAGCACCACGACAGCGGTAAGAAAAAAGTTATCGTTTTCGGCTCAGGTCCTATAAGAATCGGTCAGGGTATTGAATTTGACTACTGCTCCGTTCACTGTGTATGGACTCTGAAAGAACTCGGCTATGAAGCTGTTATCTGCAATAATAACCCCGAAACCGTTTCGACAGATTTCGATACGGGCGACAGACTTTATTTTGACCCACTCACAAAAGAAGATGTTGAGGCTATTATCGAAACTGAAAAGCCTTACGGTGTTGTAGTTCAGTTCGGCGGTCAGACTGCTATAAAATTAACCCGTCACCTCTCGGATATGGGTGTAAATATTCTCGGCACTTCCGCTGATATGATTGATGCCGCTGAGGACAGGGAGCGTTTTGACGAAATCCTCGAAAAATGCGGTATCCCACGCCCGGCAGGTCATACTGTAATGACTACCGAAGAAGCTGTTGAAGCTGCCGAAGATTTAGGATATCCCGTGCTTTTAAGACCTTCCTACGTTCTGGGCGGTCAGAATATGATTATCGCACATTCAAAAGAAGATGTAATCGAATATATGGGCATCATCACAAGCCATATGATTGAAAATCCCGTTCTCATAGACAAATATATGATGGGTACGGAGGTTGAAGTTGATGCTATCTGTGACGGTGAGGATTTCCTTATTCCGGGTATCATGGAACATATCGAACGTGCAGGCGTTCATTCGGGAGACTCTATTTCTATCTATCCCTCCCAGCACCTCTCTGAAAGAATCAAGAGAATTATTGTTGAATATACAAGAAAACTCTCAAAGGAACTGAATGTAATCGGTCTTGTAAATATTCAGTATGTCGTATATAATCATGAGGTATTCGTTATCGAAGTAAATCCCCGTTCGTCAAGAACTGTACCGTATATCAGCAAGGTTACGGGTATCCCTATGGTGGACATCGCTACTAAAATTATGTTCGGTGCTAAACTCAAAGATATGGGCTACGAAAGCGGTCTTTATCCCGCAGGCGATTATGTCGCTGTAAAAGTCCCTGTGTTCAGCTTTGAAAAACTTACTGATGTCGATACAATGCTCGGTCCTGAAATGAAATCAACAGGCGAATGTCTCGGTATCGGCAGAAATCTCGAAGATGCTCTCTTAAAAGGTCTTATCGCAGCAGGCTTTGACCTCAAACGTGAGGGCGGTGTGCTTATTTCCGTGCGTGACAGCGACAAGAGAGAAGTTCTCCCTATCGCTGACAAGTTTGAACAGATGGGCTTTGACCTCTATGCTACCTCAGGTACTCAGAGCGTCCTCACAAGAAATATGATTGCTTCAAACCTCGTAAGGAAAATTTCTGACGGTGAACCAAATGTCGTAACTCTCCTCGAAAGCGGTAAGATTCACTATGTTATTTCAACTTCCGCAAAGGGCAGACTCCCTGAACGTGACAGCGTTAAAATGAGAAGAAAATCAATAGAACGCTCCATTTGCAGCCTTACAGCTATTGATACCGCTAAATCCCTCGTAAAAGTCCTCGAATCAGGCAGAACTATAAATGATGTTGAACTGGTAGATATAACTAAAATCTGATTTATGGAGACTGTATGGAAACTACTGCAATAACTCAGGAAACTACCGAAGTTACCTATGCCGCTGTTGAAGCTATTCAGGAACAGGTTGACAAGGCTTCGGGATTTGTCGATAAAATGAGCGATTATTTAAGCCGTGCATTACCTCTGATGATAATCGCTGTCATAATACTTGTGCTGGGAATATTCCTGTCAAAACTCATATCAAAAATTTTCGCAAGAACTCTCAGAAATGCAAATATTGACGGTACAGCTAAAAATTTCCTTGTATCACTTGTAAGAATATCCCTTTATGTGATAGTTATAATCATGGCACTGTCTGTCATAAATGTCCCCATGTCATCAATCATTACAATATTCGGTGCTGCCGGTCTTGCGGTCAGCCTCGCACTGCAAAATTGTCTTTCAAATATCTGCGGGGGATTTATTCTTCTATTTTCAAAACTTTTCTCCGCAGGTGATATGATTGAATTTGACGGCACTGTCGGTAAAGTCGAATCTATCGGCATACTTTATACAAAAATTTCCACTCTTGACAATAAAACCGTTTTCGTTCCCAACGGTAAAGTTTCAGACGCTAAAATAATTAACTACACCGAAAGTCCAACAAGAAGAATTGACCTCTGTTTCGATATCTCATACAGCGCAGACTATCAGAGGGCAAGAGATATTATTCTTGAACTGATTGACAAAAATAATAAAATACTTAAAAATCCCGCTCCCGTTGTGAGAATGTCCGCCCACAAGGAAAGTTCTGTCTCAATAGATGTCCTCGTATGGGTAAACAACAATGACTTCTATAACGTGAGATATGATGTGATTGAAGCCGTAAAATCAGAATTTGACGGGAATAATATAGAAATTCCCTTCAATCAGCTCGATGTACACCTGAAATAATTCATGATTCAATAAGGGGGTGCTTTTTTGAATACCGATATAGCTGTTGTCGGAGGCGGTGCATCAGGTCTTTGTGCCGCAATTGAAGCTAAAAAATTCTGTCCCGCCGCTGACGTTTCCATAATCGAAAAACTGCCGAAATGCGGAAAGAAAATTATCGCAACAGGAAACGGAAAATGTAACCTGAGCAATGTCAACCTCTCATCAGAAAAATATCACGGCTCTGTAAATGCTATGAATATAATCAATAACGCTCCCGATTGTTATGAGTTCTTTACAAAAAATCTGGGAATCCTGTGCGTTGAAGGCAGCGAGGGCAGACAGGGCGGTCTGTATCCGTCAAGCAACAGTTCTTCTACCGTTTTAAACGCTCTGAGACTTAAAATTCAGGAACTCGGAATAAACGAAATCTGCGGATTTGATGTAAATTCATTCAGACAGATTAAAAACGGTTTCGCTTTATATTCCTCAAATGACCAAATCTTTTGCAGAAAATTAATCATTGCCGCAGGCGGCTATGCAGGTACTTCTTTCGGTACGGACGGCTCTGTACTGCGTATACTGAAAGATATGGGCTATAAAATAAGCAGAATCTCTCCTGCGGTTGCTCCGCTCAGAGTAAGTCAGAATCAGCTTAAAGGTCTTAAAGGCGTAAGGGCAAAGGGCAGCATTTCCGCTGTACATAAAGGCAGAATCCTGCGTACAGAAAAAGGAGAAATACAGTTCAACGAAAATAATATCTCAGGTGTGTGCGTTTTCAACCTCGCATACCTTTTCCGTGACTATGAAAATCTTGTCCTGAGTGCGGATATTATGCCACATATGACAGAAAATGAACTTGCTGACTACCTTTTCTGCATACGCAGAATAAGAAGAAATTATCCGCTTGAAGAATTTCTCACGGGGCTTTTCGTCAAAAATATGTCGGTTTACATCGTGAAAAATGTCCTCGGAAAATCTCCCGAAAGTAAAATTTCTTCACTGTCCGACAACGATATAAAAATTCTCTCGTACAGAATAAAAGAACTTGAATTTAATGTTACAGGCTGTTCGTCATGGCAGAACGCTCAGGCTACATACGGCGGTATCCATGCGGACTGCATAAACAGCAAACTTGAATCTTTACTGCATAAGGGTCTGTATTTCTGCGGTGAAATCCTCGATACCGTCGGAGACTGCGGAGGATATAACCTCCAGTTTGCATGGTCATCAGGTATTACCGCAGGCAGAAACTGCGGAATTTCCCTGAAAGGCGATTATTATGATAAGAATAAATAATATAAGAGTTCCGCTTGACTTCGATTTTGATAACCTTAAAAATTTTATATCAAAAAAATTCGCAGTAAATAAAATAAATTCCGTAAAACTCTCAAAAAAATCAGTCGATGCAAGAAAAAAATCAGATGTGCATTTTATTATATCTGTCGATGTTTCAGCCGAAAATGAAAATAAACTCCTGAAAAAAATCAAAAACTCCGCCCCTGTCGAAAAGTATGAGTACAAAATAAAATATGTCCCCATAAACTGCGAAAAACCCGTCATTGTCGGTTTTGGCCCTGCGGGTATGTTTGCAGGTCTTGTCCTCGCTTTGTCGGGCGCAAGACCTGTCATTCTCGAAAGAGGAAGCGATGTTGACAGCAGAACGGAAGCTGTCGAAAATTTCCGAAAAACAGGCGTTCTCGATACCGAAAACAACGTCCAGTTCGGTGAGGGCGGTGCAGGTACTTTCTCGGACGGCAAACTTACAACAGGTATCAGGGATAAGCGTATACAGTGGATTTTCCGCAAATTCGTCGAATTTGGTGCGCCCGATGAAATACTTTACCTCGCAAAACCCCATATCGGTACGGATAAACTCCGTAAGGCTGTAAAAAATTTAAGGGAAAAAATTATATCCCTCGGCGGTCAGATTGTCTTTAATGCAAAATTCTGCGGATTTGATACCGACAACGGCTGTATATCATCTGTTTCATACCGGAAAAATAACGAAATACATAATATAAATACACATAATCTCATTCTCGCAACAGGTCACAGCGCAAGAGATGTATTTGAAATGCTCTATGATAAAAATATAAGCCTCTGTCAGAAAAATTTCGCTGTGGGTGTGAGAATCGAACACAAAAGAAAAGATATCAACAAGGCTATGTATGGTGCTTTCGCAGACAATCCAGCCCTTAAAGCCGCTGACTATAAACTCGCTGTACACCTCCCAAACGGCAGAACTTTATATACTTTCTGTATGTGTCCGGGCGGTGAGGTCATGGCGGCTTCCTCCGAAAATAACAGGCTCGCTGTGAACGGTATGAGCTGTTTTGCCCGTGATGCCGAAAATTCAAACAGCGCACTGCTCGTAAATATTGATACTTCCGATTTCGGCAGCTCTCACCCCCTCGCAGGTATGTACTTCCAGAGAGAAATTGAGGAAAAAGCTTTCACCGCAGGCGGTGGAAATTATTCCGCTCCCGTCTGCACTGTCGGTGATTTGCTCGGAACAGAATCAAAAAATATGCCCGTTATACCGTCCTATAAGCCTTCATGCAGTTTTGCTCTCCCTGATGAATACCTCCCCGATTTCGTCTGCGAAAGCCTTAAACTCGGTATCCCCGAAATGGGCAGGAAAATCAGCGGTTTCGATAATCCGTGTGCAGTCCTTACAGGTGTCGAAAGCAGAAGCAGTTCCCCTGTGAGAATATCAAGAAATGAAAATTTACAGTCTGTTTCAGTAAAAGGTCTTTTCCCATGCGGTGAGGGCGCAGGCTATGCGGGAGGTATAGTCTCCGCTGCCGTTGACGGTATGAAATGCGCTGAGGCAGTTATTGATTTACAAGGAGGTCAGTATGAAAATTAATGTTATTGGCGGAAATATCAGCCAGCAGGAAATTGATGATTACATTGAGTACGGCAGAAAAAAATATGTCGGCAGACAAATAAGCGGTATTGATATTATCATTGACGGCGAATTTGCTGACCTTAAATTCTATTTCAGCGATACCGACTTTCAGCACTCTTACCGCAGTGCCGACTATCTCGTCAATGATATGAATAAAATCAACGACGCTAAACAAAGCGAATTTAAAGAAAAAGAAAAACATAAGGTATAATTTATGAATTTAACCAATATCAGCGTCATAAAGGACGTTATGTCAAGAAACGGCTTCAATTTCTCTAAAAGCCTCGGTCAGAACTTTATCATAAATCCCGATATATGCCCCAAAATCGCAGAATACGGCAATGCCCGCAAAGGCTTCGGAATACTCGAAATCGGTACGGGTGTGGGTGTTCTCACTAAGGAACTCGCTCTGCGTGCGGATAAGGTAGTCGCTGTCGAAATCGACAAAAGACTTATCCCCGTATTAGATGAAACTCTTTCCGAATTTGACAATATAAAAATTATTAACGATGATGTCATGAAATGTGACCTGCATAAAATAATCAGTGAGGAATTTAAAGGGCTGAAAGTCGCTGTGTGTGCAAATCTCCCCTATTATATAACCTCTCCCATTATTATGATGCTCCTCGAAAATAATCTCCCGATTGAATCAATTACCGTCATGGTTCAGAAAGAAGCCGCTGACAGGCTTTGTGCCGAAATCGGAACAAGAAATTCAGGGGCTATTACTGTGGGCGTTAATTATTACGGTAATGCCGAAAAATTATTCAGCGTTTCAAGAGGTAATTTCATGCCCTCCCCCAATGTCGATTCCGCTGTCATAAGAATTAATATTGACCATGAAAGAAAACTTGACGAAATTCAGGAAAAATTTTTCTTTTCAATGGTAAAGGCTGGTTTCTCCCAGAGAAGAAAAACTATCGCAAATTCACTCTCCCAAATCGGTATCGACAAACAAAAAGTATATTCGTCTCTCGAAAATATGAATCTCTCAAAATCTTCACGCATTGAACAGCTTGACATGAATCAGTTAATTGATTTGTCTGTGAGGCTCGGAAATTAATGGGTATTTTTTACGGTGTCAGCGTGGGTTCGGGCGACCCTGAATTGATTACTTTAAAGGCTGTCAGAATTATTGAAAAATCTCCTGTCATCATCGCCCCACGCACTAAAAATTCCCTTGCCCTTTCAGTCGCTCAGAATATAATTGATTTTTCAGGTAAAAAAATAATATTTGCTGATTTCCCCATGTCAAAAGATGAAAATATCCTCAGCCTGAATTATTCACGCATAGCTGATATTGTCTGCGGTGAATTAACTGAAAATGATGTTGCTATGCTGAATCTTGGCGATATATCCATATATTCAACCTTTTCATATATCGCTGATATTGTGCAGGAAAAAGGCTTTGAGGTCATAAGATGTGCAGGCGTGACAAGTTTCTGTGCATCTGCCTGTGAGTGCGGTATAAATCTCTCGGATAAGGACAAACCTTTAATTGTTATCCCTTTCGGCTGCGATAATATGATTGATTTGCTTGAATCCTATGGCACGAAAATTATTATGAAATGCGGCAAAAATACAGGTAAATTAATTGATATACTTAAAAAATTAAACCTCATCGGAAACGCTTATGCTGTCGAAAACTGCGGGCTTGAAAATCAGAAAATTCTGAAAGGATA
Source organism: Ruminococcus sp. UBA4383 (assembly GCA_002389995.1). GTDB lineage: Bacteria > Bacillota > Clostridia > Oscillospirales > Ruminococcaceae > Ruminococcus. Next base: position 3,710 of record DGRR01000027.1, on the reverse strand, counting down.
TGAAATAACCGATAATCTCGGCTATTTTACGGTATTTATAGTCGATGCTTGAAAAATATGTATTTGTCGGAAATAAAAAATTAAGATGCGGCTACACTACGGGTTCATGCGCTGCTGCTGCCGCAAAAGCTTCCGCTTATATGCTCCTTACAGGCAATTTAACTCATTTTTCCGATATAGTTACCCCTGATAATACCCCTCTGCACCTCGGTATCATAAATCAGGATATAAATGAAAATTATGCCTCCTGTGCTGTCGTCAAGGACGGCGGTGATGACCCCGATATTACTTCGGGTATCGAAATTTATGCCCGTGTATCACTGATTTCATGCGGAATTACCATTACGGGCGGTAAGGGTATAGGTATAGTCACTAAAGCAGGTCTTGACCAGCCTGTCGGTGAATATGCCATAAATTCAACACCAAGAAAAATGATAGCCCTCGCAGTTTCGGAAATCGCTGAGGAACTCGGCTATTCAGGCGGATTCCTTGTCGAAATATATGCCCCGCAAGGTGAATCTGTCGCTAAAAAAACTTATAACCCCAGAATGGGTATTATGGGCGGTATCTCAATAATCGGTACTTCGGGAATTGTCGAACCTATGAGCAATTCCGCACTCGTTCAGACTATACGCACTGAGGCGAAAATGCTTAAAGCTCAGGGAATTAAAAATATCCTGCTTACCCTCGGAAATTACAGCGAATCATTTATCAGCGAAAATATGCCCTTTTCCCTCGAAAACAGTATAAAATGCAGTAACTTCATAGGCGATGCTATCGAAATTTCAAAGGAATTTGAATTTGATTCCGCCCTTATTGTCGGGCATATCGGGAAACTCGTCAAGCTCGGTGCAGGTATCATGAATACTCATTCCGCCTTCGCTGACGGACGCATGGAAGTCCTGACCTCTTGCGGAGTTATGGCAGGCATAAATTCTGATATCCTTAAAAATATTCAGAACTGCGCTACTGTCGATGCGGCTCTCGATATTATCGCTGATACGGGGCTTTTGAATGATGTTTTATCTGAACTTGTTAAAAAAATTGAATATCATCTGAATATAAAATCTGCGGATTTAATTAAAATCGGTGCGGTTGTGTTCTCTTTCAAGCACGATTTTATCCTTAAAACTCATAACGCTGATGAAATTATATCTTTTCTCGGAGGTAAAAATGGTTGACTTTGTAGGCGCAGGCTGCGGTGCGGCTGACCTCATAACTTTAAGAGGTAAAAATTTAATCGAAAATGCTGACGTGATTATCTATGCAGGCTCTCTCGTCAACCCCGAACTTTTACAGTATGCAAAGCCTGAATGTCAAATTCATGACAGTTCAAAAATGACACTCGATGAAGTCATAGATACTATCAGAATTGCCGAAAAATCGGGAAAAAATACAGTCCGCCTACATACGGGTGACCCCTCGTTATACGGTGCGGTAAGAGAACAAATGGACAGGCTGAACGCCCTCGGAATCGAATACAAGGTCTGTGCTGGCGTGAGTTCGTTCTGCGGTGCGGCGGCGGCTCTGAAGGCTGAATATACACTTCCCGATGTTTCGCAGACTGTCATCATCACAAGAATGGCTGGACGGACTTCCGTTCCCGAACGTGAAAGCATCAGAAGTCTTGCCGCCCACGGCTCAACTATGGTAATTTTTTTAAGTGCTTCCATGCTTGAAAAATTATCCGATGAACTCATAAATGGCGGATATTCCCCTGATACCCCAGCCGCTATCGTCTATAAGGCAAGCTGGAAAGATGAAAAAATTTTGCGGTGTAAAGTTTCTGAACTCGCTGAGACTGCTAAAAAATTTAACATTTACAAAACCGCACTTATTACTGTCGGGAATTTTTTAGGAGATAATTACTCTTTGTCTAAATTATATGACCCAACCTTTGAAACGGAGTTCAGAAAATTATGAATATCTGTATCATCTCCGTCACAAATAATGGTAGAATTTTGTCATTGAAATTAAAAGGTTTTCTCTCGGATAACCATAAAGTTCAGAGATACTGTTTCAAGCGATATACCGACGATTCCGCAATATCATTCAACAGTGTTTATACCATTGTTTCAGGAATATTTTCAGAATATGATGCGATTATTTTTATATCCGCCTGCGGAATTGCCGTCAGAGCAATCGCTCCGCATATCAAATCAAAATTAACCGACCCCGCTGTTGTCGTCCTCGATGAAGGCGGAAAGTTTGCAATATCCCTTCTTTCAGGACATATGGGCGGCGCAAATGGCTTAACATCGCTGATTTCCGAGCATATCGGAGCTGTTCCCGTCATAACGACTGCAACCGATACAGGCGGAAAATTTTCACCCGACAGCTTCGCTAAGGCAAATAATTTAATCATAACCGATATGCACAAGGCTAAACTCATCGCCGCAGCCGTCCTCAATGGCGAAAAAATCGGATTTTTATGCAATTATCCATTTAAAAATCCTCCTGCCGAAATTTCGGAAAATATCTGCAAGTATGGTATATATATCGGTATAAATGCCGATTTCAAGCCTTTTGAATTGACTTTGCAACTTGTGCCGAAAAATATCTCCATTGGTATAGGCTGTAAGAAAAATTCGTCATTTTCAGCTATATACAGCTTATTTTTGAATATTATGAATAAATATTCAATTATGCCTGAAAGAGTATGTGCAGTTTCTTCCGTAGACCTTAAAGCCAACGAAAGCGGTATACTTGAATTTTGCCGAAAAATAGGCGTAAATCCCACTTTTTACACTCCTGAGGAACTTGCAAGAGTTAAAGGAGAGTTTTCGGGTTCTGAATTTGTCAAAAAAATAACAGGTGTTGACAACGTTTGCGAAAGAAGTGCCGTTTGTGGCGGTGGAAGGCTTATTATAGCCAAAAATTCCGCCAACGGCGTTACAGTTGCCGTTGCCGAAAGAGAGATAATTATTGACTTTGAAAGGAAAATTTTATGAAATTATACATAGTCGGATTCGGCTGCGGAAGCCGTGACGGAATGACTTTGGAGGCTGAAAAAGCTATAAAATTAAGTGATTTAATTATAGGATATACAACTTATACAGATATTTTAAAAAAATATTTTCCTGAAAAAACTTTCCTTTCAACAGGAATGAGAATGGAAAAAGACCGTGTAAAAATGGCTTTAAAGTCCGCAGAATCGGGAAAAACCACCGCTCTCGTGTGCAGTGGCGACAGCGTTGTTTATGGAATGGCAGGTCTTGCTTTTGAAATGTCAAAAGATTTTACTGATGTAGAAATAGAGGTGGTCGCAGGAGTAACAGCCGCCCTCAGCGGAAGCGCAGTCCTCGGTGCACCCCTGACACACGATTTCGCCGTGATAAGCCTTTCCGACCTTCTGACACCTCCCGAAAAAATCGAAAAAAGGCTTAAATTAGCCGCTCAAGCCGATTTTACAATAGTAATTTATAATCCCTCATCACGCAAAAGATTTGACTATCTCGCCAAAGCCTGCAAAATTATGATGAATTTCAAGTCACCCGAAACCGTCTGCGGATATGTCAGGAATATTGGTAGAGAAGGGCAAAATAGTAAAATATTGACATTAGCTGAACTTGCAGAAGAAAACGTCGATATGTTTACAACTATTTTTGTAGGAAATTCGGAAACGGCTGTAATTCGTGGAAAAATGGTAACGCCAAGGGGGTATTTCAATGTCTGAAATACTAATATTCGGTGGAACGACAGAAGGGAGA
>DGRR01000222.1 GCA_002389995.1 Ruminococcus sp. UBA4383 | reverse complement strand
TTTGTAATGCCCGATTACGGCTCAGGCTGGGACGCTGAAAATGACTACTCAAACAAGGATATCCTCGGCAAAAAAGGCGAAGCTGATGCCGAAGGCTCTGTAAAAGGCTATATAACTCCCTATATTCCCACTTATGTAAACGGTGAACTTTACTACGGAATCGAACCTGACGGCACTTCCGCTGACGGTATGGGCGGTGCTGACATAAAGGACGACAAGCCCGATGAAAAACCCGTTGATGAACCTGCTGACGAAAAGCCTACTGAAACTACTGTTCCCGATGACAGTTCCAAAATTGTTTACGGTGATGCTAACCTTGACGGAAAAGTAAGTATATCCGATGCTGTAAGAATACTCCAGTATATCGCAAACAGCAGTAAATATGCACTCGAAAAGCAGGCTGTCATAAATGCTGATATAGACGGAAAATCGGGCGTTACAGGTCAGGACGCAAGCGAAATACAGAAATATGACGCAAAGATAATAAACAAATTTCCCGTTGAAGAATAAAAATTGAAATATCTATTGACAAAAACCTTTTAATGTGATAAAATTATACAAGTCGTGAACTTTCACGTCCTGTTCGGCGTGTTGATTGATATGAAACCATAAAAAATTCATGGACGTACAGGCTGATAAAGTCTGTACGTCTTTAATTTAATTATGCATTGTAAAAGAGGGTGTGTGTTGTGGTAAATAAATTAAAACTCTACGGATTCAATAATCTTACAAAGTCCCTGAGTTTCAATATATATGATGTCTGCTATGCCAAAACTCCAAAGGCTCAGCTTGACTATATCGCCTATGTGGACGAGGCTTATAATTCCGAACGAATTACGGATATAATGAAACATCTCACTGAAATGATAGGAGCGCAGGTGCTGAGTATTTCCCGACAGGACTATGACCCGCAGGGAGCATCTGCCACTTTCCTTATAGCTGATGATACCATGATTCCGTCAGGCGGAAACGAAACTGTCGCACATCTCGATAAAAGCCATGTTACAGTCCATACCTACCCCGAATATCACCCCGATACAAGCATAGCAACATTCAGAGTCGATATAGATGTCGCCACCTGCGGGAAAATTACTCCCCTTACCGCCCTTGATTATCTTATAGGGAGTTTTGATTCGGATATAATAACCATGGATTACCGTGTGAGAGGATTTACAAGAGATTTGGACGGTGAAAAAATATTTATCGACCATGACATAACTTCAATTCAGAATTATATAGATGAATCTATCCTCAATAAATACGATGCGGTTGATATCAATGTGTATCAGGCTAATATGTTTCATACAAAAATGCTCATAAAAGAGATTGAACTGCAAAATTACCTCTTTAATACCGATGTGAGAGAACTTTCTCCGAGAAGCAGGCTTGATATAACCAATAATCTCCGCAAGGAGATGATAGAAATTTTCAGCGGAAGGAATGTGTTTGGAAGTGGCTCTTTCTCAGGTTGATGCGCCTATATATGAGGCTTTAAGAAAATTCAGAAGAATGAGGGTTGTACCCTTTGACGTACCCGGTCACAAGCGAGGCAGGGGAAATATGGAACTCACCGAATTTCTTGGCGAGGACTGCATGAATGTAGATGTAAATTCCATGAAGCCCCTTGACAATCTCTGTCACCCTGTATCCGTCATAAAAGATGCCGAAATGCTTGCGGCTGAGGCTTTTGGTGCAGCCAATGCATTTTTCATGGTAGGCGGAACTACATCTGCAGTTCAGAGCATGATTATGTACGCCTGCAAAAGCGGAGACAAAATCATTATGCCGAGAAATGTACACAGAAGTGCCATAAATGCCCTTATTCTGACAGGTGCAGTCCCCGTGTATGTCAATCCCGATACAAACAGCCGTTTAGGTATAGCTCTCGGTATGTCCGTTTCTCAGGTTGAAAACGCCATAAGGGAAAACCCCAATGCAAAGGCTATTATGGTAAATAATCCGACCTATTACGGAATATGTTCGGATTTGAAGAAAATAACCGAACTCGCCCATGAACATAATATGCTTGTGCTTGTTGATGAGGCTCACGGTACACATTTTTATTTCGGTGACAATTTCCCGCTTACCGCCATGAAAGCAGGTGCGGACTGCGCCTCCGTAAGTATGCATAAATCAGGCGGAAGCCTTACACAGAGTTCATTTCTCTTAATGGGCAAGAATATAAATTCAGACTATATGCGTCAGGTGATAAATTTAACCCAGACTACAAGTGCATCTTATCTTCTTCTTTCAAGCCTTGATATTTCCAGAAAAAGACTCGCTCTCAGCGGCAGGGAAATATTTGAGAAAACCGTTGAAATGGCTGAGTATGCAAGGGCTGAAATAAATGACATAGGCGGTTATTATGCCTATTCAAGAGAACTCATAAACGGTGACAGTATCTATGACTTTGATGTCTCAAAACTCAGCATATTCACTCTGCCGATAGGTCTTGCGGGAATTGAAGTGTATGACCTGCTCCGTGATGAATATGACATACAGATTGAATTTGGTGATATAGGAAATATCCTCGCATATATATCCGTAGGAGACAGAAAACGTGACATTGAAAGACTTATTTCCGCACTCTCCGAAATAAAAAGAAGATTCAGCAGAACAGGTGCGGATATGCTCAGTCATGAGTATATAAGCCCCATTGTTTCGGAAGCCCCTCGAAAAGCTTTCTATGCGGATAAGATTTCATTACCGCTTGATGAGGCTTCGGGAAAGGTCTGCACGGAATTTGTTATGTGCTATCCCCCCGGAATACCGATTCTCGCCCCCGGTGAACTCGTCACGGACGAAATTATTGAGTATATAAAATACGCAAAGGCTAAGGGCTGTCAGATGACAGGCACGGAAGATTTGAATATCGAAAGATTAAACGTAATGATTTGACTTGAAATTATATAAATCCATATATCGGTGAAAAATATTTTCAACCGTGTGTAAAGACGTGTAAAAAGACGTGTGGCATACACACCAAAAAAGCCCGAAAATACGGCGTTTACACACCTACACGCCATTAAGTCGGATTGATATTTGTTTTATGGAAATTCCTGCGAGTCCGTTCACGGATATTATTATTTAATTTTCCCTTAAAAATAAAAAAAAGGCGTGTAGGTGTGTATTTGCCTTAAAACCGACAAATAAGCCGTGTATAAAGGTGCGTAAAATGTGTGCGGGCGTGTGTATTTCTTATAATTATTTGAACGGAGGTTTTTATGGAACTATGGTTTACGGAGCGTCATACTCCGAATGTTAAATTTTCAATAAAGGTTGACAGACAGCTTTACAGCGGTAACAGCGAATTTCAGAGGATTGATGTTTTCCAGTCAAAAGAGTTCGGAAGATTCCTCACCCTTGACGGCTATATGATGCTTACCGAAAAAGACGAATTTATCTACCATGAAATGATTACCCATGTGCCTATGGCTGTTCACCCCGAACCGAAAAATATTCTTGTTATCGGTGCAGGTGACGGCGGTGTTGTCCGTGAACTTACAAGATATAACTGCGTTGAAAATATCGACCTCGTTGAAATTGATGAGCTTGTCGTTGAAGTCAGCAGAAAATTTCTCCCGACTACTGCCTGCCGCCTTGATGACGAAAGAGTGCATATTTTCTATGAGGACGGTGTTAAATTTATAAGACGCTGTGAAAATAAATATGATGTGATTATTGTCGATTCAACAGACCCTTTCGGACCCGGTGAGGGACTTTTCACAAAGGAATTTTACGGAAGCTGTTTCAAGGCTCTCAGAGAGGACGGTATCATGGTAAATCAGCATGAAAGCCCTTTCTATGCGGAAGATGCTGCCGCCATGCAGAGGTCACACAAGAGAATTGTTGAAAGTTTCCCGATAAGCCGTGTATATCAGGCTCATATCCCGACATATCCGTCAGGTCACTGGCTTTTCGGATTTGCCTCGAAAAAATATCACCCTGTAAGGGATTATAACGGCACTGCATGGAGTATGCTCGGAATTTCAACAAAATATTACAATACACATTTACATTCGGGAGCATTTTATCTGCCGAATTATGTTGAGGAGATGTTAAGAGATGTTGAGTAAGAATATTCAGACCTTTATCGCCTGCGACAGCGAATATGAGGATTCATCAATAGTCCTTTTCGGTGCAGGATTTGACGGTACAACAAGTTTCCGCCCCGGAACAAGATTCGCTCCGTCTGCAATAAGAAATGAAAGTTTCGGAATAGAAACATATTCGCCTTATCAGGACAAGGATATGACGGATTATAAGTTTTTCGACAGCGGTGACTTGGAACTGCCTTTCGGAAGCGTTTCAAGAACTCTTGCGGATATATCCGTCAGAACATCTGCTATTCTTTCGGACGGGAAAATCCCTTTCATGATTGGCGGAGAACACCTTGTAACATTCGGCTCGGTCATGGCTGTAAAAGATGAATATGAGGATTTGTACATAATTCATTTTGATGCTCATGCTGATTTGCGTGACGATTACCTCGGACAGAAATTATCCCATGCCTGCGTTCTGAGAAGATGTCATGAACTTGTCGGAGACGGTCATATTTTCCAGTTCGGTATAAGAAGCGGTGACAGGGAAGAATTTGTTTTCGCAAAAGAACACACTTATATGAATAAATTTAATTTTGAAAATCTCGAAAAGACTGTTCAGGATTTAAAGGGCAAAAATGTATATTTTACCCTTGATTTGGACGTTCTTGACCCCTCCGTATTTCCGGGTACGGGTACTCCCGAAGCAGGAGGAGTCAGCTTTGAGGAACTGCGTAAGGCTGTTACTCTTGTATGCTCGGAACTGAATATTGTGGGCTGTGATGTGAATGAATTAAGCCCCGTATATGACCAGACAGGGGTTTCAACTGCTGTTGCCTGCAAAATCATCAGGGAAATGCTCCTTGCATTAAGCAAATAAAAAAGGCTTTAACAGTGAAAATTGACGATGTTAAATCAGAGGAAAATTTGCGCCTTGCCGTATGAACGAACGTAATGTAATGAAGTGAGTGAATAGGCAAGCACTAAAAGCGCAAATTTGACGATGTTAAATAGAGGTATTTATGGAAGATAAATTATGTGTAAAAATTGAACTTACAGATACAAAACCTTCAATATTTGAAAGCAAGGCGGGCGGTATCGGATATATTCCGCATGACGGGGATTTCCCGACTGATAAAAACGGCGAACAGCTCAGACTTCTCGCACAGATTGACTGCTCTGAGGTTGACCTCGAAGAATTTCCCGAAAAAGGTCTTTTGCAGTTCTGGGTTATTAATGATGATATTGCAGGGCTTGACGCTGACCAGACAGTACAGGACGGTTTCAGAGTGATTTATTATCCCGAAATTGATAAATCAGTAACGGAAAAAGAAATCAAAAGCAAGTTTGTAAAGAATCAGTATGATGATGATGAATATAACGGTTTCCCTGTTTTCGGTGAATACGGAATGACGTTCACAAAAATGGTCAATAACTCTGCCAACGACAAAGGTGATTATGATAAATACTATGATGAATGTATAGGGCATAAAATAGGAGGTTATCCTTATTTTACCCAGTTTGACCCCCGTGAGTGTTATGAAGAACTTCAAAAGTATGATTTCCTGCTCTTTCAGCTTGATTCGGATTACGGTGAAGATGATGACCGTGTAATGTGGGGCGACAGCGGTATAGGAAATTTCTTCATAAAGACGGAAAATCTAAAAAACTGCGATTTCAGCGATGTCCTCTATAACTGGGACTGCTGCTGAGAGGGTATTATATGTTAAGAAATACTCATGCTGCATGGGGAGTGGCATCTGCGGCTGCCGTAACTCACTGTGAAAGCGTAGGACAGATTATCGCAGTATCATGCGTGGGGGCTTTGGGCGGTGTGATATGCGATATAGACTTATTCTCGAAACATAACCACAAAAACCGCCTTGCAAGAATAATCATAGGGATTACAGTTTTTCTGATTCTGCTTGCGGCTGTTGATTTTTATTTTCACTTAGGTATTTACAGGCATATTTACGCATATGCAGGATTCGGACAGAGTGCAGGAATTATCGGATTTATAGCTTTATGCATAATTTTCATGGCGGCGGCTCACAGGAAATTTTCACATTCACTTCTTGCCTGTGCGCTTTCAACATTATGTGTATATTTAATATATCCGCCTGTATGCATAGGATATGCGGCAGGATTTATTTCACATCTTGCACTTGATTTGCTGAACAGAAAGCCCGAACAGCTTTTCTTTCCCGTAAAAAAGGGCGTATGCTTTAATCTTATGTATTCGGACAGGACAGGCAATACAGCACTTTTTCTTGTGGGTATACTTATGGCGGTTATATTTCTTGCAATATCATTTATGAAATTATAGAGGGGATTAATATGAAAGAAAAAGTTATTTCAATTTTATTTTTACTTGTTTTCGGGGCTGCATTTCTGGGAGCAGGAATTTTTCTCATGCGTGAACAGAAACACCTGAAAGAAGTATGTATCACAGAGGTTCTGAGTACCGTTATCGAAAATAAAAAACGTACTGTAAAAAGAAAAAAACATAAGACAAGTATAAAATATACTCCCGTCTTTGAATACGACTACAACGGGAAAACTTATACATTCCAAAGCGGTATATCCACAAATCCGCCAAGATTCGATGAGGGTGAAAAAGTTCAGATTTTCCTGAATCCCGATGACCCGAATGAAGTATATGTCCCTGAGGACGGCACTACAAGAACTATTACATATGTAGTCTTAATGGCTGTCGGAGGTGTAATACTGTTAGCCGTACCTGTAAAGGCTTTCAAAAAATGATAAGGGGTTAAAATATGTGGTATGCAATAATTTTTATATTGCTTTTTGCAGCGGTATTTATTTCAGTGGGAGTAACAATATCTTTATCAGACAAAAAAAGAAAAAGTATCTGCACTCAGGAAGTTTCTGCAACGGTTATCGAAAACAGGAAACACACTTCACACAGCAACGGGCATTACTCAACTATGTACAAGCCCGTGATGCAGTATGACTATGACGGAAGAACATACACGGCAGAATCAGCATATTCAACAAATCCTCCTGTATTCAGTGAGGGTGAAACAATGAAAATATTCATTGACCCGCAGTCACCGCAGAAAATTTATATTCCGCAGATGAAGGCAGGAAAGATATTAAGCATAATATTCACATCAGTGGGTATTGTTTCAATTGCCGCTGCTGTTATTGTGTTCATTATGATGCATAAATAAATTATCAAAAAGGAGTTAAAGAAAATGGGAAAATGTATGATTATCGGCTGCGGAGGAGTTGCCTCTGTTGCCATTCACAAATGCTGTCAGAACAGTGACGTATTCGAGGGTATCATGATTGCAAGCCGTACAAAATCTAAATGCGATGCCCTTAAAGAAAAATTACAGCCCACAACAAAGACTGTTATCGAAACCGCTCAGGTAAATGCTGACAATACCGATGAACTTATCGCACTGATTAACAGCTATAAGCCTGATGTAGTCCTCAATCTTGCGCTCCCTTATCAGGATTTGACTATCATGGACGCTTGTCTTGCAACTAAAACACATTATGTTGATACTGCAAACTATGAACCGCTTGATACTGCTAAATTTGAATACAAGTGGCAGTGGGCATACCGTGAAAGATTTGAAAAAGCAGGTATAACCGCACTCCTCGGAAGCGGTTTTGACCCCGGCGTTACAGGAGTATTTTCTGCGTATGCCATGAAGCATGAATTTGATGAAATCAATTATATAGATATCCTTGACTGCAACGGCGGTGACCACGGTTATCCTTTCGCAACAAATTTCAACCCCGAAATAAATATCCGTGAAGTTTCCGCAAAGGGAAGCTATATTCAGGACGGCAAATGGATTGAAACCGAACCTATGGAAATAAAGCGTGTTTACAATTTCAAGGGCGTGGGCGAAAAGGATATGTACCTTCTCCACCATGAAGAACTTGAATCACTCGCTCTCAATATCAAGGGAATAAAGAGAATAAGATTCTTTATGACATTCGGACAGAGTTATCTCACACACCTTAAATGCCTTGAAAATGTAGGCATGACCTCCATTGAACCTATCATGTATGAGGGTAAGAAAATCGTGCCTTTGCAGTTCCTTAAAGCCGTACTCCCCGACCCTGCATCACTCGGTCCGAGAACTGTCGGAAAAACAAATATCGGCTGTATTTTCCGTGGAAAAAAAGACGGCAAAGATAAAAATTATTACCTCTATAATATCTGCGACCACCAGGAATGTTACAAGGAAGTCGGCTCTCAGGCTATTTCCTATACAACAGGTGTTCCCGCTATGATTGGTGCTATGATGATTATGACAGGCACTTGGAATAAGGCTGGCGTTTACAATATAGAGGAATTTGACCCCGACCCGTTCATGGAGGCTCTCAATAAATGGGGACTCCCGTGGGAGGAAGATTTCAACCCTGTTCTTGTTGACTGATAGGAAAGGAGAATTGGGGGAAAGCAGCCCTTGACGGCTGCTCCCCCATTTTAGATTATGCTTTTCGTACAGAGTGTAACTATAAGCTATTACAAGAATGTAAGATACCCTGAATACGCAAATTTAAGGCGGAATATGAAATTTTTTCCCGTAAAGTCTGAAATTAAAGATAAAAATGCGGAAGCTCTCGTTGATACAGTGAGGATTTTTCAGGGAACTGAGGGAATTAATTATTTCAGTCAGCATACAAAAACTTACGGGAAAGATATTTTTGAAAAAAATAAATGGTATAATCTCCCTGTTGACAGCGTGGTGAAAGTTATTAAGGATAATGACAATTATGAAATGATTTACAGGAGTTACAACAAGAAACTTTTCACGCTTGAAAAAGGTCAGTACGGCAGAGTTGTCTATAATTACCGCACTGTTGAATGTGACTGGGGAATATGGATTTACAGATTTTGCATACTGAACTATATCAATGACGACAGGGAAAAATTCAGGGAAAAAATATTTTTCAGAAAAAATCCCGACTATGAATTTAAGGATTTGAAGTACATGAGATACTGCTGATAAGGGGGATTTGACGATTTTAAATATGGATATTAAAAATTTTGAAACGCCTTGCTATGTTATTGATGAGAAAAAATTAATAAATAATCTTGAAATATTAAAGGGCGTTCAGGACAGGACAGGTGCAAAAATTCTCCTCGCTCAGAAAGCTTTTTCCTGTTATCATCTCTATCCGCTTATAGGTAAATATTTAAGCGGTACGGCTTGCAGCGGCTTATTTGAGGCAAAACTCGGATTTGAAGAAATGGGAAAGGAAAATCATGTATTTTCAGCCGCTTACCGTGAAAATGAGATTGATGAGATAATATCTTACTGCGGTCATATTATTTTCAACTCTTTCAGTCAGCTTGACAGATACAGGGAAAGAGTTTTAAAGGCTGGTAAAAAAATAGGTCTGCGTATAAATCCTGAACTCTCAACGCAGGAAGGTCATGAAATCTATGACCCATGTTCACCGAAATCAAGGCTCGGAATCAAAAACAAATATTTTGACCGTGATGATTTATACGGCGTTACAGGTCTGCATTTCCATACATTATGCGAACAAAATTCAGATGACCTCGAAAAAACTCTGAACGCTGTTGAAGAAAAATTCGGTGATGTTCTGGAAAATATGCAGTGGATTAATTTCGGCGGAGGTCATCATATAACCCGTGAGGACTATGATATTTCAAGGCTCGAAAAATGCATAAAACATATGCAGGACAAGTATAATCTCAATGTATATCTTGAACCTGGGGAGGCTGTTGCTCTCAATGCAGGATATTTAATTACGGAAGTCCTTGATGTTGTTGAAAGTGATACGGATATTCTCATACTTGATACATCTGCGGCTTGTCATATGCCTGATGTTCTTGAAATGCCGTACCGTCCGCCTTTAAAGGATTCAGGAAATCCCAGTGAAAAGAAATATAATTACAGACTTGGTTCACAGACTTGTCTTTCAGGGGATTTCATAGGGGAATATTCATTTGACAACATAATCAGTATCGGTGACAGGCTTGTATTTGAGGATATGGCTATATATTCAATGGTAAAGAACAATACATTCAACGGTATGCCTTTGCCTGCGATATATCTTCTCAAATCCGATGAAAATATTGAAATGCTGAAAAAATTCGGCTACGAAAATTTCAAGGCAAGAATTTAAAATAAAGCAGGTGATTTAATGGATAACAAAAACAACAGACCAAAAGCAAGGGAAAAAAATATCAGCAATCAGACAAGCAGCGGCGTTCACAGACGTGGCGAAAAAATAGGAAATCAAAGAGTCGGTTCTGACAGTCAGGCAGGAAAAACTCCCGTCACAAGCGGAAAAGGCATAAAAAGAGCATCTCTCGGAGGAGGTTCGCTTCTTCTGCTTGCCCTTTTGCTTTTGCCTAAACTTCTGGGCGGAGGAGGAGATGTTGCAACTCAGAATACAGGCAATTCAGGCAGTTCATCTTCGGGCGGAAGTTTAATGGGAAGTCTGCTGGAAGGTATGCTTTCGGGAGAGGAATCCGCACCGTCATCATTCAATTTCGGCGGTTTTTCTTCGGGACAGTCCGCATCAGGCGGAAATGCTGACAATACAGTCGCATCAGGTTCAAGGGCAAAATATACAAATATCCTCGGAAACAATCAGGATACCGTTACTATAATGGTCTATATGTGCGGTACTGACCTTGAATCAAAATACGGCATGGCTTCCTCCGATATGCAGGAAATGGCTTCGGCTGATTTCGGTGACAATGTTAATATAATCGTTCTCACAGGCGGCTGCAAACAGTGGAAAACCAACGGCATAAGCAATAAGAACAATCAGATTTTCAGAATAAAAAATCACGGTCTTGAACTCCTTGAAAACAATTACGGCTCAAAAGCCATGACAGACCCGAATAACCTGACTGATTTTATTAAATACTGCAATAAAAATTATCCCGCAAACCGTAATGAATTAATCCTCTGGGACCACGGCGGCGGTTCTGTAAGCGGTTACGGCTATGATGAGAAAAATAAATCAGGCTCTATGGAGCTTGAAGAAATTGCTCAGGCTCTCAAAAACAGTGAAGTCAAATTCGATTTTGTCGGATTTGATGCCTGCCTTATGGCTACTGCCGAAACAGCTTTCATGCTTGATGACTATGCGGATTACATGATAGCCTCGGAGGAAACAGAACCGGGTGTAGGCTGGTATTATACGGAATGGCTCAGTAAACTCGGCAAAAATACTTCAATGTCAACTGTTGAAACAGGTAAGAATATAGTGGACGATTTTGTAACAACCTGTGCAAAAAAATGCAGAGGTCAGCAGACTACTCTTTCTGTTATAGATTTGGCAGAATTTTCAAATACAGTTCCTTCAAAATTAAAGTCATGGGCTGAATCTGTCAGCAGTCTTATATCATCAAATCAGTATCAGACTGTTTCAGATGCAAGATGTGGTGCAAGAGAGTTCGCCAAAAGTTCAAAGATAGACCAGATAGACCTTGTTAATTTTGCGGAAAATACCAATACCCAACAGGGATTTGAACTTTCTTCCGCTCTGAAAGGTGCTGTCAAATATAACCGTACTTCTTCAAATATGACGAATGCAAACGGTGTTTCAATATATTTCCCTTATAAGAGGACATCATATGTTGACCCTGCCTGCAATACCTATGATAAAATCGGTATGGATTCTTCATATTCAAAATGTATACGCAGTTTTGCAAAGCTTGAAACAAGCGGACAGATTGCCGCAGGCGGTTCAAGTTCTCCGTTAAGTTCATTATTCGGTTCATCTTCATCATCTTCATCATCTTCAATGGGTGCAGATGCAATAGGTTCACTTCTTTCAGCATTTATGGGCGGAGACCGTTCAATTGACGGGCTTGACGGTTCAAACACCGATTTCATGAAAGAGAGTTCCGTAAGCAATGATGATGCTGCCGAATTTGTATCACTCAATCATTTTGATACAAGCAATCTGGTATGGGAAAAAGACGGCGATGATTATAAAATGTCAATTCCTGACAGTCAGTTTGCGCTTATTCACAGCATAGATGCAAGCGTATTCTATGATGACGGCACAGGTTACGTTGACCTCGGTCTTGAAAACAGCTATACATTTGATGATGAAGGCAGACTTGTGGCTGATATAAGCAGGTACAGAATCTCCATAAATAATCAGATTGTTGCATATTACCATACGGATACAACTGAAAACGAAAATGGTGAATATACTATAACAGGCTATGTTCCCGCATTTCTCAACGGTGAAAAAGTTAAGCTTATCCTTGTATTCGACAGCGAAAACCCCAACGGATATATAGCAGGCGCACAGCCTGAATATACTGAGGAGACTGAAACTGTTGCAAAGTCCATGACTGAAATAAATGTCGGTGATAAAATTGATTTCGTGTGTGACTATTACAGTTATGATGAAGAATTTCAGGGAAATTATTATCTTGGCGAACAGATGACCGTAACAGATGATATGAAAATATCTGATTCATATGTGGGTGATGATGACATGAAAATTATGTATCGTTTCACAGACATATACAATCAGACATACTGGACAGAAGCTTTAATGGCAGAATAAAAAAATCCCCCGAAAAAATCGGGGGATTTTCTATAAAAAATGGTCGAGGTGACAGGATTTGAACCTGCGGCCCCTACGTCCCGAACGTAGTACTCTACCAAACTGAGCCACACCTCGACAACAAATTTATTATACACCATATAAACGTATTTGTCAATAGAAAAATAAATAATTTTTATATTAAACAAAAAAACGGTTCTCCTTTGAGGGAGAACCGAAATTTATTATTCCTTATCGAAAGCCTGATTAATTTCTTTCATTAGGTCAGAAGCTTTTTGTTCATCGTCATCAATAATCGGAATTTCGATTTTTTTCTGCTGAACGGGAGTTTCCTCAGTTTTTTCGGGAGCGGGTTCAGCTTTGGGAGCCTGAGGAGCAGGAGCAGCGGGTGCAGCGGGTGCGGCAGGCTTTTTAACGGGAGCAGGTTTTTTAACAGGAACAGAAGCAGCTTTTGAAGGACCTTCAAGAACCTTGTATGTAACGGCTGCGATAAATGCTCCTATGAGAGGACCTGCAACGAATACCCAGAGTGATGCAAGAGGAGCGGCATTTCCGTTTATTGCAGATGCAACAGCAGGACCGATACTTCTTGCAGGGTTTACGGAAGTACCTGTAAGACCGATACCGAAGATATGTACGAGAGTAAGAGTAAGACCTATTACAAGACCTGCGAACGAGCCGTGATTTGCTTTCTTTGAAGTAACTCCGAGGATAGTTATAACGAATATAAATGTGAGGAGAACTTCAACGAGCAGACCTGCAACAGCATTGTTGCCTACGCCTGCGAGACCGTTTGAGCCGAAAGCACCTGTCTGGTCGGGGATATCACCAAGAACGAAAATTGCTGTGAGAAGTCCCGAACCTGCAAAAGCTCCGAGGCACTGAGCAATTATGTAACCGATAAATTCCGCTGATGATATGCCTCCTGTGAGGAATACCGCAAGTGAAACCGCAGGGTTTATATGGCAGCCTGAAATATTTCCTATACTGTAAGCCATACCGACTATTACAAGTCCGAAGGCGAGTGCAGTAAGAAGATAACCGCAGCCGTTTTTGGCATCGCAGCCCACGAGCATAGCTGTTCCGCAGCCGAGAAGAACCAGAACCATAGTACCGATAAACTCAGCAGCATATTTTTTTGAGATTGACATAGAGAATATTACCTCCTTTTATAGTATATCGGCAATCCGACTGTATATATTATACCATTTTACAATATTCAAGTCAATATATTTTTATTTAATATTATATTTATTTTATATTTAACAAAACATCTGTACTGTTGTGCTGTAATCCCTTATTTACGGTATAATGTCAGTGATATCCGTATTATTGTTCGGGCAGGCTGAGGGTAACGCCTGCATCATATCTCTGAATGGCAGCGGCATCATTAGCGGTTACACCGTCATTGTCACCGCAGACATCAGCGGCTTTTTTTGCGGCAGGGGAGAGGTGATATTTATTTGAATTTGCCACATATTGCAGGATTCTTACAGAATCGGAGATGCTGAGATTTCCGTCAAGGTTTGAATCGCCTGCGAGAATTTCGCCGTCTGAGAGAGTTTTTATTGAATTGACAGTTATCATTGCGCTGCTGCTGAGAGGTGTTTTATTTTCGTCGGGAGTATCTTCGGGGAGGTATGCGAAATAGTTTATATTTGTCTGTAAGATAAGACATTCAACTGATTCGGAAGGTTCGGAAATATCCCATTCAACTGAATAGTGACCGTCACCTGTTATTTTTGCCGCACCTGAGCCTGCATCTTCGAGATTCCACAGGGAATTAGTACCGACAGAGCCGCAGAGCCATGCATAATATGGTTCAGTTGAGCCGTCATCTTTTATGAGTTCGCAGGTGTCACCTATTCCGCTGACTGTAAAATCAACAATAATATGGTCTATAATTATGTTGTCAAATTCTATATCCTCTATGAAGTTATTATAGTCGAGAGTACCCCATATATTATATATATTTCTTCTGAGTGATACTCCGTCATTGTTTACACTGAGGGAGTTTTCTGATTCATAGTATTCTATTTCACGTTCACGGCAGTAATAAATTTCATCGGCACTGCAAACGGGGGCAGTAATGAAAGATACTGAAATTACGGCTGAAATAATTGTTGAAAAAAATTTTGTCGGTTTCATTATAAATTTCCTTTCAGTGTTATTTTTCGGGCAGGCTGAGGGTAACGCCTGCATCATATCTCTGAATGGCAGCGGCATCATTAGCGGTTACACCGTCATTATTCCCGTACACATCGGCATTTTTTGCGGCTTGTGCTGAAAGGGAATATTTATTGTTGTTTGCAACATACTGTAAAATTCTTACTGCATCGGATATACTTACTTTTCCGTCAAGGTTTGCATCTCCTGCGAGATATGAGCTGTTGCTTATGACGTTTATTTCGCACTGCATAACGTTGTCACCGCAGACGGCATATACCATTGCGTTTCCTTCATTGACGGCGGTAACAGCACCGTTTCTGACAGTTACAACGGAAGTATTACTGCTTGTCCATTCAATTTTTTTACCGTTTTGGTTCACAACGATTATATTTGAAGTATCTCCCTGCTGCATAGTTATTTTTGAGGGGACGAGGCAGGGGATATATGTTTCCTCGAAATGTGAATCGGCAACAGCGATATATCCGTCACATGAGGGGTCTATATAAGTTAAGGCGGAGCAGTTTTTCATATCTCTGAGATATTCTGCTGAATTTGAAATTGGATTTTCGCTGTTATAGATTCCCTTTGTAAACAGGTAAACCTGCATGGGGATATTTTTTTTATAGACATCAATAAATATATCTGTTGCATGGTCATATTCCATATATACTATATCTATGGGGAAAACGTCACCGTTTTTTGCATCTGCGGGGAGAGTGACATCAAAGCTGAAAAATTCTCCGTCCATACCGCCGTCAGAATTTGAAGAAGTTGCGACAAAAAGACCGTTCATACCTTCTGATTCTTTTGTATCATCATTACCTGAGAGCATCTTCAGGTTTTCGGTTGCATCGCCTTTTTTAATGATAATTTTACCGTGGCTGTCTCTTTCGGGAGTAAGTCTGCTGTCATAGAAAAGGTGTATTCCTGTTGAGGCATATTTTCCGTCCGCACCGCTGAGGGATACGGATATATTCATTTTTTTTGAAGATATACCGCTGTCGGGCTGGAGCAGTTCTTTTGTTACGGTCATTACAGGCTTTACGGAGGAGTTAAGGATTTCTTCTTCTGAAAGTCCTCTGGTTACATCGGCATATGCAGATATTGATATTGTATTTGTTAATGTGAGTGCTGATACTGCAAGGGATAAAAATTTTTTTGTAAAGGCTTTCATAATATTCCTCCTTTTCACAATTAATACGAATAATATATTATTATAATAGCATTTCTTTTTAATTATGTCAAGTATATGCACGGCATTTTACACATTTTTTTCTTATTTCGACAGGGAATATTATGATATATTTTTGATAGTTTGTGAAAGATATTTTTCTTTATGACAGAATAATGACGTATTCTTTCACAAACGTATCATCTGTGTGAAAAAAATACCACAGAAAGTTCCCCAAAAAATAACACTTACTCCAAATTAATATCACATACGGCTAATATAATATAATCACAGGTTGAGGATAAGACCTCAGATGAAAATATTGAAAAGGAACGTGAGTTATATGAAAGAATACAATTTTGATGTTATGGAAGTTACAGAGGAAAATAATAACAATGAGAATACAGAATATAAAGGATTTTCAACAGACGGCGGAAATTCCCCCAAGCCCCCCAAGAATCACAAGGTTCTGAAAGCTGCTGCAACTCTTATGGCTATGGTAATGGTTTCCGCAGGTTCTATCGCAGTATACAGACAGGTTGAACCCTCATATCAGAAAAATGAAAACACTGCTGTTGATACTGTCGAGGAAAAAGATTCTGCAAGGTCACTCGCCGCTGATTCTGTAAGTCTTATCAAAACAGATGATTCAACAGGCAGTGAACTCTCAACAGAAGAAATCGTTGACAAAGTTCTTCCCTCAGTTGTAGGTATTGAATCACAGTTCACGGTAACTACTCAGAACAACAGCGGATATTTCTTCGGATTCGGAGGATTTGAACCCCAGATGCCTTCATCTTCGGAAGCTACTGCAACAGGTACAGGTGTTGTAATTACAGAAAACGGCTATGTCGTTACAAATGCCCATGTTATTTATGATACTGAATACGGTGCAGGTCTTGCAAACAGCATTTCAGTTCTCCTCAGCGATGACAAGAGCTATGATGCGGAAGTAGTAGGCTATGATACAGACTGCGACCTTGCTGTACTCAAAATAGATGCTGAGAATCTTACGTCCGCAGAATTTGGCAACAGTGACGACCTCAGACTCGGTGAATCCGTTATAGCTATCGGAAATCCCCTCGGTTTTGAACTCATGGACACAGTAACAGGCGGTATGGTATCAGGAATTAACAGAAGTATCACAATCAATGACAAGGCTATGACACTCATTCAGACAGATGCCGCTATAAACTCAGGAAATTCAGGCGGTCCGCTCATCAATAAATACGGTCAGGTTATCGGTATCAATTCTTCAAAGATGTCATCATCATATTCAGGCGAAGCATCTATTGAAGGCATAGGATTTGCCATTCCGTCAAATGAAGTTTCCGCAATCGTTGACGACCTCATGAAATATGGCTATGTTACAGGCAAGCCTCAGCTCGGAATAAGCTGTCAGGACGTTACCGAAACTATTTCAAATATGTACAATCTCCCCGTAGGTATCTATGTTACAAACGTTGCAGAGGACGGAGCTGCTGAAAAGGCAGGTTTGCAGTCAGGTGATGTTATAACTGCTGTTGACGGCGAAGAAGTTAAAACCTCCGCTGAACTTACTGCAAAGAAAAACCTCCACAAAGCAGGCGAAAGCGTTGAAATTACCTATATAAGAAACGGAAAAGAGCATACTGTTAAAGTTACTCTTGACGAAGTTAAATCAGAAAACTAACTTATTCTCTTCTTCATACACAAAAGACAGGCTGTTTTGATACAGTCTGTCTTTTTTATTGTAAAAAATATTGTTGACTTACAGTATTTGTTGTGCTATAATGAAACTATACTGATGAGAGGGGGAAATAAATGGGAAAAAAAGATGTTTCTCAGAAAAAGAAACTGCTGAATACCGATGCAAGGCATATAAAATTTTTTGGCGCAATTACTGTCCTTACAATACTCCTTGCGGTTATTATAACTATCGTCAGCATTAACGTCTATACCGTGAAAACCAAAGAAATGCGAATCCGTACCGCTCAGGGTACTGCTAAAATGGCGGCTGAAATGATAAATGCGGATAATGTCAATAAGTGGCTCGAAAACGGCTCAGATGAAGAATATGAAGAAACTGAAAAAACTCTCAAAAGTATTCTCGACAATTCACCCGAACTTAAATTCCTTTACGCTTACCAGATAAGAAATGACGGCTGTTATGTCATCTTTGATATGGACAGCGATTCTGTTTATGGTGAGGAACTGGGGGAACTTGTAGAGTTTGACAAAACATTTCTTCCTCTTGTCCCTGACCTGCTTGCAGGAAATAAAATTGCACCTATTGAAAGCGATGATGCATACGGCTGGCTTCTTACAGTATATGAACCGATTTTCGATTCATCAGGCGAATGTGTTGCCTATGCAGGCGCAGATGTTTCCATGATGGATATTTATAACTATGTCAGAAAATTAATGCTGAAAATAGTGACAATATCAGGAATATTCCTTCTGATAGTCCTTGTAATAGGTGTCCGTATGTTCGTGGGATACCACAGAACAAATGATATGGAAATTCTCCTTGAACAGCAGAGGCGTGACAAGCTTCTCATAAAGGAAATAGTTGAATCATTTGCGAAAGTTATCGACCTTAAAGACGAATATACAAACGGTCACTCCTCCCGTGTTGCGGAATATACCGCCATGCTTACCGAAGAACTCGGATATGATGAAGAAACTGTTGAACAGTATTACAATATCGCCCTCATGCACGATATAGGAAAAATCGGTATTCCCGATGAAGTTCTCAACAAGCCCGGAAAACTCAGCGATGAAGAATTTCAGATTATAAAATCGCATACAGTCCGTGGATATGAGGCACTCAAAAATATAAGTCTTATGCCTGAACTTGCAACAGGTGCTGTCGCTCATCATGAAAGACCTGACGGAAAAGGCTATCCAAAGGGACTTAAAGGCGATGAAATTCCGAGAGTTGCACAGATAATTGCCGTTGCAGATACTTTTGATGCCATGTATTCAAACAGACCTTACAGACAGCGCATGAATTTTGAAAAGGCAGTGAGCATTATAAAAGATGTTTCCGGAACTCAGCTTGCAAGTGATGTCGTAGATGCATTTTTAAGGCTTGTCGAAAAGGGAAAATTCCGTGCGCCCGATGATAACGGCGGAGGAAGTACAGAGGATATATCGAATATAAGAAAAAAATAAGCTCCCGTTCAGGGAGCTTTTTTATGGTGCGGATAACAGGACTTGAACCTGCATGAACTTGCGTTCACATGGACCTGAACCATGCGCGTCTGCCAATTCCGCCATATCCGCATCAGTCAACTTGATTATTATATCATATTTTTTTAATTTTGTCAAGGGATTTTGCAAAAATTATTTTATGAAGTTCTTTCTGTTAGTTCTGCCAAGTATATAGTCTGCTGACACGTTGTAAAAATCCGCAAGTGTCACAAGATGTCGCACAGGCAATTCACGCTCTCCTGTTTCATAGCGTGAATACTGTGGCTGAGTTGTTTTCAGAAGTTTCGCAATATCAGATTGTTGTAAATCCATATCCTCACGCAGGTCTCTTAATCTTTGTAAATAATACACAAAATCACCCCGACAGAATTATATATCAATCTAAATTCTATCACGAACTCAGGTTTTAGTATTGACATTATATCCAAACGGATATATAATATAATCTGAGGTGTGGTGAAAATGAAAAAAATTTTATTATTTGTTTTTTCAGTTCTTTTTATGTGTGCCTTTTGCGGCTGTGAGTATGACGACGACTATTCAGCAAAATCTTCTGAAATAAATCAGGAAAATTTATCTCCGTATGCTGAAATAAGCACTTTTTCGGAAAATACATATATTTCAGACACATATGAAGAACATGACTATGTGCTGAATACAAATACAAAAGTATTTCATAATCCGTTATGTGCAGATATCAAAAAAATGAAAGAAAAAAACAAGAAAGAAGTGTATTCCGCAAGAGATGAACTTTTAAATCAGGGATTTAAACCATGCGGTCACTGTAATCCCTGAATATATAAAATTTTCAAAAATTTTCTGTAAACACTTGCAATTTCTGTAAATGTATGTTACAATAATATCAATGGGGCAGAAAATGCTCCGACATTGAATTTCAGGAGGAAATATTTTATGTTAGTTTCAGCTACAGAAATGCTCACAAAAGCAAGAGAAGGCAAGTATGCAGTAGGTCAGTTCAACATCAACAACCTCGAATGGACAAAGGCTATTCTGCTCACAGCTCAGGAGCTTAATTCTCCCGTTATCCTCGGTGTTTCAGAGGGCGCAGGAAAGTATATGACAGGCTTTGAAACTGTTGCCGCTATGGTAAAGGCTATGGACGAATCACTCGGAATTACAGTTCCCGTTGCTCTCCACCTCGACCACGGCTCATATGAGGGCTGCTACAAGTGTATCAAGGCAGGCTTCACTTCAATCATGTTTGACGGTTCACATTTCCCGATT
>DGRR01000103.1 GCA_002389995.1 Ruminococcus sp. UBA4383 | reverse complement strand
TTTTTCCTCTTCTTCCTTTTCGGTCTGAGGAATCAGTATATTGAAATTTCTGTGGTCTTTGCTTGCGAGGGCATAGTGTACCTCTGTACCTGATGTATCCTTTCCCTTGACTATTATAGTGGGGTCAAGGAACATGGATTTGCAGGTAAGTGCAATTATACCTCTGTCGTTATGGCTTATATTGAAAGCAGGTTTTCTTTCTTCTCCAACAGAAGTCAGTGAATACAGGTGATAATTGCTTGCATCGAGGAGGACGTACCTGCCTGCTCCGAAACCCTTTTTCTTGACAGAATAGAGGGTACGGCCCTTTTTATCCGTCACAGTATACTTGTGACCTTTACTTGAAATAATAAGCTCCATAATCATTCCTCCAGTATTTCTATCAAAATTTTAAGTCCGTCATTGAGTTCATCATATGATATTGTAAGCGGCGGCAGAAGTCTTACTTTATCCTTTGCAGTGAGGACGAGAAGACCTTTTTCGAGGCATTTTCCTGCTATATCCACAGCTTTTTTGGATTTAAGGGAAATACCAATCATAAGACCGAGACCGCTGACAGATTCAACTTCCTTGCAGTCTGCGAGGGCATTTTTAATATATTCCGCCTTTCTGCAAACTTCATCGAGGAAACCATCGCCTGTTACTCTTTCAAGGACGGCAAGACCGCCTGCACAGGCAACAGGATTTCCTCCGAATGTAGAGCCGTGAGTACCTTTTGTAAGGACTCCCTGACATTTTTCATTCATGAGGCACGCACCCATAGGAATACCGCCTGCAATACCTTTTGCGAGTGTGGTAATGTCCGCTTTTTTGCCGAAATATTCACCTGCAAGGAATTTTCCCGTTCTTCCGACACCTGTCTGAACCTCATCGGCAATAACAAGTATATCCTTTTCTCCGCAAAGTTCAAATACTGCATCGACAAAATCTTTTTCAAGGACGTTTACTCCGCCTTCGCCCTGAACGTATTCAATCATTACAGCGCATACGGTATCATCGAGTTTTTCTTTAAGGTCGTCAATATTATTAGCCTGAACGTTTATAAATCCTTCAAGGAACGGGAAGAAATAGTTATGGAAAACGTCCTGACCTGTTGCGGAAAGGGTTGCAATAGTTCTTCCGTGGAAAGAATTTACAAGAGTTATAATATTGTGCCTGCCTTTTCCGTACTTATCGAAGCTGTATTTTCTTGCAGTTTTTATTGCACATTCATTTGCCTCCGCACCGCTGTTTCCGAAAAATACAGCACAATAGCCTGATGCATTGCAGAGTTTTTCGGCAAAATCAGCCTGTACAGCGGTATAGTAATAATTTGAATTATGCTGTAATGTCCTTACCTGACTGCAAACGGCATCAGCCCATTTTTCATCGCAGAAACCGAGGGAATTAGTACCGATACCGCTGCCGAAGTCAATATATTCCTTTCCGTCCTCGTCCTTGCAGCGTCTGCCGCAGCCTTGTTCCATAACAAGAGGAAACCTTCCGTATGACTGGACAACGTGTTTGTTAAATTTTTCTATCGTACTCATTTTTATCTCCCTTTCGTCTTACGAACGATAAATCTTAATGAAATATCAGTTACTTTATAATTATAACTCTTTTAATCATGTGAAATCAATAGAGAAAGAACTGAAAACAGTAAATTTTTTGTATATTCGTAAATATATTTAATTTAAGTCCTTTATTTTAATCAGACAAACTGTGTACCTATGCCCTCGTTTGAGAGTATTTCTATAAGTATCGAGTGCGGTACTCTGCCGTCAATGATAACTGCACCCTTTACGCCACGCCTTACAGCTTCAACGCAGCAGTCAATTTTCGGAATCATACCGCCTGAGATAATTCCCTGTCTTTTGAGAAAAGGAACTTCACTGACATTTACTTTCGGCATAAGTGTTGACGGGTCGTCCTTGTCCCTGAGAAGTCCTGCGATATCGGTCATAAGTATAAGATTTTCCGCACCGAGTTCAGCGGCAATTCTTGCTGCGGCAGTATCAGCATTGACATTGTATGTATTTCCCTCGCTGTCGGTTGCGACAGTAGCGATAACGGGGACATTTCCGTTAGCGATAGCATCTGTTATAGGCTTGGTATTTACTTTGGTTATTTCGCCTACCCAGCCTAAATCCTGACCGTCATCAGTTTTTTTCTTTTCAGCGGTAATCATTTCGCCGTCGATACCGCAAAGACCGACAGCATTGCCCTTATGCTGTGCGAGAAGCTGAACGAGTTCCTTGTTTACTTTTCCTGCGAGAACCATTTTGACTACATCAACAGTTTCCTCACTTGTATAGCGCAGACCGTTTATGAATTTGCTTTCTATATTCAGTTTTTTGAGCATATCATTTATTTCAGGACCGCCGCCGTGAACGAGGACTACTTTTATTCCTACGAGTGAAAGCAGGACTATATCAGTCATTACGGCATCTTTGAGTTCCTTGTTTGTCATAGCGTTTCCGCCATATTTTATTACAACGATTTTGTTGTTGTATTTCTGGATATAGGGCAGAGCGTCAATAAGTATCTGTGACTTGTCACTGTTTGATATTTTTTCCATTTTAAAAACCTCTTTTAACTTCTGTAATCTCCGTTTATTTTAACGTAATCATAAGTAAGGTCACAGCCCCATGCAACTGCTGAACCCGTACCGTCACCGAGAGAAATATTTATCTGGATTTCTTCTTCGGCGAGTATTCTTGCGGCATCTTCCTCGGAGAAACGCACAACGTTTCCCTTGCGTCCGAGAGCGACTGTTCCTGCGGGTGATGATACATCTATATCGACATCTTCAATATCAAAATCAGCCTGAGCGTAACCAACTGCACAGTAAATTCTTCCTGCATTTGCGTCCTGTCCGAAAATCATAGCCTTGAAAAGATTTGAAGTTATAACGGATTTTGCGACAATTTCAGCGGTTTTGTCATTGTCTGCGCCTGTACATACACATTCAACAAGTTTTGTTGCACCTTCACCGTCCCTTGCCATTAACCTTGCAAGGTTCATCATTATATTATAGAGGGCGTTTTCAAATGCCTCAAAATCTTCATCTTCCTTATTGACAGTCTTGTTTCCAGCCTTGCCTGATGCAAGTATGCATACCATATCATTTGTGGAGGTATCACCGTCAACGCTTACACGGTTAAGAGTTACTTTTACAATATCGTCCAGTGACCTCTGTAAAAGTTCTGGGGATATATCCGCATCTGTCGTTATAAATGTAAGTGTAGTAGCCATATTCGGGTGAATCATTCCGCTGCCCTTGAGCATACCGCCCATTTTGCAGATTTTTCCGCCGAGTACAAATTCAACGGCAATTTCTTTCGGCATTGTATCGGTAGTCATTATGGCTTCCAATGCACGTTTATTTCCGTCATAGTCAAGACCTGCGGCAAGTTCGGGCATACCGTTTGCAATAGGCTCGATAGGCAGAACCTGTCCTATAACGCCTGTTGACGCTACTATGACATCATCTTCCTTTATTTTGAGAGCTTTTGCGGCAAGTCTGCACATAGCCTCAGCCTTTTCAACACCGTCGGGATTGCAGGTATTGGCATTTACTGAATTTACTATAACAGCCCTTGCCTTGCCGTTTTTGATATGTTTCTTTGTAACGAGTATGGGCGCACCCTTTACTTTATTTGTAGTATATACAGCCGCAGCAGTACATTCATCATCAGCAACGATTAAAGCGAGGTCATTTTTCTTTGTAGTGAGAGCCGCACCTTCATGAGTAAGTCCGCACTGTATGCCGTTTGCACGGAAACCGTCAGCCGCACATACACCGCCTTCAATAAATTTTACACTTCCGATTTTTCTGAATTCCATTTTTATCACTCCATTTAAAAAAGTCTTATCTTACAAGACCTGTTGTTTCGTCAATACCCATCATGATATTAAGGCACTGTACAGCCGCACCGCTTGCACCTTTTCCGAGGTTGTCAAGTCTTGCGGAAATGAGTATCTGTTCATCATCACCGAATACGAATATCTGCATTATATCTTTTCCGCTGATTGTATTTGATGCAAGGAAAAAGCTTTTCTGCTCATCACTTTCCATAAGGGGCATTACATTAACCATATTTGCTCCGCTGTAATGCCGGCTGTACATCTCATGAATCTGAGTTATGCTGAATTTATTGTCAATCATTCTTGTCTGAATGGGAATATTTACTACCATTCCGCTGTAATAGTCGCATACTATGGGATTGAACATGGGCTTATATTTAAGACCTGAAACAGCCTGCATTTCGGGGAGATGCTTATGCTGCTGCGAGAGTGCATACTGACGGGGACTGTTAAATTCAAAGGGCTTGTCATCGCCTTCATAGACTGCGATAGCCTTTTTTCCTGCTCCGCTGTAACCTGAAGTTGCATATGCAAAAATCGGGTAATCATCGGGGATTATTCCGTTTTTTACAAGCGGATAAACTATTGCATTGAATCCGCTTGCATAACAGCCCGGAACGGCAACTCTTTTTGAATTTTTTATCTTCTCACGGTGTTCGGGGGAAAGTTCAGGGAATCCGTATGCCCATTCGGGATTTGTTCTGTGTGCGGTAGATGCATCTATTATGCGTACATGGTCGTTATTCACAAAAGATACTGCTTCTTTTGAAGCGGCATCGGGCAGGCAGAGAAATACATAATCCGCATTGTTGATAAATTTTGCTCTTTCATCAGGGTCTTTTCTTTTTTCCTCGCTTATTTTCATAAGTTCTATATCATTTCTGTCCTTGAATCTTTCAAGGATTTTAAG
>DGRR01000029.1 GCA_002389995.1 Ruminococcus sp. UBA4383 | reverse complement strand
ATACGGTCAGCTCCATGCTGAAAGAAATGCTTTTGCAGACTGTGACGGCAAAGGTATTGACTGCAAAGGTGCAGATATTTATGTAACGCTTGAACCTTGCTGTCATTATGGGAAAACTCCTCCATGTACAGAGGCTATAATTGAACACGGTATAAAAAGAGTTTTCATAGGCTCATCAGACCCCAATCCGCTTGTTGCAGGAAAGGGTGCATCTATACTGCGTGAACACGGTATAGAAGTATATGAAAATATACTGAAAAACGAATGTGACAGTATCAATGAGATATTTTTTCATTACATAACCACTAAACGACCTTTTGTAACCATGAAGTATGCTATGACGCTTGACGGAAAAATCGCCTGCGTTACAGGTGAATCAAAATGGATTACAGGTGAACAGGCAAGGCTTGATGTTCAGAAAGAAAGACTGAGACATTCAGCAATTATGGTCGGTATAGGTACGGTTTTAGCGGATAATCCCATGCTTACCTGCCGTCTTGAAAACGGAAGAAATCCCGTGAGAATAATATGTGACTCACATCTCAGAATCCCTCTTGAAAGCAATATAGTTAAAACTGCAAAGGATATAAGAACTATTATAGCAATAACTGATTTTAGTAAAAGAATCAATAATGAAAAGAAAGAAAAGAAAAAAATTCTTGAAGAAATGGGCTGTGAATTTATAACAACGCACACAAGTTCAGAAAATTTTCATGTTGACCTTGACAAAGTTATGAAAAAACTCGGAGATATGAAAATCGACAGTATTCTCCTTGAAGGCGGCGGTGAACTGAACTGGTCTATGCTTAAATCAGGGAATGTGAATAAAATTCAGGCATATATATCTCCGAAAATTTTTGGCGGAGCAGGTGCAAAATCCCCTGTATCGGGCATGGGTGTAAATTCTCCCGATAATGCATTTATGCTTGAAAATACAAATATCAGACAAATAGGCGATGATTTTCTCATAGAGGGGAAGGTGATATATAATGTTCACGGGAATCGTTGAAGAAATCGGAACTGTCTGCGAAGTGAAAAGAAACGGCAATAATTCATATATAAGAATTATTGCGGAAAAAGTCCTGTCAGATGTTCATATCGGTGACAGCATAGCAGTAAACGGTGTATGCCTTACTGTTACAAGGCATGACGGAAATGTTTTTCAGGCTGATGTCATGAACGAAACTTTAAACCGTTCATCACTCGGAAGTCTCAGAAACAGCTCAAAAGTAAACCTTGAACGTGCTATGTCAGCACAGGGACGTTTCGGAGGACATATCGTTTCGGGACATATTGACGGTACAGGAAAAATCACGGATATTAAAAATGACGGAATAGCAATATGGTATACAATTTCTGCAAAGCCTGAAATTATGCGTTATATAGTGGAAAAGGGTTCAGTTGCGATTGACGGAATAAGCCTTACTGTCGCAAGGGTGACGGAAAATAATTTCAGTGTTTCGATTATTCCGCATACGGCAGAGCAGACTATACTTTCGCTGAAAAAAATAGGTGACATTGTAAATCTTGAAAATGACATAATCGCAAAGTATGTTGAAAAGCTTATCGTTCCGCCTAAGAAAAAGGGCGTGACACTTGAACTTCTTGCACAGACAGGATTTATTTGACAATAATATAAAATTTCAGAATATTAATTACGGAGGGAAATTATGAAAAAATTTTTAATTATTTTGTCTGCACTTATATGTGCGTCATTCACAGGCTGCGGAGAAACTGCACAGACATCTGAAACTTCAAATTCCGAATCAGTAGCTATGGCTGAACAGACCACCGATATTCCCGAAACCGAAGAAGAATTAACAGAGGCTGAAACAGCAGATGAACCTGTTGAAGATGAAACTTTTGAAAATACTCCCGTTTCCGCAGATGACACACTTCATGCATCAATACAGCATGAAACGGATTCCCCCGAATGGGTAAAGAATCTCCCTGCCGCACAGGACGAGAATACTAAACAGCTTTTCGTTGTCGGTGCTATGGGTATGGATAAAACTACTGCCACTGTTTCAATGCATAACAGAGATGAAAACGGCAACTGGAAACAGATTCTTTCAACTCCCGCATTTGTCGGACTGAACGGAATGTGCCTTGATGAAGACCATGCGGAGGGTGTATCTCAGACACCTGTCGGAACATACCATTTCAACAAGGCTTTCGGAATCGCAGATGACCCCGGCTGTGCAATTCCCTATATAAAGGTTGATGATGACACATACTGGTCAGGTGATGAAAGAGAGGGTATGCATTATAATGAAATGGTTGACATAAAGGATTATCCTGACCTTGATATGACCAACAGCGAGCATATAACAGATTATGAATATCAGTATCAGTATTGCCTTAATATCAGTTTCAATGAGGAAGGCGAGGCTGGCAGAGGTTCAGCAATATTCCTGCACTGTTTAGGACCGCTTAAACCCTATACGGGCGGCTGTGTTGCGATACCCGAAAATATAATGAAGCTCGTCATGCAGAATGTAGACCCTGACTGCGTTGTAGTTATTGATACATTCGAGAATATGAACGGTGAGTTCTGACAGGATAAAATTTACAGGAGGATTATTTTATGGGCAGTAAAAATTTAAATTCTGAATGGAACACAGAGTCTGAGGTCATCAAATGTATTTCCTGCACAGATGATTCCTTAAACAGAATAGAATACGAAAACGGCAATGTTTACTATGGGAAATTGAAGGACGGCAAAAGACACGGCAAGGGAAAAATGATGTATGCAAACGGTGATGTATATGAGGGCGAATTTAAAGATGACAAGAAAAACGGCAAGGGAAAAGTGACATATGCAGACGGTGATGTATATGAGGGCGAATTTAAAGAGGGCAAGAGAAATGGCAAAGGAATATATACATTTACAGACGGTGGTGTTTATGAGGGCAAATTTAAAGATGACCAGATAAACGGTGAGGGAAAAATGACATTTGCAGACGGTGGTGTTTATGAGGGCGAATTGAAAGACGGCAAGGCAAAAATGACATATGCAAACGGTGATGTATATGAGGGCGAATTTAAAGACGGCAAGAGAAACGGCAAAGGAAAAATGACATATGCAGACGGTTCTGTATATGATGGCGAATGGAAAGACGGCTTATTTCACGGCAAGGGAAAAATGACAT
>DGRR01000143.1 GCA_002389995.1 Ruminococcus sp. UBA4383 | reverse complement strand
GCAAGTGCGTTACAAAGGGCATTACATGGTATGAACTCGTTGACCTTGATGACGGTGATTACTACGGCTGGGTAGATTCAAGCTATATCGACTTCTACGCTGATATAACACCCTGCACCGTATACGGTCAGATAAACACAAAGGGCGGTATTGTTGACGGATATACAGCAGATTATGTTGCATTCAACGGCAAAAAGTCAACAGTCCGCAAAAACCTCGGCAACGCTTGGCACGTTACAGCAGTAAATGTATGCACTTCAAAGGGTCTTGTATGGTATGAACTCGTTGATACAGATGACGGAGACTACTACGGCTGGGTAGATTCAAGCTATGTAATCTTCTATTAATAAATCAAAATTCAATCAGTAAATAAAATCCTCTCAGCTTGTTCTGAGAGGATTCTTTTACATTTCAGTAGGTAAATCGTAATAATTATCATATTTGCAGTCGAAAGTTGTAATAATTTTTAATGATTCTGATATTTACATTTTCGGTTTATGGTGGTATAATACTCTTGTAAACAAAAACAAACAAAAAGGAGAAACAAAATGAGAAAGTTTTTAAGTATTGCAGTCGCTTCACTTCTTATTGCCGCAAGCTTTGCTTCATGCGGAAGTTCAGAAACAGAAAATACTTCTTCCGCAAGTTCACAGGTATCCGATTCCGCTGAAAAGAAAAAATCTGCCGAAGAAGAAACTTCCACGGAAGAAATTACCGCAGAGGAAATATCCGAAAATACAGATTCGCAAGAAGAACAGACAGACGCTCCCGAAGAAGATTCCGAAACAGAAACTTCTGAGGCTGACTATATCCCCGAACCCCAGCCACTCCCCGAAATCGTACCCGATGAAGCCGCTGAAACCGATTTTGTCGGAAAATGGGAATGTTCAAAAATGGCTACCGAATATGGAGATACAGAGGAATATGCAGGCGTAAGCATTGCAAAAATGATTCAGTTTGAGGTTTTCAGCGACAATACCGCAGAAATGACATCATTCATGCTTGACCCCAATGACGAGAAAGGAAGCCTTACATGGGAATACAGCGGCAATATCCTTATTCTCACCAACTCCGAAGGAAATCACGACGGCAGTTGTGCAATTCAGAACGGGGAACTTATAGTATTTGATGAAGAAAACTCTATGCAGATTTATTTTACAAAGGTTGACGACTTCACACCAATGTCACAGGAAGAACAGGACAAAATTTTTGCTCAAATGGAATCAGAAGGCTTTGAAGTTACTGATGATACCGATTCAGATGAAATTTCTGAAACTGATACCACAGATTCAGCAGAATAATTTGAAGATTAAAGGGCAGATGCCTTGTCATCTGCCTTTTAAGAAGAATTGAAAGGATTTTTTATGAAAAAGTTGTTAACTGCACTTACATCATCACTTTTGATTGCAGTTTGTCTTGCCTCTTGCAGCAATACATCTGATATCAAAATTACAGATGATAAAAATAATGTACAGTCAGAAGAAAATTCCCCCAATCAGCAATCCACCGAGGCAGATGAGGAAGTCACCGAATCAGCAGAGTTCGATTTCACTCCCGATGAGGCGAAAGAGGAGGATTTTGTGGGAAAATGGGAATGCCATGATGTTCTGCTTGACGAAGGATTAAGCGATGTCATGAACGGTATTCCCGCAAAATATGTTATACAGATTACCATAAATGCAGACCATACAGCAAGTGCCGCACCGGGTATTGAGGGAGAAACAAGCAAGGCTGAATTTGAATGGACTTTCAGGGACAATAAGTTTATCCCCATAGTTGAAGGTGAGGAAGCTGATGTTTACTATATTTTGCAGAACGGGGAACTTGTCGCAAATATAGGCGAAAACAGCAGTGTGTATTTCTGTAATAAGGTTGATGAATTTTCATTCCTTACAACAGACGAACTAAATAATATGATATCGGCAGAAACTGAAAATTCTTCAGAGGATACTGCGGAATAATGCGTTTTTTATGACATAATGGTGATAATTATTATATTTCATGACATTATGTGCTGTAAATTTTCATATTTTTGATATTTACATTAATTATTTATTGTGTTATAATATTTCTTGTAATCTATTAAAAGGAGAACTTTTATGAAAAAATTATTAAGCATAGCAGTTGCATCTTTACTTATAGCAGGTACTTTTGCAAGCTGCGGTGAAACAGAAACAAGTGAGAGTAAAACATCAGAATCTTCTTCTTCATCTTCTTCATCTTCCGAGGCAGATTCTTCCGTAAGCGAAGAATCAGAAGAAGAAACTACTGCTGAGGAAACAAGCGAAGAAGCTACTACTGAAAGTGAGGAAACTACTGAGGCTTCTTCTGAGGAATCCGCTTCAACATCAGAATCAGCAACTTCATCTGAAAGTGAAACAGTAGAAGTAGCCACAGTCGCTGCACCTGAATATAAGCCCGATACCGTTGCAGAAACAGATTTTGTCGGAAAATGGGAATGTGTAAAAATGTTCTCTATGGGTCAGTTCATTGAGGACAGTCTCTATGGTATTCCGCTTAACGTTTTTGTGCAGATAACTGTAAATGAAGACCATACAGGTCTTGTAGGCTCAGGTATGGCAGGCAGCGAGGAAAGTTCCGTAGGCTTTAAATGGGAATTTGCAGACAACAGAGTGAATATCACCATTGAAGATGAAGAAGCAGGAATGGAAAACGGCGGTTACTTCTATTTTCAGGACGGAGAGTTTATAATGTCAACTGATGATTCAGATGAACTTGTATACTTTAAGAAAGTTGATGAATTTAAAACAATGACTGAAGAAGAACTCATGTCAGCTATGGGAATTGAACCCGAAGCATTTTCTGATGAAGGCGAAAGTTCTGACAGCGCAGCTCCCGCAACAGACGAAAGTTCAGCCGCTGAATAATTATAAAAATAAAACGCAGGTTTTTAAACCTGCGTTTTTTTGTTTATTCAACTGAAATAATGTAGTAATATACGGGCTGTCCGCCATTTACAAGCATGACATCAATTTTATCGCTGAGTTTTGCCTGTAAAAGCTGCTGCATACGTTCAGCGTTTTCCTCTGTGACATCTGCACCGTAGATAAGGGTTACATAATTTGCATCGCCTTTTGTGAGTTTCTTTACGAGTTTAAGGGTAGCTTTATTTATATCTTTTTCTGTAAAGGAAAGTTTTCCGTTGTCGAGGGCGAGAATTTCGCCTTCTTTAATGGTATGTCCTTCAAATTCGGAATTTCTTGCGGCAAAAGTTATAAGACCTGTTGAAACCTTTTCAAAAGCCTTAGTCATATTGATGCGGTTTTCTGCGAGTGTGAGACTTTCATCAAATGCGAGCATTGCAGCGATTCCCTGCGGAATTGTTCTTGTCTGCAATACGCATACACTCTTGTCTGTAAGTCTTACAGCCTGTTCCGCAGCCATAATTATATTTTTATTATTCGGCAGGACAAAAACAGTTTTTGCGGGAGTTGCAAGGATAGCCCTGAGGATATCATCTGTTGAGGGGTTCATTGTCTGCCCGCCTTTTACGACTATATCCACGCCGAGGTCGCCGAATGTTGCTTCAAGACCATGACCTGCACATACAGCCACAAAGCCGAACTGTTTTTCAGGAACGGCAGGAGCGAAACCTTCTTCAAGCTGTTTAGTTTCTTTCATGCGGTTTTCGTGCTGGATACGCATATTTTCTATTTTGGGCTTGGGGTCGTTGATGAAACAGCCGAATTCGAGGGCTTTTTGCAGGGCATTACCGGGGTTGTCAGTATGGACATGAACCTTTATAATTTTCTCATCATCGACAAGCACAACGCAGTCGCCTATTGTTTCGAGGTAAGCCCTGAGCATGAAGGGGTCGGGGCAGTTTTCCTTTTTCTGCAACATGAACTCTGTGCAATAGGTAAAGGTTATATCGTCATCATACTGACTTGCGGCAGCTCTGAAAGAATCGGATTCTTCATTATCTTTAATATTTTCTTTTGGCTGGGCGATTTTTCCACCGTTGAAAACTTCATACATGGCACGGAAAATTATACTCAGACCCATACCGCCTGCATCGACAACGCCTGCTTTTTTAAGCTGTGGGAGCATATCGGTAGTTTTTGCGAGGACTGTTTCGGCTTCATTGCACACATCGTGCCAGAAAACGGTTGTATCATTGGTAGAAAGTGCGATTTCCTTGGCTTTTTCGGCTGAAAGTCTTGCTACGGTAAGTATAGTACCCTCAACGGGTTTCATAACAGCCTTGTATGCAGCATCAACGCCGAGAGCGAGGGCTTTTGCGAAGTCGTCACAGCCTGCCTCGTCGATATCGGCAAGACCTTTGGATATTCCTCTGAATATAAGTGAGAGGATTACGCCTGAATTTCCTCTTGCACCTCTGAGAAATGCAGAAGCCGCAGCCGCAGAAACTTCTGATATTGTGGAATTATCGGACATTCTTTTGAGTTCGTTTATTGAATTGCCTATTGTCATAGACATATTAGTACCCGTATCTCCGTCGGGAACGGGGTAGACATTGAGTTCATCAACTTCTCTTTTTCTGTTATTAATGGTTATTGCAGCGGAAATAACAGCGTCTCTGAACAAAGCACCGTTTATCACTATCAAAATCCTCCAATCAGTAATTCATATCATCAACATAGACATTAATCTTGTTCACATCAATTCCGACAGCTTCCTCGACAGTAAAACCGACTTTATGGATAATACTGCTGACGGCTGCGGAGATATTTGTGCCGTAGGAAACTTTTATATGGAGGTCGATGACAAGACCGCCTTCCTTATCGGTACGAACAACTACTCCTCTGCGTTTGAAAAATCTGCCTTTGGTTATTGCAGAGACAGCGGAACGGAATGTATTAACATTACATACATCAGCAACACCGAAGCAGTCGCAGACAACATGGCGGACAAGTTCTGTTATATAGTTTTCGGTAACTGAAATCTGACCGATATGGTTTTCAACCGTGACCATAATGCACACTCCTTATTTTGTTTTATGCGGAAAACAGTCCGCAAAGATATTATACCATATTTTTTTATATTTTACAATAGCTAATTAAAAAAATATTCTCCCTGAACAATGGGGAGAATATTAAAATAAATTATTTTTATGATTCGGGGCTTTTATTTTTTCTGAAAATATGTTATAATGTTATTTGTGTTCAATAGCCTCTGTTGCCGTTGTCCGAGCCACGGTACTTTGCACGGGTTCTTGCTATGCTTTCCTCGCTGCGTTTTATGAGGTTGAGGAGTGATGAGGAATACTGTGCATAATCTTTTTGCAGGGTTGAGGTAGTGATATAGAGTGTATCGAAATTGTCAACGCAGTCATTTCCGTCGAGCGGGATACCGCTTGATGCGGCTTTGATATCGGCTTCGCTCATGGATATTATTGCATTTGCGCTGTCATTTGCGATAACTTTGGGGATTCGGAAGAGTTTCTGGTCGTTATGGGGGTTGGCATTATAGACTATGCGGAAGAGCTTGTAGACTGACAGCATGAGATATGAAGAAACTTCTTTTATAAGGGTTATGCTGTTTGCTTTCTGGGCGAGGTTGAACAGAAGGCTTATTGAATTGTTTATAATTCTTCTGTTGAAGTTGATTATTTCCGGGGACGGCATTTTAAGGGTATTATTGCCGTCATCATCGGGGATATCTTCAATGGTTATAGTTTTTCCTTCCGGTTCGGGGGTTCTTCCGAGGAGATAGTCGCATGAAACGTTGTAATAGTCTGCAATTTTGACGAGAAAATTAAGACCGCATTCACGGATACCTTTTTCGTAATGGGACAGCAGTGCCTGAGAGATGCCTAAATCTGCGGCAGCCTGTTTCTGAGAGATATGTCTTTCTTTTCTCTGTAAAGTGATGATTCTTGCAAAATCGGAATTCATATAAATTTCCTCCTGATAATAAAAAATTTACGCACGAAATATAAACTAATACTATTATAATACAAAATGTATAATAAGTAAATATGCATAAATATGAAATAAATTTGAATTTTTTCGCAAATTTTTGTGAATATTATGAATAAGTCAAAAAACAACAGCGTTTTTTGTGAATAATATATGAAGAGGTGCTTCTATGAAAGGTTACAGAATAAGCATTATACGCCACGGAATGACTGAGGCTAACGAAAAAGGTATCTATATCGGCAAAACTGATTTGCCGCTTTCTTCAAAGGGCGCAAGTGAACTCGCCGCAAAAATGGACGAGTACGACTACCCCACAGTTTACAGAGTATATTCTTCACCGCTTAAAAGATGTACCGAAACAGCAGATATACTCTTTCCCGAAACAGAACTTGTAACAGTTGACGGTCTGAGGGAACTGGATTTGGGTATATTTGAAAATAAAAGCGTCGATGAACTCATAAACCGTGACGACTATAAACAATGGCTCAGGGGCGGTAAGGACAACCGCCCTCCGCAGGGCGAAAGCCTTGAGGAAATGACTGCAAGGATTTTTTCCGCCCTCCATAACATTATTATGGATATGATGCAGAGCGGTCTTACAAGGGCTGCCATGATAACCCATGCGGGAATTATTTCAAATATGCTTTCATGTTTCGGACTTCCGAAATATGACCCGAAATATCTCAGTGCCGCCGCAGGCGAAGGATTTGACATAATGATAAATACTCAAATGTGGCTTAATTCTCA
The DNA here is from genome assembly GCA_002389995.1 of Ruminococcus sp. UBA4383. GTDB lineage: Bacteria > Bacillota > Clostridia > Oscillospirales > Ruminococcaceae > Ruminococcus. The sequence continues at coordinate 8 of DGRR01000143.1, read as the reverse complement.
GGCATTTG
>DGRR01000200.1:459-23162 GCA_002389995.1 Ruminococcus sp. UBA4383 | reverse complement strand
AATGCCTCCATATTCGGACTGACAAGAAAAGAAATCGAAAGCCGTATTGATGATATAATAGAATTTTCCGAACTTGAAGAATTTATAGACAATCCCGTGAGGACTTATTCATCAGGTATGTATACAAGACTTGCGTTTTCGGTAGCCATAAATGTAGATGCTGATATTTTATTGGTTGACGAAATACTTGCGGTAGGTGATGCGGCTTTTCAGGCGAAATGCTTTGAGAAAATGCTCGATATAAAGGCTAAAGGCACTACAATTGCAATAGTTTCACATTCGCTCTCTCAGGTTGAACAGATTTGCGGAAGAACTATATGGATTGACAAGGGCAAAATCAGAATGGACGGCAGTCCCAATGAAGTACACCCTCAGTATCTCGAATATATGGGCTTGAAACGCAGAAATACCAAGACCGCTCCGAAATCTCAGGAAGTAAAACAGGAAAATCAGAAAAAGGAATTTTTCGCAGAAATTACAAAAGCCGAAATCATAGGCGAGGACGGTACAGCCTCATGCAAGTACAGGACAGGCGAAAAAGTTACCCTTAAAATATATTACAAAGCAGACCCCTCAAAGCTTGACGGAGTTTTAATAGGTCTTGCATTTTACAGGAGCGATAAACTCAATTGTTACGGAACTAATACTGTCCGTGAAAGAATAGATTATATAAAATTAAATGCACAAGGGCAGATAACCTGCGAAATAGATAAACTAAACTTTGTCAAAGGCTCTTACTGGCTCGATATTGCCATAAGGTCAAAGGATATGTTTGCTTATGACTATAAGGCAAAAGCTGTTGAATTTACAGTATATTCAACAGTTGATGAAGTAGGGGTCGCAAAGCTTGACCATAAATGGACTTTTGATTGAATCCAAAAAACATAATGACGCTTGTGACATAAAAATCTGTATTTCTATATCTTTTTATATTTTTAATTTTTTTATAAAGGAATATAAAATAAGTGTTTATATGTCACTTCCGTCATCAATAAATTTACAGGAGATTAATATGGGAGAATATGATAAGATGAATAAAAATACTCAGTCCTACAATCAGGGCGAACTCCCCGAAAACGGCGGTATACTCAATATTTTCCGCAGGCTCGGCAGAAAACTTACTTTCTGGTATGTTGACCCTTTCGGTGAAAGACAAAATAATTTCAACAGGGAAAGTTCAAATATGATAAATGAACTCTCCGAAAGAATTGACGCTAATGATGATGTCACAAAATATATTGCCGAAGTTCTTAAAAATGAAGTCAATGCACTCAATCAGAAAATAAACCTCACTAACGATAACCTCAATAAGTTTATCCGCCTTTCAGACCCCGAACTGCGAAAGAAAATATCCCCCACGCTTAAAGGCGAAATAAGTCCCTCCGCAGCCGCTAAATTTACAGGTAATATTTCTTCCGTCAATGATGATGACCTCGAAAAATGGGGCGAACAGTACAGAAAAAATATCCTCGGTGAACTCTCCGCAAATGCCGAAAGAAAAGGCACTATCGGTATAATCTGCATGAATTTCCTTATGAGCAGAGGTATAGATGCCGTCAGAAATGAAGCCCTTGAACTCTATAAACTCCTCAAAAGAACCTGTTCATATAATCTGAAATTTATCTCCATTGAGAAAAATATCGCTGAAACGCAGATTAAAGGCGGTCTTATGCTTGTCCCCGAAAAAGGAGCAGGAGAGATTATAAAATCCCTTAAATTATCTCTCTGCATACTATGCGAGGCTACCCCGAATATAATTCTTCAGGATAACTGTTCACTTCTTGCGGAACATATAATTTTCAAGTTAAGCGGACAGAATCCCCTCAAAAATCTCAGTCAGAACACTCTCAGGGAACTTATACATTTCAACGATTTCGGACAGCATAAATATCTTGTGCAGTCCTCCAAAGCGGCTGATATCATGGCTGAAAACGGTTTCCGCAGACCTCAGATTTCATATCCCCTTACCTCGGACGGGAAAATATATCTCAGAAAAAGAACTTTCGCTACGGAAAAATTTACAGTCGGTTTTGCATCTTCTCCAATGGAAATCGGACAGTCAGAAGCAAGGGGCATAAATCTCCTTTGCAGTGTCATAAAAGCAAATCCCGATATAAAATTCAGAATACTATGGAGATATGAAAATGTTGACCTGCCTTATATGATGACTATGGCGAGAAACTGCACGGTAATAAACGGTGCTTGTGATATGGGAAAGTTCTATTCCGAAATAGACTGCGTTATCATTCCTTATCAGTCAATTGACTATAATCATGCCTGCTCATTGTCGGCAGTCGAGGCTATGAGGAATTTCATACCTGTGGTATGTACTTCTGTTTCGGGAATTTCGGAAGTCGTTGCTGAATGCGGAATGGGTGAAGTTTCAGGGCTTGACGAAAAATCCGTATCTTCTGCTCTCAGAAAAATTAAAAATCATTACCATGACTACCTTACACCCGTTACCAAACAACGTCTTGAAGATATATTATATAATAAGAATATTGTCGATATAATCGAGAATGAAGCCGATAAAAACCGCTCCGTAAAGCCCGTATCACTCTATGAATGGGACAGACGGCTTAAACTTGACGGCAAATATCTCGTAATGGGTCACAAGGCTATGAAAGAATATTACAGTCAGGCTGAAATTGCCGAGAATTATACGCAGGACAGATTTACTTCGCCTGCACTTAAATATTTTGACTTTATCGAAAGACAGAATATAGGCGTAATATTCGACAGCTATTTCGGAAAAGTATCTCCCCTTATTCTCGATGTCGCCTGCGGTGACGGAAGAATTACTGCCGAATGTATAAAGCACGGAAAATGCATTTCCGCAGACGCAAGCGCAGAAATGCTCAAACTCGTCAAGAATCGTTTCAGGGATTACAGAAACTCCCCCGATATTGCAATGATTGACGTTATCGCAGATAATATAAGAGGAAAATATGACGCAGTTACCTGTTTCAGATATATAAGACATTTTGAATATGCATCAAGAAAACTTATATATGATAAATTCAGAAATATCCTCACAGAGGACGGAATACTTATATTTGACGTTCCGAATATTGATTTTGAACTGCCGCTCAAAAATTTAAAGGGCTGGGATAAGTATAATATATATGACGTATTCTTCGACAGGGAAACTATTGAGGAAGAACTCAGACTCAGCGGTTTCCGCATAAAATATATAATCCCCACAGGTCAGGGTCTTATGACTGACCTCCCCGCAAATATCAGAAATCAGCCTGTTACATGGACTGTCGGTGCAGTCAAATTATAATGAAAATTAAATTTATTACCATACATAAAATTATTCCCGTCACAAGCGGAAGTATAAAACTCAGGGCAGTCCATTTGAGACTGCCTGTTTCTTTTTTTACTGTCATGCAGGAAGTCGCACAGGGAAAATGAAAAAGCATGAATACAAGCGTACATACTGCGGTTTTCAAAGTCCAGCCGTTCTGAATCAGAATTTCTTTCAGTACCGATATGTCGGATATTTCAACAGGACTTCCCTTTGCAAGATATGTCATCAGAATTACAGGCAGTACAGTTTCATTCGCAGGAAAGCCAAGTATGAATCCAAGCAGTATAATTCCGTCAATCCCCATAATATTTCCGAAAGGCTCTAAGAAATCCGCTGTATACCGCAGTATAGCAGTATCGTTAATTTTTATGTTCGCCATAAGCCATATTATAAGTCCGCATGGAACAGCAGCTTTGCAGGCTCTCCCAAGTACAAATAAAGTCCTGTCAAGAAGTGAACGGACAAGTATTTTACTTATCTGAGGAAATCTGTAAGGCGGAAGTTCAAGAGTATAGGCAGAGGATTCTCCCCTTAATACTGTACAGGATAAAATTTTTGACATGATAAGCGTCATCATAACTCCGAGCATTATCACCCCTAAAAGATATATTGCCGAAACAATTCCGCCAGATGATGCAAGAAATATCGAAATTATCATGATTATTGCAGGAAATTTCCCGTTGCACGGTACAAAACTGTTTGTTAATATCGCAATAAGTCTCTCCCGTGGAGAATCTATAATCCTGCAACCCGTAATTCCGCAGGCATTACAGCCAAATCCCATTGACATGGTGACAGCCTGTTTTCCGCAGCTCCCCGAACATTTGAAACATGGGTCAAGATTAAATGCGATTCTCGGCAAATAGCCCAAATCTTCCAGAAAAGTAAAGAACGGGAAAAATATCGCCATCGGCGGAAGCATTACCGATATTACCCACGCAAGAACTTTATATATTCCGTCAATAATCACTCCCGTAAGCCATGACGGAGAGTTTAATTTTTCAAGCCACGATTTCAGAATATCTCCGAATGAAAATAAAACGTTCCCCAGTATATCAGATATGTAATTAGCCCCTGTCATGGTTATCCATAATATAAGCCCAAGTAACAGGAGCATAATCGGTATGCCGTAAATTTTGCTTAAAACTATTTTGTCAATTTTTCTGTCAGTGCCGTGCGGTGATGATTTTGAGAATTTAACCGATTTTTCGGCTATTTCCTCAGCCTTTTTCATAATTGCAGAGGATTCCTCCTCGGAAAAACTATCGCTCCCGATATTGAACTTTTCCATAATATTTTTAATTATCTCAGGGTCAGCAAAAGAATTTCCCTCGATATTCTCGGCTTTTTCGATATAGTTCAAATCATTTTCCATGAGCCTTAAAGCAGTAGTGCGGACAGAAATATATCTGATTTTATCCTTTATATGTGCGGATATTTCTTCTATGGCATTTTCGGTATTTTCGGAAAATTTCAAGGGCATGGGAGAAGAAAATTTATTTTCGACAGTATCGCATAATATTCTGCAAAGTTTATCTGTATCTTTGCCGCTTCTTGCAACAATTCCGACAGCAGGTATTCCCATTAATTTTGAAAGGCGGTTTATATTTACGGATATTCCCTTTTTTTCAGCCTCATCAAGAAGATTCACGCAGAGAATTACATTTTTTGAATTGTCTCTTATCTGAATGGCAAGTGCAAGATTTCTTTCAAGGCATGACGCATCACATACCACTATTACAGCATCACTGTTCCCGAAACATATAAAATCCCTTGCGGATTCCTCCTCGGCTGAATCCCCCCGCAGAGAATACATTCCTGCTATATCGGTAAGAATGAAATTTATTCCGTTATATTCAAAATACCCCTCGGCATTTGAAACAGTCTTGCCTGCCCAGTTTCCCGTATGCTGTTTAAGACCTGTTAAATTATTGAATAAAGTGGATTTCCCGACATTGGGATTTCCTGCGAGGGCTACAATGTATTTTTTATATGTATCAGCCATGACATCACCTCTTTACAGAGAATTATTAAATTATATTCAGTCATTGGCTTTATATGACAAAAAGAGCAGACTTCTGAGCCTGCTCTTTCTGATATTAATTTTTTGATATTATAAATCTCTTGCAACCATAATTAACACTATAAATATAGTTATAATGGCAGCTACGCCTATAAGGAGATTTGTTGTGTATTTAGCTTTTGCCTTTGTTAAAATTTTCTTTTCTTCGGGGGAAGGCTGATAATTTCCCTGACATTTTTCAGTTGTACCGTCTGTATAGATTACTTTAATGGATTCTACATTGACTGCACGGATATTTGTGCTGTACCAGCATGGTTTTGCTGAATTTGCCTTAATATGTGAGCCTGAACGCAACAAATCATATCCTGCAATTGTCACTTCACATTTTCCCATTGAATCAGTACATTTTCTGCCAGCCCCGTTATAAGGTGCCAAGGTAATCGTATATTCTGATATATCTTTTGTTCCGCAGTTTATTAATAGATAATCTACATCAACTCCGCCTACTGAATTTGCTAAATTACGATAAAATGTATTATTTTCATAGTGACCCCAGTATAAATTTTCCACTCTTAACATTTAATTTTCCTCCTTGGTGCTAAATAATGGTAAAAATTTTCTCTTTGTTTACTGCTTTATAAACGTATTATAACATACAAATTTCCAAAAGTATAGCCTTAAAAAGCGAGGCAAAAAGTGAATCGTTTCCGAATACAAAAGCGCATAAAAAAAGCTGCCGCATAAGCGACAGCCTTTTTGTTCAGTGATTATTTTTTAAGGGGAAGGTCTTCAACAGATACAATACCTGCATCAACCTGCTGGAGGACAGCGGCATCTTTACCTGTAACACCTGCTGAACCGTCAATGTCAGCGTTTATTTTAGCCTGAGATTCAAGCGGATACTTGGTCGAATTTGCGAGATACTGGAGGATTGCAACAGCGTCTGAGATTGAAATTTTACCGTCAAGGTTTGCATCACCGTATAAAGTTTTGTCCTCAGTTTCACCGCTTTCCTGATAAGTACCGCCGACTGTGAATACAACCTTTACCTGTTCTGTAACGGTAGTATTTTTATCAATACCGAAGTCAACGCCCTTGTTTGCGCCCCAGTTTGCAACGAAATAAGCTCTTGTCTTGCCTGTACCTTCAAAATATCTGAGGTCAATTGCGCCTGCTTCGTCAGCGAGTTCAATTTCCTTGTCATCAAAATAGAGGTGGTCGATAGTGAGTGAAAGGTCTTTGAATGTATCACTTGTAAAGTAGCTTCCGAAATCTTCTGTACTTTCGATTTCGAGCATGAGGAAGTCAATAGTTTCAGAGCCTTCTTTGAGATTCCATACAGCCTCGAAAGTGCCGTTTCCGTCAACCTGAGCGACAGTTCCGTTAGCTGCGGCATCATCAACGCTCCACTGACTGTTTGCACCGATAGAACCTGCGAGATAAGCATTTGCATAAACGCCTGTATAGGTATCCTGTTCATCATCGGGAACGGTAGTAGTTGTAGTAGTGGTAGTAGTTTCGGGAGTTTCTTCGGGGACAGTAGTAACAGTTTCCTTTTCCTCCGTATCAGCTTCATCAACATAGATGTAGTCGCTGAATATTACAGTAACATCACCATATTTATATTTTACTTCATTATTTTTATCTTCGGGGTCAGTCCATGTCCACCAGTTCTCGACTTTAAGGTAATCCATATCGAGAGAGCCTTTATATTCGTTTCCGTCATCATCTGTTGCGGTTACGACTTCGGGGATTTCAACGGAAGCCTGTTTGCTGTCGGTTGTAAAGTTATAGTTTGAGCAAGCCCAGTGGATTGTACCGTTATCTTCAACCATGTTAAAGCTTACAGCACCGCCTGCACCGTAGCTTGTTGCAGAACCGCTGTATGAAAGTTCATAGTCAACGAGTACATTGTTTACCGTAACACCGAGTTTCTTATAGGGTTTGAGGTCAATCAGGAGAGTGCCGTCAGACTGAATGATATCATCATACTTGAAAGTAATTCTGTCTGTTTTGGTCTTGTCCGTATCGGTTGAAGAACCGTTTGCGGCATCAAGGAAAACCTGTTTTATACTGTCATCATACCAGCTCAATGTACTTCTGTTGAAGTAAGCCATATCGCCCTCACCGTTATTGTCAACGGACATATCCCATACAACGGGACACATACCTTCTTTACCGAGGGCATAGGTAGCGACTTCGCTGAGGAATTTCTTCATGGATTCCTTGTCTTTTCCGCCCTTGGTGCTTGTATCGACACCGTATTCACCGATGATAACGCCTACACCGTTCTTTATGAATTTATTTTCGAGGTTATCGAAATCCTTTTCGAGGACGGTATAATCTTCGGCAGTACCCCATGTTTCCCTGTGACCCCATGTGCTTTCAGTAGTTGCAACGCAGAATGTAGGGGGTTCATAGTAGTGAACGGATACGGCAAGCATATTTGAATTATCCGAGGGAACGGAGAAATTGTCATTGAGTGCAGCGGCAGTATTATTGCTCTGCGCTTCAACGAGGAGAAGTCTTGTTGTATTATTTCCGCCTGTTGCACGGACAGCATCAACAAAAGCCTGATTGAGAGTCATCATATCATTATTGGAGAGACTTTCTTCGTTCATGCCTTCAAATACGAGATGCCGGTCATAGTCCTTGAAATAATTTGCAACATTAGTCCAGAGGTTCTTGAATTTCTTGACAGTGCCGTCACCTGCGCCGTTTATCCAGCCTGACTGACCGTTTCCGCCCTCATCATGGTGAGTATTGATGATAGCGTACATATCGTTATTTACGCAGTAATCGACAACTTCCTTGATTCTTGCGAGCCATTCATCTTTTGGAGTGCCGTCATCTGAAATCATCTGCTGCCATGTAATCGGAATACGGACGGTTTTGAAGCCTGATTTTTTAATTTCCTTAATCATAGCTTCGGTAGTGGCAGGATTTCCCCATGCAGTTTCGATAGCTTCTGGGGTGAGGGGGTTAGTCCATGTGTTTGAGCAGTCGAGGGTATTTCCGAGATTCCAGCCCTGACCCATATCTTCAACGAGCTGGACAGCGTTCATATCAGCCGCATCAACAACGCCTATGATGTTGAAATTTGCAGCGAACATGGAGGCAGCCATGAGGGAGGCGGTAGCTGCCGACAAAGTTTTTCTGAAAATCTTCATAGATTATCAAACTCCTTTTCAATAATATTAATATAAATTTAGCACAAAAAAGGAGAAATGTCAACAACAAACATTAATTTTAAATGATTGACAAAATTATTTGTGAGATGTAAACAAGAATAATATTGCTTTTTTGTATCATATTGCTAATTGAATAAGGAATATATTATTCGTTTTTAGGGAGTTTATTCTGCCCGATAATAGCTTTTATTGAGTCATAGAGGTAGGGTTTCATATTTTCTATCGGACAGGGTTCGCTGTAAAGTATGGAGGAGTAGCATACGCCCGAAACAAGTTCTATTATCATGAAAAGCATGATTTCGGGGTTTTTCAGACCGAACGGTGCTTCGTCAATGAGTTCATAGTATATATCCAGAAAATTAATGTCATCATTTGCAGGCGGAGCGGTGAGTGCGGATTTGAAAACACCCCAGCTTAAATTTTTGGAAATAAAAGTCAGAAGCGACTGATTTTCCGTAAGCTGGTCAATTATACTGTCAACTATGACAATAATTTTTTCTTCAAATGGCAGGTTTTGTCTTTTTGCGCTTGTGCGGTTGAGTGCAGTGCTGAAAATCTGGCTTGACTTATGTGCGACAAGGCGGTTTCTTATGTCATATTTATCCTTGAAATAGAGGTAGAAAGTACCTTTTGCAACTCCTGCCTTATTGACTATATCGGAAATTGAAGTTTTGCTGAAACCTTTTGTAGTGAAAAATTCAAATGCAGTTTTGAGCAGGGAATTTTCCTTTAATTGTTTGTTAATATCTATTTTTCCCATAGTATCACCTCATGAAAATAAGTTGCGTAAAGTTTACGGCTGTTGTCTTAAATTTATTATATCTCATATTATAATTGGTGTCAAGACGATAAAACTGACTATCAGTCATAAAAAATAAACGGTGAAATTGTGCAGGTCTACAAAAATGTGACTAAAAGTCATTTTTTTCGGATTTTAATATTGACTATCGGTCATTTTCATAATATAATATATTGCAGAAACAAAAAACTGATATTATATCAGTTAAATTCAAAGAAAGGAATGATTTGTATGCTTAAATTCGGTGAGTTTGTATCAAAGCACCGTGTTCTGATACTTGTCATAGGTATTCTTCTTCTTATACCCTCCGCAATAGGCTATCTCAACACAAGAGTAAATTATGATATTCTCTCATATCTGCCGAAAGGCATAAATACTATGGTCGGTCAGGATATCCTCAAAGATGAATTTGGTCAGGGAGGCTTCTCCTTTGTCATGGTTGAGGGAATGTCCGAAAAACAAATAAAAGATACCGCTGATAAAATTTCAGAGGTTGAACACGTTTCAGATGTCGTATGCTATGAATCACTTACAGACCTGAATATCCCGAAAGAAGTCCTTCCGCAGAAAATATATGATTTCTTCAATAAGGACGATACAACCCTTATGGCGGTATTCTTTGATGATACCACTTCCGCAGACGGTACTCTCGCAGCTATCGACAAAATGAGAGATATAACGAATGAACAGTGTTTCATCAGCGGTATGTCCGCAATTACAGCAGATATGAAACACCTTTCCGACAGCGAATCAATAATATATGCCGTTATCGCAGTAATCCTCACAAGTATAGTTCTGGTAATCACTATGGATTCATTCCTTATCCCCGTATTCTTCATGCTGAGCATAGGTCTTGCAATAGTATGGAATCTGGGAACGAATTTCGTAATGGGAGAGATTTCATTCTTAACACAGGCACTTGCCCTTGTATTACAGCTTGGTGTTACAATGGACTATTCAATCTTCCTCTGGCACAGCTATAAGGAACAGCAGCAGACATATTCAGACAAAAAAGAGGCTATGGCTCATGCAATAGCTGCAACAATAACATCAGTCGTCAGCAGTTCATTCACAACAGTTGCAGGATTCCTTGCAATGTGCTTCATGAGTTTCACACTCGGTCTTGACCTCGGAATTGTAATGGCAAAGGGAGTTGTATGCGGAGTTATATCCTGCGTAACGGTACTTCCTTCAATGATACTTATATTTGACAAGGCAATTGAAAAAACCTCACACAGAGATTTTCTGCCGGCTTTCCGCCATACTTCTCTTTTTATCGTAAAGAATGCGGGAGTATTTATTACAATGGCAGTTGTGGTTCTTGTTCCTGCACTTTACGGCTACAACCACTATGATGTTTATTATAAACTCGACAGCACTCTCCCGAAAAGCCTTGAAAGCGTCATTGCAAATACTAAGCTTGCGGAGGATTTCAACATGAACAGCACACATATTCTCCTTGTTGATTCGGAAATGAATTCAAAACAGGCTAAGAAAATGCTCAATGAGATTGAAAGCGTTGACGGAGTTAAATTCGCTATGGGATTTGATTCGCTTGTAGGTTCTGCAATCCCCGAAGAAATTATCCCCGATGATATCAAGGATATTCTCAAAGGCGATGAATGGCAGTTAATGCTTATAGGTTCAGAATATGAAGTCGCATCTGATGCAGTAAATGAACAGGTTGCACAATTGAACGATATAGTTGAAAAATATGACGAAGATTCAATGCTCATCGGTGAAGCCCCTGCAACCAAAGATTTGATTGAAATAACAAACCATGACTTCAAAGTAGTAAGCATACTCTCAATTGCAGCGATATTCATAATCATAGCACTTACATTCCGTTCGGTATCACTTCCGATAATACTTGTATCGGTTATCGAACTTGCAATCATGATAAATCTTGGAATATCCTACTATACAAATACATCACTTCCGTTTATAGCATCTGTCGTAATCGGCACTATACAGCTCGGTGCAACAGTTGACTATGCGATACTTATGACTACAAGATACAGAACAGAACGTTCCGCAGGCAAAGACAAGAAAACAAGTATCGGTATTGCAGTAAGCACATCAATCAAGTCGGTATTCACATCAGCACTCGGATTCTTTGCGGCAACAGTCGGAGTTGCATTCTATTCGGAAATAGGAATGATTTCTTCACTCTGCGTACTCCTTTCGAGGGGCGCACTGATTTCAATGGCAGTTGTTTTAACCGTACTGCCTTCAATGTTCATGGTTTTTGACAAGGTAATATGCAAGACAAGCGCAGGATTTCTCCCCAAAGAAAATACGGAAGAAAGACACCACAGACTTCATTTTGCACATTAATCATATATTATTTGGAAAGGGAGTTATTTTATGAAAAATTCTAAGAAAATAATCGCAGCCGTTACAGCAATTGCAATATCCGCAGTTGCAACAGGTTCTCTTGCATACGCAAATAATGACAATTCAGAAGATATTATCGAAAATACAGAGGAATCCAAAGAGGATTCCGTACAGGAAAGACAGTCAAACGGTGAAAATGCCGAAAAAGATGAAACAGTCTATGTTCTCTGCAATAACGATTCATCTGTTAAAAATGTTGTCGTAAGCGACTGGCTCAAAAATGCCCCAGCATCAGGCGAACTTAAAGATATTTCATCACTTTCGGATATCGTAAACGTAAAGGGCGATGAGGATTTCACTCAGGACGGTGAAAACCTTGAATGGAATACTGACGGAAACGATATATATTATAAAGGTACAACAGACAAGGAACTCCCCGTTGACGTTAATATAACATACTACCTTGACGGAAATGAAATCTCCCCCGAAAATCTTAAAGGCAAAAGCGGTCATGTAACTATCCGCTGGGATTATAAAAATAATGCTCAGGTTACTAAAACTGTAAACGGTGAGAAAAGAACCATGTATGTTCCTTTCATGACGGCAAGTGCGGCAGTCCTCGATACAGGTAAATTCCTCAACGTTGAAGTCACTAACGGCAAAGTAATATCAGACGGTGAAAGACTTATCGCTGTCGGTATCGGATTTCCTGCATTGCAGGAAAGTCTCGGACTTGACGACATAAGCGAATTTGATGTATCACTTCCCGATTATTTTGAAATATCCGCAGATGTAAACAATTTCGAGATGACAAGTTCAGTTACAGTTGTATCAAATGAAATATTCTCGGATATGGATATTGATGATAATTTCGATTTCGGAGAACTCACCGACAAAATAAAGGAACTCAGTGACGGAGCAAATAAACTCGCTGACGGTACGGCACAGCTTTACAGCGGTTTAGATGAACTCTCAAAAAAGTCAAAAGATTTGTCTGACGGTGTTAATAAGCTTGCGGACGGTTCTTCAAAACTTAAAAGCGGTGCAGACGAACTCAGCAGCGGTGCATCTCAGATAGCTGACGGTGCAAAAACTCTTTCCGATTCAACAGTAACCCTCAAAGACGGTGCACAGACTTTGAAAGACGGCTCTGCAAAGCTTAAAGACGGTGTTAAATCCGCAAATGACGGCGCAAAAACTCTCTCAGGCGGTGCAGTCAAAGTAAATGACGGTGCAAATGCACTTTCAGACGGAATCACAGAGGCTAAAAACGGCTCTGATTCACTCGTTGACGGATTTTCACAGCTTGATGACGGAATTTCACAGTTCTCAGGCGGTACTGATGCCCTAAAAGACGGTGTTGAGAAAATATCCTCAGGCAGTTCACAGGTTAAGGACGGTGCGGAAAAACTCTCCGAAAATATGAATACTTTTTCCGCAGGCACGGAAACTCTCAACCAGTCTGCACAACAGCTCTCACAGGGTATATCCTCCGCTAAAAACGGTGCAGATACACTTAATGCAGGTATATCTCAGGTAAAGGACGGTGCAGACAGCCTCACAAGCGGTTCTGAATCGCTTTCCGCAGGCGCAGACAGTCTCGCAGGCGGTATAGAATACGCAGGTGCAAGTCTTGATACAACTATATCAGCCAATGAACAGGCTTTGACGGCTTTGCAGGCTCTCTATGAACAGAATCCCTCACAGGAACTTGCAGTTTCAATAGGAACTCTTGAAAAAACTATTGAATCTCAGAAACAGATAGCTTCTTCAATGAAGGAAGGCGGTCAGCTTAAAGATGGTGCGGATAATCTTTCCGCAGGTGCAAAGCAGTTACAGGGCGGTGCAGGTCAGCTTTCCGCAGGTCTTGATGCAGTTGCAGACGGTTCACAGACTTTAAGTCAGGGTCTTGAAACACTTGACAACGGCGGAAAAGAACTTTCCGCAGGTACACAGACAATTTCTGATTCCGCAGAACTTCTCTCTCAGGGAGCAGGCAGTCTTTCGGACGGTGCATCAGCACTTGACAGCGGTATATCAAAGTTTGCACAGGGCAGCGGAACTCTTACAGGCAGTCTTGATAAACTCATCGAGGGTATAAAACAGCTTTCAGGCGGTAATGCGGCACTCAATGCAGGTCTTGCGAAACTTCAGGCAGGGGCAGTTGACCTTAAAGGCGGTACAGGCGAACTTTCAGCAGGTGCGGAAACTTTGAGCGAGGGTCTTGTACAGCTCAATTCAGGCGCAGGAGAACTTGACGGCGGTGTTTCACAGATACTTTCGGGCAGCAGTCAGCTTTCAGGCGGTGCGGAAACTCTTTACAGTTCACTTATTAAACTCAGTGACGGTGCAGGAACTCTTGCAGGCGGTGCGGCTGAACTCGATACGGGTATAGTTACTCTCAAAGACAATATGCCTGCACTTATGGACGGTATAGGCAAGCTTAAAGACGGCTCAAAGGAACTCAATGACGGAATGATTAAATTCAACAAGGAAGGCATTTCAAAAATATCAGAAGCCGTTGACGAAAAACTCCCCGATATAGCAGACAGATTCAAGGCTCTTAAAGATATATCTCAGGATTACGGAACATTCAGCGGAAAATCAGAAGATATGGACGGAAACGTCAAATTCATCTATATGTTTGACGGCATCGAATAAGAAATAGAAAGACAGCGTTTATACGCTGTCTTTTTTTTGAAAAAATTTCATAAAAATTGTCCCTTTCCTGTATCATTGAACGAATATATATACAGAACACAAAAAATCAGGAGGTGAAAAAAATGTGCGTTATAGGTTTATTTAAGGCTGCATTCAATTCGTTAGTTGGATGGTTTTCTTGAAAATCTGCATCTCTGATGCAGTTTCAGACGAATTTACACAGAACATAAAAATCAGGAGGTGAAAAAATGGAACTTTTGTTTCTCAAAGCAGTAAGCGACATAATTAAAAATCTTTTTTGGTAATCAGTAACAATTAAAATATAATTACAAAGGAGGATAGTTTAATTTAAAGTCTTATGTCATTTTAGTTTATAGTTTTGTATCAAGGAGGTATATATTTTAATCCTTATGATTACAGATAATATGCAGGGGTGAACATTTTCTGTACGGAAAAAAGTGCAGATGATGTTCACCCCTGTCATAACTTTTATAAGTTAAAACAAAATTTTTATACAATGTCGCTCCAATAACTGTAAAATCCTATTGACATTATCCGAAAAAAAGTGTATAATTAAGGTGTTGTATTATTTACAAGATATTACTATGGCAGTAATGCAGCCTTGTTTTACATCTTTGATTCTATGCGGCACATAAGTCTCCGCATGAATAATATACGGGCTTTACATAAGTCCGCTGTTTTTTGCAGTCCCGCTCTGCGGGCTTTAATAAATATATGAAAAGTGAATAAAATAATGCGGCATTTACCGCCTTTGGTAATAAGATTTATTAAATACAAACTTATTATTTTTGAAAAGGAGGTATGCACTGTATGGAAACGATTGTCGCAGTTATTCTTATCGTAGTTGCCCTTGCCGCAGGTCTCGCAATAGGCTATTTCACCGCCTATAAAAAAGGCGTTGAGGCAGGTGTCGAAAAACGTAAGCAGGAAGCCGAAACTATTACAGGCTCTGCCGAGGAAAAAGCCAAACGTATTGTCGAAGATGCCGAGAAAGATGCCGATAATAAAAAGAAAAGCGCACTCATCGAGGCTAAGGACGAAATACATAGACTCCGCACCGAGGCAGATAAGGAAATAAAAGACCGCCGCTCCGAACTTTCCCGTCAGGAAAGACGTATGCAGCAGAAAGAAGAAAATCTCGATAAGAAAAACGATAACCTCGAGAAAAAAGAAGAACTCCTCAGCAATAAAATTAAATCCGCTGACGAAAAACTCAAAGAAGCCGAGGCTATCAAAAAAAGCGAAATGGACGTTCTCGAAAGAATTTCCGAATTTACCAGAGAACAAGCTAAAGAATATATCATTTCCAAGCTTGAGGACGACCTTGTACACGAAAAAGCTGTCAAGATTGCCTCGTATGAACAACAGCTCAAAGACGAATGCAACGAGAAGGCAAGAAGCTATATTTCACTTGCTATCGCCAAGGTAGCCGCAGACCAGGTGTCAGAAGCCGCTGTGTCAGTTGTCCCCCTGCCAAATGACGAAATGAAAGGCAGAATCATCGGAAGAGAGGGAAGAAATATCAAAGCCCTCGAAACTCTTACGGGAGTTGACCTCATTATCGACGATACCCCTGAGGCTATAACTCTCTCGTGCTTCGACCAGATAAGACGTGAGGTCGCAAGAATCGCCCTCGAAAAACTTATCGCCGACGGACGTATCCACCCCACCCGTATAGAGGAAATGGTCGATAAAGCCCGCCGTGAAGTCGAATACCGTATCAAGCAGGAAGGCGAAAGAGCTGTTATTGAAACAAATGTTCACGGTCTTAACCACGAACTTATCAAACTCCTCGGCCGCCTTAAATTCCGTACAAGTTACAGACAAAATGTCCTCGACCACTCTATCGAGGTAGCTAAACTCTGCGGAGTCCTCGCTTCCGAACTCGGAGTTGATGCAAATATGGCAAGAAGAGCAGGTCTGCTCCACGACATCGGTAAAGCCCTCACTTCCGAAATCGAAGGCTCTCATGTCCAGATAGGCGTTGACGTATGTAAAAAATATAATGAAAGCCCCGTGGTTATACACGCTGTCGAGGCTCACCATAATGACGTTGAACCTAAAACTGTTATAGCCTGTATCGTTCAGGCAGCAGACGCAATTTCTGCCGCAAGACCCGCCGCAAGAAGCGAAAATTATGAAAGCTATATCAAACGTCTGCAAAAACTTGAGGAAATCTGCAATTCCTATGAAGGCGTTGAAAAATGTTTCGCTGTTCAGGCAGGCCGTGAAGTCAGAATTATGGTCGTTCCCGAAGTTATCAATGATGAGAAAATGGTTATCGTCGCAAGACAAATCGCTCAGCAGATTGAAACTGAAATGGACTACCCCGGACAGATTAAGGTCAACCTTATCCGTGAAAGCCGTGTCACCGACTACGCCAAATAAGACCATGACTGCGGACTGCATATCGCTGTCCGCAGTTTTTGTAAGCTGTTTTCACTTTTCGTTAATATATTAAACCCCAACATCAAAAAAGGAGTTGTTTCCGATGAAAAGAAATGATTTGCTCAAAAAATCCATAAACGTTGCCGTTGCAGCAGGTATCTCCGCAACAACCGCTGCGGCTGTCGCTCAGGCTGACTGGCAGCAGATAGGTGTCATGGGAGATTTGAACAATGACGGAAAAGCTAATGTCGCAGACCTCGTCCTTATGACAGAGCATATTAACAATAAGACAAAGCTTACAAATAATAACGCCTACTTTATTGACTATGCCTATGTAGGTCTGAACGGCAGAGGCTTCAAAGGCGAAAAATATTTCTGTACAGCAGATATCAATGAAGACAATATTGTTGATGTCTTTGACCTCATAATGCTCAAAAAATATGTAGCTGACCTCTGGTCTGAACCTGTATGGAAATGGTATGACGAGGAAATTCCGCAGGAAACCACTGTCACTACAACGGAATTTGCCACTTCCACAGAAACAACCACTACTACTACTACTACTGTATCCGCAACAGAGCCTGTTGACCCGAATGCCCCTATTTATCCGCCTATAAGCGATATAACAAGAAATGTCCCCTCACAGGGCGAGGCGGATATAGTTATATTTTATGTGGATTTCCCCGACTGCAAATATAAATATGACCTCTCGGCTGAACAGGTGGACGAAATTGCTTTCGGAGGAGAAAATACTTACAGTACATCATATCCCTTTGACAGTATATCTGCTTTTTATAACCGTTCATCAAACGGCATATCACAGATAAAAGGCAAAACTTTCCGATATACCGCAAAGGAAAATATATCTTCATATGACAACGACAAGAAAAAACTCCTCAAAGAATGTTACAAGGCTTTCGAGGATTCAGCAGATTTCAGAAAGTTTGACGGTGACGGCAACGGTGTCATTGATGCCACTATAATAACCGTTCCGGAAGAATCAGATGACGATGCGTGGTGGGCTTGTGCGGGTCCGAGCGGTCTTGACGCATTTCTTGTTGACGGCATGAAAGTCGGTCACCTCATAACGGGCGACTGCGAAATAACACCCGATAACAATATAGATTTTGTCAGAAATTATTCGCACGAAATCGGTCACGGAATGGGTCTGCCCGATTATTACAGATACGTTGAACACGGTGATGTCGATTTTGAAGGACTGCACGGTCTTGCAGGAATCGAACTCATGGACGATGCACTGAGCGATTTCGGCGCAGTTTCAAAACTTCATCTCGGCTGGTACAAAAACAGTCAGATTCAGGTGTATGACTATTCTAAGGGAATGCAGACATATACCCTCAGCAGTTCACAGACCGAAAATTCAAATTGCCTGATAATTCCCTGCGGTGAACTCGACAGCAAATATAAATCAGAATATTTCGTAATCGAATATAATACAAATGACAGAAATAACGCCTATATGCGTGATGTCTACTACAACGAGGGAAGCGGAATAAGAGTTTATCATGTCAATGCCGAAATCTATGACAACGGCTACTGGGTATCTTATAAATATGAAAGCAATGACTCAAACAGCGACGGAAGCGGAAAAAGATTTATAAGAATAACTGATGATGTCGAGGGCTACGATAACTATTATCATACAGGAGATATTATAGACAGTTCTGTTTCAGGTTTCTGCTGGTACGATGAAAACGGTCTTGAATCTGTTGACCCGAATGTAAGGATAACAATAGGCGAACTTACAGAAAACGGTTATTCTGTAACTGTCGAAAATACATAAGGAAGGCTTTTATAATGGCTAAAACAATATTCAATTCATCTGAAAAATCAAATTTTATCCTCAATATGACAGAGGAAAAATATTCGCAGATAGCTTCATGGGGGCTTTTGTCCGCCTGTTTCGGAGTGTCGCTGTTCACAATAATTCCCGAAGTCACCATGAACAGGGGATTTTATTCAATGTCAGCCGCAGGACTTGCAATATCAGGCGTTATATGCCTTATTCTCGCCCTTATAGCAATTATTAAAAAATATATCAAAAATATAATGTTCCCTGTCTGTGCATTTGGTGCTATGGTTTTGTGGTGTATTGTATCGCTGATAAATTCCTATGATGTGAATATCTCCCTTAACGGCTATCCGGGCAGAGGAGAGGGATTTCTTGCAATATTGTTTTATTTCAGCTTTTTTGTAACAGCCGCTTCAATAACAAGGAAAAAAGCCTTTGAAACTTTTATATACGGAATAACAGGCACAGGACTTCTGAATGCTGCATTTGGACTTATACAGATATTTGCAGGAGATTTCAGCCATTACATAAATACTTCTCTTGATGTGCATATAAATGCCGCATCAGGTCTTATGCAGTCACCGCTTTTTCTTGCCATGCTTCTGACAGTATGCCTTGTTACGGCACTTGTGGGATTTGCAGTTTCGGACAATAAAAAGAAACGCATATTCTTTATAATATGCGCCTGTCTTTATTCGTTTGTAATGCTGTTTACCTATTCATTAATAGGAATATGCGGTGCTGTACTCGGAATAATCGCTGCAATAATTGCCGTGATAAAGGAAAAATCCCCGAAAATAAGACTTCTGTCAGTATTTTCGGTTATAATTCCCGCTGTTCTTTCAATACTCCTTGTAAACAGCGGAATTATAGGAGATGCAGGAAAATATAAACTCCATGACGGACAGATTTTATGGTGGGCTGACGGATATATGAGAATTTCTGCCTGCGGTATGCCCGATTCAAAATCTGTTGATATCAATGATACTTATGATGTATATTCCACACTCAACAGAAAAACTATTAACATAATTCAGGACAGAATTTTAACAGGTACAGGTCCTGACCAGCTTGTGTATCCTCAGCTTTATACAACAGGTGAC
This sequence comes from Ruminococcus sp. UBA4383, assembly GCA_002389995.1. Taxonomy (GTDB): domain Bacteria; phylum Bacillota; class Clostridia; order Oscillospirales; family Ruminococcaceae; genus Ruminococcus. The sequence goes on along the minus strand of DGRR01000200.1, from coordinate 3,513 downwards.
CTCGATATCGAAAATTCAGACATAAGCGATATAGTTTCAAGAAATAAAGGCACTTTTGACAAGGTTTACAATGAATATCTCTATACTGCCGCAACAAGGGGAGTACCTTCACTTATTGCAATGATATGTTTGATTGTTTCGGTAATTTTCATAGGCATGAAAAATTTTAAAAACAATTCATGGACAGGAAAAGTATTTTTCTTTGCATATCTCAGCGGAGTGCTTATATTCCTGACAGGTTGCAGTAATATTGGATTTTCTCCGATATTCTGGGCGATTGCAGGCGCAGCCTGTGCAAGGGCAAAGGAATGAATCATTAAAAAAATCGGACATTCAGTCCGATTTTTTATTCTGTTCCTTTTCAGCTTTTTTCCTTAAAGTTTCGTAATGACCTTTAATTGATTTTACTTTATTGTCAAGGATTTTTTGCAGTTCATAGCCGTCCTTAGCGATTTTTTTGAAATCTGTATCAGTAGTTGTAGCTTTCAGCAGTGCATGAACGGTTTCATTTCTTGCGATTCTCCATTCATGGAGTTTTTCAACAAGTTCAATGGTTATTCTGTCACGGATATATTTATTATTCGTGAATATCGGATTTGATTTCATTTTGTTGAGATTTCTGTAAAGGCTGTTTGAAAGTTTACATTCAACAGTGCGGAAAAGAGAATCAACTCTGTCCTCGATTATGGCATATTCTATGAGAAGTGCCTCAAAGTAAAATTCATTCTTCATAGCCTTTGATAATTTTTCCTTGTTCTGTTTGTAAAGTTCATATTTTAAATAATTTTTTTCTGCCATATGTACTCTCCTTCGACATTAATTTATGATATTATAACATATTTTTTGTGAAAAGTCAAGTAATTATATGAAATTTTGTGATTCATTTTATGATTTGTTTTTGATTCGGAAAATAACTCTATACTTTTATTACATAAAATGTTATAATTTGATTATAAAGAACAAATATTTTTTGTATTTTGTATTATATCTTAAATATATCGCAAAACTATTGACATTATATTACATATCCGGTATAATGTAAGGTTACAGAGAATATTTGTGTTGAAAGGAGGGAGCTTTAGTAAAAAATGCAGCCAGAATTTAACTCCGTAATCAATGATGATGTGTCATTCTGCATTATTCCTGAGGAAAATATGTTTAAAATCTCAAAGGGATACACCACTGTTTCAAAGACTATCAGGATTACTGAAGACAAGGCGGAATACCTTGAAAATCTTGCTTCGGAACATAATATTTCTTTCAATAAGCTTATTAATCAGTGTATTGATTTTGCTTTGAAAAATTTCTGTCCCGACAAGCCCGAAAAAACCGAAAAGAAAAAATAACGAAAAAGACTGCCCCTCAAAAGGCAGTCTTTTTTTGTATTCAAAAAGTGATTCACTTTTTGCCTCGTTTTTTACGGCTATACTTTTGAAATTTTGTGTGCTATAATAAATATACAATAAATTTTAATTTTTGGAGGTTTTTATATGAAAAAATTAATATCAATCGCTCTGGCTCTGACTATATGTGCGGGATTTTCGTCATGCGGAGGCGATGAACCTGAAACTTCTGTTTCATCAAAAGCTGAATCTATTAATGTAAGTTCATCATCTTCTTCAAAGATAAGTTCTTCTTCAAAGGTGAGTTCTTCTTCAAACTCTTACAGCAGTAAAAGTGAGTCAAAATCATATTATTCAGAGTCTGATTCAGACGATAGTTTTTACTGTATGGGAAAAAATGATACCTGTTCAAATAAAACAAGCAGTGCATATGACCTTTATTGTCATTCATGTGACCCTGATGACAACAATATTGAAGGCGACCAGAGTAAAAGCAACGGCTATGTAGATGATTATGATTATGACGGAGATGTTGACGGAGATGACTGGGAAGATGCATGGAGTGATTATTTAGATGACAAGTATTATGAATATGGTTATTGACAGCAAAAAAGAGCAGACCCGAAAGTCTGCTCTTTTTCTATATAAAGAGGAGGAATCAGCCCATTACAATTTCAACTTCGTGAACTCCGCCGTCACAAGCAGGGATAACAGTTCCCTCAATTGCATTTCCGTCAACAGTCATGGATTTAACGCCCTTGCAAACGTGTTCAGGGTTCTTTACAGTGATATTGAATGTTGCGCCACGGAATTTACGTACAGCGGTAAATCCGTCCCATTCGTGAGGAATTGACGGGTCAACTTTCAAGCCGTCAAATACAGGCTGTACACCGAGGATATACTGCGAGATAGCAACCATATTCCAAGCGGCAGTACCTGTAAGCCATGAGTTTTTGCCCTCACCGAAACGGCTTGCGTCCTTACCTGCAATCATCTGACCGTAAACATAGGGTTCAGTCTTATGGAGTTCGGAGATATCCTCATTGAAAGCAGGAGCAATCTTTGAATAGTATTCAAAAGCCTTGTCACCACGACCTGCATAAGCTTCTGCACAGATAATCCAAGCGTTGTTATGGGTGAAGATACCTGCATTTTCCTTATAGCCGCCGGGGTAAGTGGAGATTTCACCGTACTGGATATAGTACTTTGTGAAAGCGGGGTTATTGAGGACAAGACCATATTTAGTGTTGAGATACTTGTCGATAGAATTGAGAGTTTTGATATCTGCGCCCTCGTCCTTGCCGATTTCGGACATAACAGCGAATCCCTGAGGTTCGATGAAGATTTTACCTTCTTCACATTCCTTTGAACCCATTTTTTCGCCGTTAGCGTCATAAGCTCTGATGAACCAGTCACCGTCGAAAGCGGAATCCATGACATTCTTCTTCATCTTGTCGATTTCAGCCTGAGCCTTTTCAGCCTCGTCATCTTTGCCGAGGTGTTTAAGAATACCTACGTAAGCAGGACCTGCATAAGTAAAGAGAGCGGCAACCATAACGGATTCAGCAACCTTTGAATAACCGCCTTCTGCGGCAAATTTGGGGTTGGTATAGGTCTGGAAGGATTCGCCAGGTGTATCTGAGAAGCATGAGAGATTGATACAGTCATTCCAGTCAGCACGCATAGCGAGGGGAAGTCCGTGAGGACCGAG
>DGRR01000200.1:0-352 GCA_002389995.1 Ruminococcus sp. UBA4383 | reverse complement strand
AGCCTTTGATTCATCATTGTCGTAGGGAACTTTTTCATCGAGGATAGACCAGTCGCCTGTCTCCTTGATGTATGCGCCTACTGAAAGAATCATCCACAGCGGGTCATCTGAGAAGTCGCCGCCTATATCGGAATTGCCTTTCTTTGTGAGGGGCTGATACTGATGATAGCAGCCGCCGTCCTCAAGCTGAGTTGCAGCGAGGTCGATAAGTCTTTCTCTTGCTCTGTCGGGAATCTGATGAACGAAACCGAGTATATCCTGATTGGAGTCACGGAATCCCATACCACGACCGATACCGCTCTCGAAATATGAAGCGGAACGTGAGAGGTTGAATGTTACCATACACTGATAC
>DGRR01000096.1 GCA_002389995.1 Ruminococcus sp. UBA4383 | reverse complement strand
TCACCGGGATACCAGTCAGCGGAAGTATCGAAGTTATAGCTGTTCCATTCCCAGATGAGGTTATGACAGCCGAAATCTTCTGTAAGTGTCTTATAGGTGTACTTCCAGAGTTCCTTATAAACAGCAGAGCCTTCCTTGCCCCACCAGAACCATGAACCTGTTTCACCGCCGCCGCCTTCAGCCTCGTGGAGAGGTCTCCAGAGTACGGGAATGCCCTCGTCCTGAAGCTTATTAAATTCCTTTGCAAGTCTTTCGAGAGCCGCACGGTAATAGTCATATTCCTTAGTACCCTCTTTGTAAGCGTTTGCCGTTACAAAATCGGTAGCGGGCTTATCGTCTATCTTTGCGGCATATGTAGTCTGCTCAAAGGGAAGAGTACCGCCTGTATAGTTTTTGAAATCCTTGGGGAGATTGAGGTGGAATGATGCAGTAGCGATACCGCCCTTGTTCTTTACCCAGTCGATAATACGGTCTGTTGAGCCGTCATCATTTGCTCCGAAAAGTGCGCAGCAGCGGTTGCCGTAGTCGAAACCTCTTATAGCAGGATAGTGACCTGTTTTTTCTTTGAGGTATTCAAATTCAGTTTCAAGACCGTGAGGACCGTACTGATAGATTTCCTGCTGACCTGAGATTATATTCTTGCCGTAAACGCTTGCGAAATAGTTCATAAGGGATACAGTTTCAGCCGTAGCATCGGGGTCACAGGGAGTTGTCTGAGTAGCCTTTATATCGGGGAGAGAAGCCGTTTCAACAGTAAGGTAGTCGAACTTTGTCCAGCCCCATGATTTAGTTATAACGATTGTGTTTTTGCCTTCATTGAGTTTAGCGGATATAGCGATAGGCTCAAAAGAAGTTGATTCGGGGACTGCAAGAGTATCGGAAGTACCGTTTATGCTTATATTCTGCTGTTTTGCACCGCCTACACCGCCTGCATAGATTGTGATTGTGTAAAGACCTGCGGAAGCGACTTCAACATCGAGAGAGATAGAGCCGTCCTCGGTCATATAGGCGATTTTTCCGCCGCTTGCGTTTTTGTCGTCATCAGCCTTGACAGTACCTGTAAGTTCAGCGTTTTCAAGCTCATACTTTACAGAGTCGGCAGCGATAACAGTTGAGGTGCTTACAACTGCACCGTTGAGAGCCATAGCCGCAGCCATAACAGCGGCACTTGCCTTTGTTAAAAATTTTGAATACATTTTAATTACCCTCCAAAGAAAAATATATTGTACCTTAATTATAATCGCTTTACTTAAAAAAATCAAGAACATTCCAAAATTTTTTCAAATATGGATAAAACTTTGGTTATATAAACAAAATACAATGCAATATTTTAGTGAAACACGCAGAATATCGGCTTAAATGATACTTAAACGATATATCCTTTAAGTTGGAAGGTCAGAAAAAGGGACGGATAAAAAATCCGTCCATGAGTTTTATTTTACAGCAGTATATGCACCGAATCCGAGGAGAGTGAGAACAGTTATAATAATTGCCGCAAGCACAACACCGAGAGTTATTGCGACTATACTTTTCTTGAAATCGAGGTCGAGGAGACTTGCCGCAAGAGTACCCGTCCATGCGCCTGTACCGGGGAGGGGGATTCCCACAAACAGAAGCAAAGCCCAGAACATACCTTTTCCTGCTTTTGCCATAAGTTTTTCACCGCCGTGTTTACCCTTTTCGAGACACCACGAGAAGAATTTTCCTATAACAGGCTTATCAGCACCCCATTCGAGGACTTTTCTTGCAAAGAAGAAAATAAACGGTACAGGAACAATATTTCCTATCATGCATATCAGGACAGCGGTTTTCCACGGCACGCCCATTCCCACACCGACAGGAATACCGCCTCTTAATTCAACTATGGGTACCATTGAGATTAAAAACGTAAGAACATATTTTTTCATTTTATTCGTCCTTTCGGAAATTATATGGTTTATTATCGCATATTCTGCGGATTAAGTCAATAGTTTTCCGAAAAATACGGCAAAAAACCAGATTCAGGGCAGTATTTCCGTTATTTTTTGGTTTATTTTCATGTGAAAATCTGACAATTAGGTGATATTGCTTGACATGGGAATATAAAACGGTTATAATGTTCTATGAAATGATTTTCAAAATAACGAAAGGCGGAAATCAGAATGAAAAAATTTTTAAATGCACTTTTATGTGTTTCAATGCTGTGTATTCCCTGCATGACTGCAAAAGCCGTCACTGTTGATGAAGCCGCAGCCGTTGCCCATGAATACGGCTATACGGACGACGAAATACAGCAGGCTCTCAATGAATATTATGCTCACCCCGATGACTATACAGAAGATGATATACAGTATGCAATTGACAAGATAAAATCATCAGGCAGAAAAATAGTCGGAACTGTTCCCTATAATCCCGATGCAAAAACACCTGTCTCCGAGGTAACAACTGCCGAGGCGGTAAATGATAATCCGTCTGACAGCAATACATCATCAGATACTTCAAAAAGCTCCGATATAATTCTTTCCGCACCCGACGGAACAGAGTTTACAAGAATAAGCAAGGAAGAATTTATAGACCTTTCCTATGAACAGAAGATTGAATATCTCAGTACATTCACAGAAGATATCCAGCAGGTCATAATTGACAATCTTTCACCCGAAGAATACCGCAGTATGATGAAACAGCTCCCCGCAGAACAGAAAGCTGATGTCATAAACAATCTCGCAGAAGCTACCGACAAGCTTGGTGTTCAGCTCACTGTCGAGGAAATTTCAGATGATAAGGTTCAGGTTGCCATGAAAGACAGCGAGGGAACTCTTGTGGGCGTTGTAAAGGCAGGAAATACAGTCGAAAATACAGGATATGACAGACGGGGAATATTTGCCGTTTCAGGACTTCTGTTTGTGCTGGCATTTTCAGGCATAACCGCAGTAATGCGTAAATCATTCGGAAGAAAAGAGGCAGACAATGAGCAGTAACAATGAAAGAGGCGGAGTTTTCATACATATCATAACACCGCTTATTCTCCTTTGTATCTGCGTGGGAATATTCATAGTCGCCATGATAAAGCCCTCGGACAAAATGAAAGTGTATCTCAGTCTCGCTTTCATGGACGATATGAAAAGCGACCCCCTTAACGATGATACGGGACTTGTAATAAAGGAAAACAAAATCATTGAGGAATATGAGGGCGAAACCGCTGAGACAGGCGAAGTAATCCACCCCTCGTTCGGTGAACAGTTCGCAGTGATTTCCTGCGAAAAAGCGGATATTTATGCGCCTGTCTACTGGGGAAGCAAAAGCGAACTCTTTGAAAGAGGTGCTTGTCAGGCATCAGGTTCGGTACTCTGCGGACAGGAGGGTAATACCGTAATCAGCGCACACGCAGATACTTTTTTCGCAAACCTTGAAAAGCTTAAAGTCGGTGATGTCGTAACCATAAAGACAAATTACGGGGAATTTTCATATACTGTCAGGGAACTTATTGAATTTCCTGCCACAAATGACAAATATCTTTCGTCAAAAAATGAAACAATACTCACTCTCTACACCTGCAAAAAGGATATTATGGGAGCATCAGATATCCGTACAGGAGTTGTATGCGACATAACAGAAAGCAGATTCTACAATCAGACGGAGGAAAAATAATATGAAAAGAGCATCAACTTATATTTTTTCGCTGATTTTATCTGTTTTAATGGTTTTTGCGGTTATCGGAACACTTCTTCTTGCAGTTGCCAAAATTTCTGTTTCAGAGGATTCAGCCGTTAAAAATATTGAAAAAAATAATATTTCCGATATAGTATATTCTCAGCTTGAAAAATATTACAACGAAAAATATTATTCATCAGGAATACCGTCAGAGGTGTATATGGGCGCACTCAAATCGGATATTATTGAAGAAAATATCAGAACTCAGATAAAATATGCCTTTGAAAGAAATGATTTTAACTATACTGATTCGGATTTTTCGGGAGTTGAAGAAAACCTTGAAAAATTTTTCAGTTCCTATGCGGAGGAAAACAATATCGAAAAAGATGAAAATTATTCCGAAAAACTCGGAAATGCACAGGACAATGCAAAGAAAATCATTTCCGATTACTGTGATGTATACAAGATAAACACACTTAAAAATCATGGGATACTCACAAAATTCTACAAGGTACTTGATATTCTTCCGAAGGCTTTCACTGCGGCATCTGCGGCAGTCGGAATAATTTTACTGCTGATTGTACTTTTCAACATAAAGGAAATAGCCACAACTCTCTATTGGAGCGGAATATCGCTTATTGTTGCGGGAATTATGGGAACTGCACCGTGTATATATCTGCTTGCGGCGAATTATTTCGGTTCGTTCACGATAAAACAGCCGCATATTTTCACAACGTATACAAGTGCATTAAATTCCGTGACAAAATATTTTCTGATATTTTCAGTCTGTGCAGCGGTTACGGGGATAATTTTCCTTGTAATTTATGCTGTTGTCCTTGAAAAAAAGAGAAATTACAACCCAAAAGTTATAAAATAAAAAAGGCGCAGGATATGCGCCTTTTTATTATGCATCAACACCGAATGCAAAAACTATTGTTGAAGCAAGAAGAATTATTGTTGCGATTATAGTGACGGGTGCTGAAAAATATATTGCAAGTACCTTGCCCTCTGACATTTTATTTTCGGTCTGTAACGTATCATTTTCATATCCGCTCTGAAACGGTTCATCATCTAATTTGTAGCTGTCACGGTGATTTACAAGTTCAAGGATAAAGAGTATAAGTCCCGTGAGGATAAGTGCTATTATTAAAAATCCGAGCAGTTCAATCGGGATAAGTTTCATGATATCTTCCGAAAGATTCAGATTGTCAAGGTCAACATTTCCCACGACAATTGACTGTATTGTACCTATTGTATTGAAAACGAAATGAATTATAAGAGTGGGTATAAGGGATTTTGTTTTCGCATAGATAAAGCCTGCGTATATTCCCATAGCCATTGTGTAGAGTGTCTGGGCGTAGTTCATATGCCATAATCCGAAGAAAATTCCTGCGGTTACTATCATTGACCATTTTCCGAAACGCAGATTACTGCGGAGCATTGAGCCACGGAAAAAAGTTTCTTCAAAGACGGGAGCGAGAAACATAAGTCCCAGAACATTTGCAAGCTTTGATATTATATTGTCCTCTGCCGTAAAGTCAGGTGCATATAATTTGATGCCTGTAATCTGTTCAAGTATGACAAATATAAAATTTGAAATATACACCGTTGAATAGGTTATGAAGAAACAAATCATTATATGTCTGAAAATCCATGAAGCAGGCATCTGCGGTTTTGCGAGCAGAGGACGTTCATTTTTTACTTCTTTTCCTGTTTTTGTGCAGTAGAAGATAATCAGCGCACCCCCCATTCCGATGAAATATTGCAGTGTATAGGCGACTAAGTTGTATACGCTGTTATAATACTGAGAATCTTTTTCTGTGAAAAGTCTGGTTACAGGGTCAAAGGCAAGGCTTGCAAGCGTGACCGCACCGAGAAAAAACAGGAGCATTGAAGAATTGAGATTTGAAGCTTTTATTATATCCTTTTTAGTATACATGATATCCTCCTCTATGTTATTCACGTTATAAAATATATCATATATTTTAATTTTTGTCAATATGGTGTTGAAAATAAATTTATTTTATGTTATAATTTCAGCGGAGGTATGATTATGAGTTATGTTAAATTTAAAAATGTCAGAAAAACTTACAAAACGGGCGAAGTGGAAATACAAGCCCTCAGAGACGTAAATTTTGAAATAGACAAAGGTGAGTTCTGCGTTATAGTAGGGGCATCAGGCGCAGGCAAAACAACTATACTCAATATTCTCGGCGGAATGGATACTCTCACGGGCGGCAGCGCAGTTCTTGACGGTGTGGAAATAGCCTCCCTCAACAAAAAACAGCTTACGGCATACAGGCGTTATGATGTGGGATTTGTATTCCAGTTCTACAACCTTGTCCAGAATCTCACGGCACTGGAAAATGTCGAGCTTGCGGCGCAGATATGCCGTGAACCGCTTGATGCGGCATCAGTCCTTAAACAGGTCGGACTTGGTGACAGAATGAAGAATTTCCCTGCACAGCTTTCGGGCGGTGAACAGCAGAGAGTAGCTATCGCCCGTGCATTGGCTAAAAATCCGAAGCTTCTGTTATGTGATGAGCCTACGGGCGCACTTGACTACAACACGGGAAAAGCCGTACTCAAACTCTTGCAGGATACCTGCCGTAAAACGGGAATGACTGTCGTGGTTATCACGCACAATCAGGCACTTTCGGCTATGGCTGACAGGATAATAACGATAAAGAGCGGAACTGTTGCGGATATGCGGAAAAATGACAATATCGTTGATGTTTCGGAGATAGAATGGTGAGAATATGAAATCTGTAATGAAAAAAACTTCCGTCCGTGAGATAAAAGGAACTCTCGGACGATTTATGGCAATTCTCGCCATTATAGCCCTCGGCACGGGATTTTTCACAGGGGTGAGAATAACAACTCCCGCTATGGTCAATATGTTTGACGAATATCTGAAAGAGCATGAATTTTATGATTTCCGTCTTGTTTCAACTCTCGGCTGGGAAGATGAAAATATTGAAAATTTTAAAAATCAGAAAGATGTAAAATATGCAGAAGGTTCACAAAGTTTTGATGTACTGTATATCACCGATATGAAAGAAGAAGCTGTTCTGAAAACACATACACTTACCGAAAATATAAACAAAATCATTCTCAAAGAGGGAAATATGCCGAAAAATCCCGATGAATGCATAATGGACAGCAAGCTTGACATAGCTGTCGGTACAAAAATCAGAGTATCCGATGAAACTCCCGAAGATACAAGGGATTCCCTGAAATACAAGGAATTTACCGTGGTCGGAAAGGCTGATTCCCCGTATTACATAAATTTTGAAAGAGGCACTACATCTATCGGAACAGGCAGTATTTCAGGATTTGTCTGTATAATGCCCGATGCCGTTGACATGGATTATTATTCGGAGGTATTTGTTAAATTCAATCATGATATGAGCATATATTCAGATGAATATGAAGAATTTTCCGACAGAAAAACAGAAGAATGGGAAAATATCGCTCAGGAACAGGCTGATTTGAGATATGATAAAATTTTGTCAGATGCGGAAGATGAACTCAGTGACGGTAAATCTGAACTTGCCGATAAAAAACAGGACGGTCAGCAGGAACTTGATGATGCTAAAAAGGAACTCGATGACGGAAAAAAAGAACTCGATGATGCACAACAGGAACTGAAAGATGCCGAAAAGGAAATTTCAGACAATCAGAAAAAACTCGATGATGCTAAAAAAGAACTTGATGACAGCAAAAAAGAACTCGATGATGCAAAAAAGAAAATTGATGACGGTCAGAAAGAACTCGATAATGCAAAAATACAACTTGATGATTCAAAAAAACTCCTTGATGATTCAGAAAAGGAATTAGTTGACGGTCAGGCTCAGTTTGATGACGGCGAAAGACAGCTGAATGATGCATGGGAACAGTTCTATGCAGGCGAAAATGAACTCAATGCAAAAGAAGCTGAACTCGAAATGCAGGAAAATAATTTCAATGCACAGTACGGCTCTTTAATGGGAATGTTGTCATTCCTCCCCGAAGAACAGCAGGCTATGCTTACCGCAGGTCAGGCGCAGATTGAGGAGGGTAAAAGACAAATCGAATCCGCAAGGGCTGAACTCGAAGCCTCCCGTCAGGAACTCGAAAAACAACAGCAGATACTTGATGAAAAACGTCAGGAACTCGAAAACGGCTGGGCGGAATTTAATGACGGAAAAATTCAGTATGAAAACGGTCTTGCAGAATATCAGAAATCCCTCGCAGAATTTGAAAATGGCAAAAAAGATTATGAGGACTGTCTTGAAAAATGGCAGGACGGTCAGAAAGAATATAATGAAGGTCTTGAAAAACTCGAAAACGGTAAAAAAGAATATGAGGACGGTCTTAAAGAATATCAGGACGGTCTGAATGAATACAATGACGGTCTTGCGGAATATAATGACGGTCTGAAAGAATTTGACGAGAAAATCGCAGACGCAGAAAAGAAAATCACTGATGCGGAGAACGAAATTGCCGATATAAAAGCCCCTGATATATATGTACTCGGAAGAAATACCAATATCGGATATGCCTGTTTTGAAAATGATTCTGAAATTGTCGCACAGGTCGCAAAAGTTTTCCCGATATTTTTCATACTTGTGGCAGCACTTGTCTGCATGACAACTATGACGAGAATGGTTGAGGAACAGCGCACACAGATAGGAGTTTTCAAGGCTCTGGGATATTCGGAAGCCTCGATTATGGGAAAATTCATGTTTTATTCTGGAAGTGCCGCACTGATTGGCTGTATATTCGGATACGGAGCAGGCACATGGCTTTTCCCGAAAGTAATATGGCTAACCTATAAGCTTATGTATACGCCGCTTGATATAAATTATATGTTTGACTGGAAACTTGCAGTTATGGCTCTTGGTGCATCGCTTTTGTGTTCGATAGGAATAACATGGCTTTCGTGCCGATATGAACTCTCTGAAACTGCTGCAAATCTCATGCGTCCCAAAGCCCCCAAGGCAGGAAAAAGAGTTTTCCTTGAATATATTCCCTTTATATGGAACAGAATGAAATTTCTCTATAAAGTATCGGTCAGAAATATTTTCAGATACAAGGGAAGATTTTTCATGATGATAGTCGGAATAGGAGGCTGTACGGCACTTTTGCTTACAGGATTCGGATTGAAGGATTCCGTTGCAGGATTCGCAGATGTCCAGTACGGTGAAATACAGACCGCAGATGCTTCCGTTTCCTTCAAATCCGATAAAAACGGAAATGTCCCCGTAAAATTAAAAAATAAACTCGATGAAGTTTCAAAGGAATATGTCATAAATCATAACAGTTCATGGGATTTGGTTTACAAAAACAAAACAAAGAGCATAAGCCTTGTTGCTCCTGAAAATTTCGGCAATATGGATAAGTTTATGAATTTCCGTGATATGGAATTAAATCCGCTTGAATATCCCGAAATGGGCGAGGCTCTTGTAAGTCACAGCATTTCCGAAAGGTACGGCGTTAAGACAGGCGATGAAATAACCCTCCGCAATGAGGATATGCAGGAACTTCACCTGAAAGTAAAGGGAGTTTTTGAAAATCATGTGTACAATTATGTTTTCGTGGATTCGGAGACAGTTTCAAATCAGCTTGGTGAAAATATTGAATTTAACGGAGGATATATAAATTTCCCGAAAAATACAGATGAATATAAGGCGTCTGCGGAAATTGCAAAATTATCTGATGTGACAGGAGTTACAGTATTTGATGAATTAAGAACCCGTATGGGCAATATGATGAGCAGTCTTGACTATGTTGTTATTCTTGTAATAGCCTGCGCCGCAGGACTTGCATTCATAGTCATATATAATCTTACAAACATAAACATCACTGAAAGAGTGCGTGAGATAGCGACAATTAAAGTTCTCGGATTTTTCCGCCGTGAATCATCTGCATATGTTCTGCGTGAAAATATAGCCCTTACCGCAATAGGAACAGTTTTCGGAATTTTTCTCGGAATATTTTTCCATAGTTTTGTCATGAAACAGATAGTAGTCGATATGGTCGATTTCAAAAGCCGTATATTGCCTATGAGTTTTGTTTACAGCATTATAATGACATTTGTTTTCAATTTTATTGTAAATCTTTTCATGGAGATAAAGCTTGAAAAAATAAATATGGCAGAATCCTTAAAATCTGTTGACTAATTATGTAAATTTTGTTATAATGTAGTTAAGATGATATATGAGGAATTTTTATTGGTTGATATGCACAAATATAATTCATATATTTGTGCATATATACAAAGTTTTTATCAGACGGTAAAAACCGGCACATTTTTTGACATTTATATATAAGCGGATATTTCCGCAAATAACGAAAGGGGTATTTACTATGAAAAAGAACAAAAAAACAGCCGCAACCGCTGCGATGTTCGCAACGGCTCTCAACATGGCTCTCGGCTCGGTAACTCCTGATACTGTACCGACTCTCAGTGTAAAAGCCGATGAACCCGATTATGAACCCTCCGCAGAGTATGTGGAAGAAGTCTATGGTCCTCCCGAATTTTTCACGACAACTGCCACGGAAGATGCATATGACCCTGCAACCGAAACTGAAACTACTATGGCAGTAGTCTATGGACCGCCGTCAATGATGACTACCGAATATGACCCTTATGGAAATGAAAATCCTGCTGTCTATGGCCCTCCGAGCTTTTTCGCACAGGGAGATATAAACTGGGACGGCTCAACAGACGTTTTTGACCTTATCAGATTAAGACAGGAATACAGCGATTCTCAGACAAATGACAAATACTATGGCTATACAGAATATGATGTAAATTCGGACGGCAGGCTGAGTATTGCCGATTTGGTAGCACTTAACCGTTTCCTCCTCGGAAGAAGTACAAATCTGGACTGGTATTATGACGGCGATGAAGAACCCATGCCGCAGCCTGAATATGGTGCGCCTGAATATCTCGATGAGGACGAAATTGTAACTACTACAATGATGCCCGATAATACCTCGGAGGAAACAACTACTGCAACATATCCCGTCTACGGTCCTCCTATTGCTTTTGACTGAGGTGCGCTATGCTTGACGTAAGAACTAAAAACAATAATATGACTAAGCTCGCTGAGTACCGTGAGGGTCTTAAAACAAAACCTCAGCTCAGAAATTTATTCCTCGAACTGACTTTGAGATGCAATGAAAGATGTCTCCACTGCGGAAGCAGCTGCGGAGATGTCTCCTCTGATGAACTAACTGTTCCGCAGTATGAAAAATTTTTAAAGGAAGTCAAAGAGGATTTCGGCACTGACAATAAAATGCTCTGCATTACAGGCGGTGAACCGCTTCTGAGAAAAGATTTTTTCGATATTATGGGCATAGCAAATCAGCTTGGTTTCCGCTGGGGTATGACAAGCAACGCAACACTTATTGATGATGAAGTCGCAAATGACCTGAAAAAAGTCGGCATGGGTACTATTTCGGTAAGCCTTGACGGACTCCCCGAAACCCATGACGCTTTCAGACGTACTCCGAAAGGCTGGGAAAGAGCTATGAAAGGCATTGAAAGCCTTATAAAAGTAGGTACTTTCAAATCCGTTCAGGTAACTACTGTTGTAACTCATCAGAATATCGGTCAGTTATGGGAGCTTTACAAAATATTGAGAGATATGGACATAGATTCATGGAGAATCATAAACATGGACCCTATCGGCAGGGCAAAACTTCACCCCGAACTCCTTCTCACCAAGGAGGATTATGTCTATATGATTGAGTTTATCCGCACAATGCGTATAGCAGGCGAACCTGTTACATACGGCTGTTCGCATTATGTGGGACTTGAATATGAACGTGAAGTGCGTGACTGGTATTTCCTCTGCACAGCAGGAACTTACATAGCAAGCATTATGGCGAACGGCGATATAACTGCCTGTCTTGACATCGAGCGCAGACCCGAATTTATTCAGGGAAATATCCTGAAAGACCGTTTCAGTGAAGTATGGAACAATAAATTTCAGATATTCAGGAAAAATCTCTGCGATGAAAATGAAAAATGCAGTTCATGCAAGGAAAAGGATTTCTGTCATGGTGGTTCATACCATACATGGGATTTCGACAAGCACGAACCGCAGGTATGCTTTAAGGATATTTTATTTTAATATTTTAATAATATTTCCCCGTGTATGCGGGGAATATTTGTAGGAAAGGATTTGATTATATGAAGATTTTGGTTGTGGGACTCGGACTTATAGGCGGTTCGGTATGCAAGGCTCTGAAAAAATATACAAATCATTTCGTTGTCGGAAGTGATTTGAAACAAGATATTGAAGAAGCCGCTATGCGTGATGTTGCGGTTGATGACGTATTTACAGGAGATTACAGCGGATTTGATTTGATTATAATTGCACTTTTCCCCGATACCGCAGAAAAATATTTCAGCGAAAATGCGGACAAAATGGATAAAAATACTCTCGTTACGGACGTTTGCGGAATAAAGGGCAGTTTCTCCGAAAGAATGAGGAAAATTGCTGTAAATAACGGTATGCGCTATATGGGTATTCACCCCATGGCAGGAAAAGAGTTCGGCGGATATTCAAACAGTACCCCCGATTTGTTCTGCAAGGCGAATTTTATTGTTGCACCTTTTGAAGATGATGACCCGAAAGATACCGAAATTCTCACAGGTCTTGCAAAGGAAATCGGTGCGGGGAAAATTGTCGTTACCACTCCCGAAAATCACGATAAAATGATAGCCTATACTTCACAGCTTGCACATATCGTTTCAAGTGCATACGTCAAAAGCCCTGAACTCGGTCTTGAATGCGGATTCAGCGGAGGAAGCTTTCAGGATATGACGAGAATCGCAACCATGAATGAGAAAATGTGGGCGGATTTGTTTATGCAGAACCGTGAAAATTTATTGTTTGAACTTGAAACCCTGATAGACAATCTCCATAAGTACAGCGATGCACTTTACAACAGTGACCCCGAAAAAATGCGTGAACTTATCGCAGAGGGAAGAAAACTCAAAGAGGATAACCTCCGCCACCGTCAGGGTCAGCCTAATTAAATCTTTTTTCAAATTCAGGAGCAGGCGAATTTACATTAATGCTGTTGAGATATGCAAGCTCTGAATTTTCATCAAGTTCAAATTTGAGGGAGCAGGCACAAAGTTCCTGATAAAATACTCCGTAACGCTTGTTTAATGCGGTATTGCCGTATTTTCCGTCACCGAGAACGGGTGCGCCTATATGTGAAAGATGTGCCCTTATCTGATGAGTGCGCCCTGTATAAAGCGTTACTTCAACAAGATACAAGCCTTTTTTCTCTTTAAGAATTTTATAGCCTGTTTTTATTTCTTTAAAGCCGTCCGCATATTCATCAGATATGCGGACGATATTTCTTGTATCGTCCTTTTTATGGTAGGCTGTAATAATATCGCAGTCTTTCGGAGGTTTTGCGACTGTTATGCAGTGATAGATTTTGTGGATTGTGCCGTTTCTGACTGCGGAATTTATTTCACGCAGGGAGGCGGCATTTTTAGCGGCTATGACAAGTCCTGAGGTATTTCTGTCAAGACGGCTGCAAAGTGCGGGGGAAAATGAATTTTCATTCTGCGGATTGTATTCGCCTTTATTAAAGAGATATTTTTTAATTCTGTCGATTAATGTATCCGAATGTGTTTCGCCGTTTGAATGTGAATCAAGACCTTTCGGCTTACAGGCGATTAATATATTTTCGTCCTCATAGGCTATTCTAAGCTCATCGGAAGCTGTAAGAAATCCCGTATCAGCAGTACGGACTGCGGATACTTCATCTCTGACATAGATTCTTACATTATCGCCCTCGGATAAGATATCGGATATGTTACATTTTTTACCGTTTATTTTTATATCTTTTTTCCTGAAAAGCTTATACATCATACTTTTCGGGAGTTCGGGCAGAGCTTTTGTTACAAATTTGTCTATTCTCTGTCCGCTGTCATTTTTGTTGATTGTAAATTCTTTCATCATAAAACCTCCGTTTTAGTGCATATATTATGTACTGAATTGTGAAATAAAATTAGTGAAATATGCACAACTTTTTTTATTTTTGAATTAAAAGCTTGCATTTGTAAATGCGTTGTGTTATAATTCAGAAAGTAATTTGTAATTGAATTGTAATCAAAAAAAGGAATTTTTGAGTTTCTCGTGCATAAGAGAAATTCGTCATTGAAAAAAGGAGAGAAAAAATCCAATGAGTTTATCCAAAAAGTTACTTTCTGCAATCGTATCAGGCAGTATAGCCTGCACAGCAGCAGCCGCATCTTTCGCAATGCCTGCATACGCTGACTATTATAACACATTTTCGGCAGTAAGTAAAGCAAAAGTTCCCGTGACTTTCTACACATCAGATACTTCTGATGAACCTTTCAACGTTTTTGACATCTATGACGCATATAAGGGAGCTGAAAACGCTCCCGAAGAACCCGAAGAACCACCCGTTACAACTCAGGCGACTACCGAAGCTCCCCCCGAAACTACTCAGGCTGTTCCTCAGGAATCTCTTACCAAGGAATCATGGGGTATTGACGTTTCACAGTGGCAGGGTACTGTAAACTGGCAGGCTGTAAAAGATGCAGGCGTTGAGTTTGCTATCATGCGTGCAGGATACGGCAGGGAACTTTCCCAGAAAGACCCCACTTTCGATTATAACGTACAGCAGGCTAAGGCTGTCGGAATTGATGTAGGTGTTTACTGGTACAGCTACGCTCAGACAGTTGAAGATGCCAAGCGTGAGGCTGAAACCTGCTATCAGATAATAAAGGAATATGACTACGATTATCCCATTTATTTCGATATCGAAGACCCCTCGCAGGAATACCTTTCAACAGCTACAATCTCGGCTATGGTTGATGCTTTCTGTAAGACACTCGAAGAAAAAGGCTACTATGTAGGTGTTTACAGTTCAGCATATTTCCTCAGCAGCAAGGTTTATCAGGACGTACTCAGCAAATATGCCGTATGGGTTGCACATTTCGGCGCAGCTCACCCCGCATTCAACGGTGCATACGGTATATGGCAGTATTCTTCAACAGGTCGTGTAAACGGAATAAACGGTGATGTAGACCTCAACCACGGATATTATAACTACCCCGTTGCTATTGCTCCCAATACATACAGAAAAAATGAGGACGGCTCACTTTCACCCGTCCAGCCCGCAGAATCAACAACTGCAAAAACTTCATCTACTCCTTCAACAACCGTAACAAAGGCTGATGATTCAATCAAAGGCGTTGAATATATCGGTGCGGAAGTCCTCGACTGGAATTATGTGAAGGACGGCGGTTATGACTACGCTATCATAAATGCAGGAAACGGCATCGGAAACGGTGACTCCTATATAAATGAGAACTTTGAACTCAATTACAGCGGTGCAAAGGACGCAGGTCTCGGAGTTGGTGCTTACTGGATTACATCAGCATTAAACGAGGAAGAAGCTGTTGAAGAAGCAAAGACACTCAAAAAGACAATCGAAGGCATGAAGTTTGAATATCCCATATATCTCCAGATTGGCGGAGATGTCTACGAGAATATGTCCGTTGATGAAGTTTCTGCAATAGTTTCAGCATTCTGCAACGAAGTTCAGGGCAGTGATATGTATGTGGGAATTTACAGCTACCTCGATTTCTTCAATACAAAGCTTTCAGGCAAGGTATTTGATGACTTTGATATCCTTATTTCAAGTTACGGCGATACAAAGCCTCAGTTCGCTCCCAATCCTAAATACGGTATCTGGGAATATTCAAGCAGCGTTTCAATAGACGGAATTGAAACATCATTCACTGTAAGCAAGAGCAGCAGAGACTTTGCATCAGTAATGGAAGAATATCACAAAAACGGTTTCTGATAATTAAAATATGCATACCTTATGGTATGCATATTTTTTCAGTTATTAAATTAAAGCAGGTGGGATTATGGTAGAATTTATTACGGGTGGCTCAGGCAGCGGAAAAACTACTCTCATGTTTGAACGCATAAAAGCAGGAAACAGTTCAAAACAGATAGTTCTTGTCCCAGAACAGTATTCATATGAATTTGATAAAAGTCTTTATTTTTATCTCGGCTCAGTGGAATTCAACAAGCTGATTTCAACAAGCTTTACAGGTATTGCAAGACAGTTGTTTCAGGATTTCGGTGAACCCGACAGGCATGGCGAATATGCTGACGAATATGCAAGAATGATACTTATATATCAGGCTGTTTCGGCAGTAAGAAAAAAACCTGAGCAGTTCAGTTTTTTTCGCAGACAGAGTACACATAACGGCTTTGCGGAGGAAGTTCTTGACCTTATAAACGATATGAAGCGTTCAGGCATAACTCCTGATACGCTCCGCAGCAGCGCAATTTTCGCAGAAAAAAAATTATCCGACAAAACCAATGACATCGCTGATGTATATTATGAATATGAAAGGCTTATGCAGGAATACGGTTTCAAGGATAATTTTGAAAATATCCGTGTTGCCGCACATATAGCAAACCTGCATCAGTATTTCAAGGGGAAAAACGTCTATATAGATGAATTTGAAAGCTTTACGGGTGACCAGATTGACATGATTAAAATAATTATATCATCTGCCGCAAATACAGTCATAACTCTCAGGACTGACAACCCGTATGCAGGGGATTTCACGCTTTTTGAAACGGTAAACAGAACTTTCCGCACTATTGCTTCAATATGCAGAAATGAAAATATTGAGTACAAAGTCACAAAATGCGGAAAAAGCAAGCGTTTCAGACATGATGACCTTGAATATATCAGCGAGCATATAATGAGAAATTTCAAAGCCCGGCCGGAAAATGCTCCCAAACCCCAAAATTTCCATATCTTTGAAGCAAGGGATATGTACAGCGAAGTCGATTATGTGTGTGCAACCATAAAAAGACTTATACATGATGACAAAAACCTTAAATACGGCGATATTGCCGTACTTTCAAACAATATACAGCCCTATGAAGGAATACTGAAAGCCGCTTTTGAAAGATATGACATACCATTTTTTATGAGTACCGAAAAATCTGCGGTCAATACTCCTTTAATGGTATTTTTCACAACACTCCTCGACATACTTTCCGCAAAAAAACTGCACTCCGAACAGATATTCAAAATGATAAAATGCGGTATAAGCGGAATATCCCTCGAAGATGCCGCAATACTTGAAAATTACTGCTATAAATGGGGCGTTGACGGGGATATGTGGCTCTCTCCGTTTAAGGCGAAAGATGATGACCTTGAACTTATAGAGAAAATGAGAGAAAATATTATAACTCCCGTTTACAAACTCAGAAAAAAAGTCAGAAAAGACCGTCCGGCAGAAGAATACTGCCGTTATCTCTATGCATATCTTGTGGAATGTAATATTGAACGCAATATCGCTTCACTTATGTTAAAATTGATAAAGGAAAACAAGGACTATGCCGCATCGGAAATAAAAAAATTATGGTCGTGCCTTATGGATATTTTCGACAGCATAGTTTCTGTGATAGGAGAAAAGGAAATAAGTTTTGCTGAACTTTCAAGGATTATTCGTTCAATGACAGCAGGATTAAAATATTCCGTACCGCCCCAGACAATCGACAGCGTTATTGCTGCATCAGCAAGAACTGCAAGGCTTAATGCTCCGAAAATACTTTTTGCCATGGGTTCAACAGAAGGCGATTTCCCCAATCAGGTAAGCCTTCACGGGCTTTTTTCAGAGCTTGACAAGGAAAAACTCTCCGAAAAAGGTATAGAAATTTCAAGACCTTTGTCGGACCTCATCGCTTCGGAAAGACTTATAGTTTATAAGACACTTTCGACTGCATCGGAAAAACTCTATATAAGCTATCCGCTTTCAGACCTTTCAGGACAGGCAAAATATCCCTCGCAGGTCATAGGGGATATTATAAATATGTTTGACTGTGAGGACAAGGTTATCACAGAGGACAATATAACTCCCGATTACTACGCTGTTACGCTCCATTCGGCATTTTACAGATATATGCAGGATTTCAGGAGAAATGACGGCTGTATTGCCGCAATAGAAAAAATACTCACATCAGACAAAAATTATAACAGCAGAATCGGCAGAATTATAAACCGTTCGGAATTTTCTCAGGACTATAAAGTTGACAGGTCTGTTATGGAAAAACTTAAAAGATTTGACCCGCTCTATATATCGCCTACTGCCCTCGAAAACTATAACAGATGCCATTTCATGTATTTTTGCAGCAGTATTCTTAAGCTTCATACCTATGAAAAGGTTGATATTGATGTGCGTATCGCAGGAGATATAGTTCATGAATGTTTCAGAGGTATCCTTGCCCCACGCACAAAAGAGGAGTTTATATCTCTGAGCTATGAACAGATTTCTGACGAAATAAAGAAAAATGCCGAAAAATACAGGGATAAAAACCTCGCAGGCGAGTTCGGAAAAACTGCAAGATTTAATTTTATATTCAAAAAACTTACTGACGGAATTTCAAATGTAATGATACATACACAAAATTCTCTCATGGCATCGGATTTCAAGCCTATGGCTCACGAAATCAAAATAAAAGACGAAAAATCCGTGACTCTCCCTTTCGGAAAAGGAAATATCCTGCGCTTTTCAGGACAGATAGACCGTGCTGACGAATGTATCATAGATGATAAGAAATATATGCGTATCGTTGACTATAAAAGCAGTAAAAAAGAAATAAACAGCGAAAAACTTGCATCAGGTCTTAATATGCAGATGCTTCTGTATCTCTTTGCAGCAGCGGATACAGGCGGAATCTATGACGGATATACCCCTGCAGGAGTTCTGTATACTCCCATAAGAATAAAGGAACTTGACCTCGCTGATTCAAAGGATAAAAGTTTCAACCAGTCAGAAGTAAACTCAAAACTCAAAACTACGGGCATTATACTCGGAGACAAAAAAATAATAAACGCTATGGAAAAAGGCGGCGGCGGAAATTATATCCCCGCAAAATTGTGCAAGAACGGAAATATTGACAAAAAATCAAGCTGTATTTCAAGCGAGGGTATGCAGAAACTTAAAGAATATACCTACGGAAAACTCGTTGAAATGGCTGAATCCCTCCTCAGCGGAGATGTATCGGCTGACCCGTTGAAGGAAAAAAAGGATTTCCCCTGCGATTTCTGCGGATATATGGATATATGCGGTAATGTTGACCTCAGAAATCCACGCACGCCCGATGAAGATGAAGTCCGCAAGGCTCAGGAAATTCTCGATATGAAAGAATGAAAGGAGTGATTTTATGCCTTGGACAAAACAGCAGGAAGATGCAATAAATGCGGAAAATACTTCCATAATCGTTTCGGCTGCCGCAGGAAGCGGAAAAACTGCCGTGCTTACCGAAAGAATCTCAAAGATAATCGCTGACCCCGAAAAGGGCGTAAGGGCTGACAGAATAATTATCGTTACTTTTACAAATGATGCCGCCTCCGAACTTAAAAAGCGTCTTGAAAGAAACCTGTCAAAACTTATAAACGATAATCCCTCAGACAAGTATCTCCTTGAACAGCAGGTACACCTCAAAAATGCAAAGATATGCACAATAAATTCATTCTGTTTCGACCTTATAAGGGATAATATAGAGGAACAGGGCGTTACATCAGGATTTACCGTCCTTGACGATATTGACAATAAAGTTCTCAAATCTCAGGCTATGGACGACCTTATCGACTATTACTGCGAAAATGAAAATGATAAAATATCTTTTCTCTATGATAAATTCTGTATATCAAACGAAAAAAGACTTATAGATGTTATAAACTGTGTTGACGAATTTCTCGAATCAGAGGCTTACCGTGACAAATGGCTCGAAAAGGCAAATATGGAATATGCAAAGGATTTCAGGGAATCAGTGTATTACAGGCTTTTCATTGATTCATGTGTTAAAAAAATCAGAAGGGCAAAAATGCTCTCCGATGAAAGCGTACAGCTTATTCCAAAAATATTTCCCGATATATATACTGTTGCCGTTGCAGTAAAATCAAAAGACCAGTCCGAGAATGAAAACGATAAGATTCAGGAAATTCTTGATATTTTTGAAAATAATAGTCTGCCGAATGAAAATGATGCCGAAAGATTTGTCCGCTTTGACGATAAAGTCAGAATTTCCAAGAATACCGAATGCAACCGTGAACTGAATGACGTATATGCGGCAAAACGTACTGAATATATAAAGATTGTAAGACAGGTTGTGAAAAGTGCTGTCGCTGCCGAAAGCGATTTCTGTGAATCCGCTGAGGTTACAAAAGTTCTGACTGAGGTAATTAAAAAATATCACGAATTTATATGGGAAAGAAAAATCGAAAAAAATGCCCTCAGTTTCGATGACGGTGAAAGGCTTACACTTGAACTTCTTTCGGATTTCGATGAGGACGGAAATGTCATTCAGTCCGAAACTGCCAGAAATATATCACAGAATTATGATATAATCATGATTGACGAATATCAGGATTCAAACAACAAACAGGATATGATTTTCAAACTTCTTTCAAGAAATTTCAGAAAAGATGAAAACAATAATCCCATGTACGGTGATAATGTTTTCCTTGTCGGAGATGTGAAGCAGTCAATATACGGTTTCAGACTTGCAAATCCGAAGAATTTTATATCCACATTCAGAAGTTCAGAAAAATATGACAAGGATAGTAAAAGTAAAAATCAGTCGGTAGTGCTGAATAAGAATTTCAGAACATCTGAAATTGCAATTGATTTCATAAATTACCTGTTCTCAAATATCATGTCCGAAAAATGCGGCGATATCAACTACAATGACGATGAAAAGCTTTATTTCGGTGCGGAAAAATATAAGGACATTCCCGACTGCAAAACACATATAGCCTTTATCAATGACGATGAACCCGAAAACGACAGCGATGACGAAGATAAATATTCCGAAAGGGCTGAAAATCCCGAAGCTGCCTATACTGCCGAAAAAATAGCCGAGATGATAAAAAATAATTATCCCGTTCTTGACGAAAAAGGCAGAATCAGACCATGCCGCCCTTCCGATTTCTGTATACTTGTAAGAAAAAATAAATTCTCCGCTGAATATGTAAAACAACTTTCAATAAGGGGAATAGACGCAAAAGGTGCGGAAAAAAAAGGCTATCTCAAATCCCGTGAAATATCAATACTTATTGACCTGCTGAGAATAATAAACAATCCTCTGCTTGATATTCCTCTGACTGCGGTGCTTATGTCGCCCATGTATATGTTCACGGCAGGGGAAATAGCATATATAAAATCATTCGACAACGAAAGGGCATTGTATTCACTACTGCGTGATATTGCTGACGGCGGATAC
This sequence comes from Ruminococcus sp. UBA4383, assembly GCA_002389995.1. Lineage (GTDB taxonomy): Bacteria > Bacillota > Clostridia > Oscillospirales > Ruminococcaceae > Ruminococcus. The sequence continues at coordinate 387 of DGRR01000096.1, read as the reverse complement.
AATGGATTCAGCGATATAATCCTTTTGCAGAGAATAGGAGATTTCCTCGATTCACTTGACAGATACAGGCTTGACTCGGTAACAATGACATTGAGCGAACTTATCAACTCTGTCTATGAGGATACGGACTTTATACCTGTTATGCAGCTTTACAGTGACGGAGAGAAAAAACGTGCCAATCTCCGCTCACTTATACAGTATGCAGCTAATTATGACGAAAATTCTTCTGTTGAAGGCAATAACGGTCTCGGCGGATTTCTGAGGCATATCGACAGAATAATAAAAATAAAAAAAGATGAGGAAGGCAAAGCCTCCGCACCTTCGGGCGATTATGTGACAGTACAGACGATTCATGCATCAAAGGGACTTGAATATCCGTTTGTATTT
>DGRR01000226.1 GCA_002389995.1 Ruminococcus sp. UBA4383 | reverse complement strand
TCCGGACTATACCGTCGGCTTCGGAGTTCCACCGAATCAACCGCCTAAAACGGCTCGCAGGCTTTACTGCCGGTCAGGAATTTCACCCTGCCCTGAAGATAATATCATTATATCACATATATTATACTTTGTCAAGCATAACAGAAATTTTATTAATTTTCAGAATTTACGGAAGAAATAACTTCTGCAAGGAGGTTTGCGGGGAGCTGTTCATATCTGAGGAAATCAAGTTCAAAACTTCCCATGCCTCTTGTGGTCTGGCGGAGGTACATAGCGAAATCGTGCATTTCTCTTATCGGGACTTCTGCCTGAATTACAGTGATACCGTTTGAAGCGGGTTCCATGCCGAGAACTCTGCCTCTGCGCTTGTTGAGTTCGCCCATGATATCGCCTGTATTTTCATCTGGAGCAGTAACTTTGAGTTCTCCGATAGGTTCAAGCATAACGGGGTCAGCCTGTTTAAGACCTTCCTTGTAAGCGATAGATGCAGCGGTTTTGAAAGCCATTTCCGAGGAATCAACAGGGTGATATGAACCGTCAACAAGAATTGCTTTAAGACCTACAACGGGACAGCCTGCGAGAACACCTTTTCTTACAGATTCTTCAAGACCTTTCTGTACTGCGGGGAAGTAGTTCTTGGGGACTGCACCGCCGAATATTTTTTCTTCAAATACGAGAGTATCGCTTACGCAAGGCTCAAATTCTATCCATACATCACCGAACTGACCGTGACCGCCTGACTGTTTCTTATGTCTGCCCTGAACCTTGACCTTTTTGCGGATAGTTTCCTTATATGCAATCTTGGGAACAGAGAGGTTTATATCAACGCCGAACTTGCCTTTGAGTTTAGCGGCAGCGACTTCGAGATGCTGTTCACCGAGACCGCTGAGAATCTGTTCTTTGGTGTCATCGTCCTGAACATATGTGAGAGTTGGGTCTTCCTCGACAAGTCTCTGCATACCTGCGGAAATTTTAGCCTCATCGCCCTGAGCCTTAGCCTTTACAGCCATTGAGTAGCATGGTCTTGGAAATTCCATAGCTTCAAACTCAACAGGCTTTGAAGAATCGCAGAGAGTATTTCCTGTATTTGCGGTTATCTTTGCGGCTACGACAATATCGCCTGCGAAAGCTGTTGAAACTTCTGTCTGTTTCTTACCGCAGAGAGTGTACAGTTTTCCGATTTTTTCGGAAGTACCTGTTGAAGCGTTGAGAACTTCGCTGTTTGAGGAGAGTTTTCCTGACCTTACACGGATAAAGGACATTTTTCCGACAAAGGGGTCTGCAACGGTCTTGAAAATATATGCTGAAAGCGGAGCAGATGCATCACATTCAACATCTTTTCCCTCTTTGGTTTTAGCGGTATTTGCTTCTTCGGGTGACGGGAGAAGGAGTTCAATCTCTTTGAGGAGCATATCAATACCTGTGAGTTCCGTTGCGGAAGTGCATACGACAGGAGTTATAATACCTCTGTTCATACCGTCATGTATACCGTCAATGAGTTCTTTCTGAGTAAATTCCTCGCCCTCGAAAAACTTCTCCATGAGTTCGTCCGATGTTTCAGCGACAGCCTCTGATATAGCGGCAATAAGACCGTCAATACGGTATTCAAATTTTTCAGATATTTCAGCGGTGGGCATATCTGTCTCGACAGCATTTCCCTTGTTATCGTATTTATATGCTTTCATCTCGATGAGGTTGACATATGAAACGATTTTTCCACCGCTTATGACGGGTACAACAACGGGGCATACGGTAGGACCGAAAACAGTTTTGAGTTCAGTGAGTACGTTGAAGAAATTAGCGTCCTTGTCGTCTATTTTTGTGACAACGAACATTTTTGATTTATTCTGTTTAAGAGCCTCGTCATATGCTTTTCTTGCGCCGACCTTAACGCCTGACTTTGCGGAAACGGTAATCATGACAGTATCAGCGGCACGGATACCCTCTGTCATTTCAGCGGCAAAGTCAAAAAGTCCGGGTGTATCGAGGATATTGATTTTAAGGTCATTATATTCAAAAGCAGCGAGAGAAGTGCTTATTGAAATCTTTCTTTTGATTTCTTCGGGGTCATAGTCACAAACGGTTGTGCCGTCAGCGGTTTTTCCGAGGCGGTCGGAAGCACCTGCCTTAAAGAGCAGAGCTTCGGCAAGTGAAGTCTTGCCTGAACCGTTATGTCCTGCAAAAGCAATATTTCTGATTTTCTTAACATCATAGTCTTTCATAATAATTTTACTCCTCTTTTTGCGGATTATGTGCAGTATTGACAACTACAAGTTTTATTATATAATAATTATTTATAAATTGCAATACTTTTTTACTATATGTAAAAAATTTCTGCATATTAGCTTACAAACCTTGTTGACATTTGGGTATTTTTCACAAAATCATTTTTATTTTCCGATTTTTTATGACATTTATTATTTATCACAAGAAATACAATTCCATAAAGCGCAACCCATACCGCTGTAAAAATTATGACGGAAATCATATTGTTTTCCTGCATATCAAAAATTTTAAGTATAAGTTCCGCAGTATTCATCGTGAGGAATGAATAAAGAACAGGTGCGGCTATTGTCTTTAATGGTCTGAACGGAGTTTTTGTATATCTTGTTATCTTTATGAATCTCATGCAGTTTCCGAAAATATTGCTTGCATAATATGATGCGGCTATTCCGTAAAATCCCGTTTTCGGTACGAATATCAGAACTATGAATATTCTTATTACATATTCCGCAAGATAATTAAGAGATGAAAAAGTCTGCAAGCCCATTCCCTTTATCAGGGCTTCAAGAACTATTTCCATGTATATAAAAGGCACAACAGGGGCAATAAATTCTATCATATGCCCTGCAAGCTTTCCACCGCCTAAAAGTATTCCTATATTCTCACCGAATTTCATAAGCACAGATGCGGCAAATATCGCATAAAAAAGAGTATATTCCGTAAGCCTTGATGTAAGGCTCTGAAGTCTTTCGGTATTTCCTGCGGAATTTGCCCTTGCACTTTCGCTGACCGTTATTCCCGAAAGTGAACATATAACTACTGACGGGAAAAACAATGTCGGAATTACTATCGCCTCAAATATTCCGAAAAGACTCAGTGCATCACTGACAGAATCACCGTACTGTCTTAAACACATGGGAATTATTGCATCATTTGTACTGCTCAGTGCTGATGTGAGAATACTCCCTCCCATTATGGGTACTGCCGCAGATACATATTCCCTGAAAGTAAGCGGATTATTTCCTTTTTTTCTGCCGTGGAATTTCACATATCCGCATATGAGATATACAAGCGAAAATATATTTCCTGCGGTTATTGATATTATAAGTATCCTGCAAACATCTTGTTCATCGGGTGAATCCATACATAATGTCATGGTTATTATTATAGCCGCACGGACTGCAAATTCAATTATATCCCCCACAGCCGTGAATGTCGCTTTCCTTACTGCATTGAAATATCCCTTTATGCATGAAGATACCGCACCTGCCGCAAGTGCAAGGGGCATGAATCTCACAGCCGCAGTCATATCCGCACCGCTGAAAAATTTTTTGCTTATATCATCTGCAAAAATAAAAATAATAACAGATACAATACTGCTGAGAAATGCACATAATTTTATGCCGTGAAACAGAACTCTTTCGGGATTTCCGTCCTTTTTGCCGATTTCTTCGGAAATAAGCCTGTTCGTGCATAAAAACGCATTTCCGTTCGACAATATCCCCGCAAGCGCAAGAAATGAACCCATAAGCGACAATATCCCTATCGCTGATGCTCCAAGATGTGATGTTATGAAAGAATTTAAAAATAATGCGGAAGAATCAAGCATTAACTGCATGACCGAAAGCATTATTGTATCTTTAAGCATTTTGTTTCTTGTCATCATATCCCCCTGATAAATAATATTCACAATATAAAAAATAAATTCTGAATATTTTTGAAAATTATATTGTAAAATTCAGAAAAATGTGCTATTATATATTTATACTATTTCAGAGGAGAATTAAATTGAACAGAATATTAATATTGATAGGTAAAATAATTGTCGGGATTCTGCGCCTTATGGGCCGCAGTGCAGGAAATCTCCCCGGCATTGTATTATGGCACCTCACAAGAGGAAAATGCTGTAAAATGTTTAAAATCGACTGCCCCATAATCGCTGTAACAGGCACTAACGGCAAAACTTCCGTCACCAACTGCATAGCACAGCTTTTCAAACAAAGCGGAAAAAAAATCATAATAAACAAGGAAGGCAATAACCTCGATACGGGTATATGTTCGCTTTTGCTGAAATACTGCGATATGAGCGGAAAAGTCAACGCTGATATGCTTATCCTCGAAACAGACGAAAGTCATGTCCCTGTCGTCTATTCACAGCAGAAACTCGATACTCTCGTAGTGCTTGACTTTTTCCGTGACCAGCTCGACAGAAACGGCGAAATGGAAACCCTTATCCAAAAAATAAACGGCTTCTGCAAAAAATTTGACGGAAATCTCATTCTCAACGGTGACGACCCCAATACCGCCCGTCTCGGAAAAGCTAACCCCCAAAATAAAAATGTAAAATATTTCCACGCACAGCCCTATGCTTTCGCTACAAAGGAAATTTTTGAGGCTTCCGAGGGAAGATTCTGTCCCTTCTGCGGTCAGCCCCTTGAGTATGAATACTACCAGTATTCGCATATAGGAAAATTCCTCTGCAAAAACTGCGGTTTCGGCAACTATGACTACTATATTTCCGCTGAAAATATCAACCTCGAAAAACACGTTTTCTATGCGGACGGTCATAAATATACTCCTAAACTCAACAGCATATACAATATCTATAATATGACCGCTGTCGCCGGCGTTGCTAAATTATACAATATCGACCGGAAAATTACTGACAAGGTTATCTCAGGATATACTGTCAAAAACGGACGTATGGAAAACTTCATGCTCGGTGACAGAAAAGCTACTCTCAACCTCGCTAAAAACCCTGTCGGTGCAAATATGACCCTGCGTGTCATGAACGAAATGCAGGGCGAAAAAGAACTTTTATTCGTTCTTAATGACAATGTTGCGGACGGTCTTGACGTTTCATGGATATGGGATATAAATTTCAGTATCTTTGAAAGAGTTACCCGTGTCGTGACATCAGGAACAAGAGCCTATGATATAGCCGTGAGAATAAAATGTTCGGGCTATGATGCCGATAAAATAGTCGTTGTCCCTGACCTTGACAAAGCTGTTGAGGAACTCGCAAAAACAGAAGGCAGAAAATTCGTAATCGCCAACTATACCGCAGTACAGCCCACAAGAACTGCCCTTAAAAATTACAAGGGGGGAAATAAATGAAACCTTTGAAAATACTCCATATGTATGCGGATATGCTCGACCTCTACGGTGACAGCGGAAATATGGAAATTATAAAATACCGCTGTAAAATGCGTGATATCGAATGTATCATTGATACCTATTCAATAGATTCTGATATGCCAGATTTTTCCTCCTATGACCTCATATATATAGGCGGAGGCGCAGACCTTGAACAGCAGCATATTTCAGAAGATTTGCTAAAATGCCGTGACGGTATCAGAAAAGCCTACGAAAACAATACATTCCTTTTCCTGATATGCGGAGGCTATCAGCTTATGGGAAAATATTACCGTGATGCTGACGGAAACGACATAAAAGGTCTCGGTCTTTTCGATTATTATACAGTCGCTCCCGAAAGCAGAAGAATGAGATGTATCGGAAATATAGTAGTCCGCACCAAGTTCACAGGCAAAAATGTAGATGTAGTCGGATTTGAAAATCACGGCGGTCAGACACATGATGTAAAAACTCCTTTCGGAGAAGTAAGATTCGGTAACGGCAACTGCTCAAAAAGTCATTATGAGGGATATTTTGAGAAAAATGTCATAGCAACTTATCTGCATGGTCCTATGCTCGCCAAAAATCCCGAAATTGCCGACTATATAATATCATACTGCATAAACAGAAACAGCAGTGAAAATATAAAACTTAAAAAACTTGACGACAAACTCGAAAAAGACTGCCGTCAGGTAATGCTTGACAGGCTCATAAAATGATAAAAATTAAAAGGGGGATACAAAATGAAAAAATTAATGCTGAATATTGCAGTAATCGCAGGAAGTTTAATTCTTGTCGGCTGCGGAAGCGTGGGGCGTTCAGATAATATCGCTGAAAATAAACCGCCTGAAATTCTTGCGGAAACTACCGAAGAAACTACTCTGGCGGAAACAACTGCCGTCATTACAACAGATGTTACAACAGTCTCGGAAACAGAAACTTCCCTTACAGAAGAAACTTCCGAAACTTCTGCCAATACCACGATAACTTCAACTACTGTAACAACTACCGTCAAAACAACAGAAAAAACTACCGCAAAAGTTACCACCAAAGCCACAACTAAAACCGCTTCAAACAATAACTCCAATAATTCAAATAATTCAAATAATTCAGTAAGTACAACTACTACTGCCGCTCCCGTTACCCAGACACAGCCCGTTACTACTGTAAGTACAATTCCTCCCGAAATTATCATAGAAAATTATCCGACTGCCGAAGTTTACAGCGAAATACCACTCGGAAACATGATTTCAAATTCAAATATCACAATAGAAAATTATGATACTTTAATTGACACTTCATATATAGGTGACAAGACCGCAGATGTAAAATTCTGGTACAACGGAACTGAATATACAAAACAGATTAAGTACAGCGTCGTAGACATTACTCCTCCGGTGATACTCAATAACGGCTGGTCACCGTATGTACAGCTTTATTCCCAGTTCGACCTCAGTTCACTGATAGGCTATGCGGATAACTACGACAGAAACCCCGTACTGACTTATGAAGGCTATGTAGATACCAACTATGAGGGAACTTATCCCATAACTGTATACGTTACCGACAGTTCAGGAAATGTTTCAAGCTGGACTATGAATGTCTATGTAGTGTCATCGCTCCCCGAAAGCAGTCCTAACCCGACAGTGCCATTTGATTATTATGTCCAGAAATATGCAGGACAGAATGTAAGGCTCGGACTTGACATCTCAGCATGGCAGCCGTATATAGATTTCCCGACTATAAAGGAAGCAGGCGTTGAATTTGTAATCATGCGTATGGGCTATTATTACGGTGAAATCAAAATGGACGATTACTATTACAGAAATATGCAGGAGGCGCAGGCAAACGGTCTTGATGTCGGAGTTTATATCTATACCACAGCCACAACAGAAGATGAAGTCCGTGAACAGGCAAGATGGATGGCTGAAACTTTGGGCTATCAGTCAATATACTTCCCCATAGCTTTTGACTGGGAGGATTTCGACCATTTCCAGAAATACGGCATGAGCATACACGACCTCAATCACCTCTTTGATGTATTCTATGACGAACTTTCAAAATACGGATACTATGCTATGCTTTACAGCAGCAGAAACTTCCTCTATAATTTCTGGGAAAATAAAAATAACCGCACTGTATGGCTCGCACATTTCATTGACGAAACCGACTACACAGGCGAATATGCTATATGGCAGACAACAGCAGACTGCATAGTCCCCGGTATCGACAGAATTGTAGATGTGGATATACAGTATATGGACAGACCACTCTATAAATAATTCGGAATTATATAACAGGACTGCTGCCTGATTCGGGGCAGCAGTTTTTTATGAATTTTAAAAATTTTTTCAGATTTGCTATTGATTTTTGTGAAAGAATGTGATATAATTTGTTTTAGAGTGATAACATTAAACTGACAATTTTAAATAAGAGGAGAATCTGCGCTCTTGCGCTGAGAATGAACGAAACGCAGTGGAGTGAATGAAAGCGCAAGGCTCAAAAGCACAGATTTGACGATTTTAAATAAGAGGAAAATCTGCGCCCTTGACGTATGAACGAACGGAATGTAATGAAGTGAGTGAATAGTCAAGGCTCAAAAGCGCAGATTTGACGATTTTAAATAAGAGGAAAATCTGCGCCCTTGACGTATGAACGAACGGAATGTAATGAAGTGAGTGAATAGTCAAGGCTCAAAAGCGCGGATTTGACGATTTTAAATAAGGAATGATGTGTAATGAAAGCAATATGTTCAAAAAAGGAACTCGTACTCAGCAGCTATTATCCGTGCATTTCCGATATTATCAAAGAACCATGCCTCGACAAACTCAAAAATATAACCCACCATATCCATACTACCCGCTATCAGCATTGCGT
>DGRR01000184.1 GCA_002389995.1 Ruminococcus sp. UBA4383 | reverse complement strand
TCAACTCTTTCGTGACACCACCTATTTTTGCCTTCACAAAAGTTACAGGGCAAACAACGTCTGTTATATCCACACTGTCAGTAATATTGAAATCTGCCATATTTATTCTCCTTTACAAATTCTCCGCAGCTTTTCCGAAATCTGCGATAATATCATCAATATCCTCTATGCCAACGCTTATTCTTATAGTATCATCATAAACGCCTGCATTTATTTTCTGTTCTTCTGTACTGTGGGTATATATTGTACTTGCAGGGTGTATCACGAGAGTTTTCACATCACCGATATTTGTCGCTATGAGAGCGTATTCAAGCGAATTTATCAGTCTGAAAGCTTTTTCCCTGCTTCCTGCCCTGACAGTGATAATACCGCCTCCCCTGCCCCCGAAATATTTCTTTGCAATATCATAACACGGAGATGAAGAAAGTGCAGGATAATTAACTTCGATACCGTCAACAGTGCTGAGAAATTCAGCGAGTTTCAGTGCATTGTCACATATTCTCTCCATTCTCAGTCCGAGAGTATCAAGTCCCACAATGTTCATAAATGCATTGAACGGTGAAAGACAACCGCCTGTATTTCTCCATATATCATTTCTAAGACGGAATAGCAGTGCAAACTTTCCGAATTTCAGATATTTTCCCATTACAGAGTATTTTTCATTATTCCAGTTGAAAGTACCTCCGTCAACAATAATTCCGCTGACGGAATTTCCTCCGCCGTTGATATATTTCGATGAGGAATGTATAACTATATCAGCACCGTGTTTTACAGGTCTTACAAGAAAAGGAGTAGCAGTTGTACTGTCAACTATAAGCGGTATTCCGTTTTCATGGCAAACCTGAGAAACACTTTCCAAATCAACTACATTCAGTTTAGGATTTCCGATAAGTTCGGTAAATACTGCCTTTGTACAGTCAGTAATATTTTCCCTTACCGAATCTGCTGTGATATTGTCAACAAAACGGACTGTGATGCCTAAAACATCAAGGTCATGCAAAAGCTCAATAGTACCTCCGAAAAGTCCCGAACTTACTATTATTTCATCTCCCGACTGCAGTATACTGAGAAAAACCGCAGTAATTGCCGCCATTCCCGATGAACACGCCACCGCACCGATACCGCCCTCAATAGCTGCCACTCTTTTTTCAAAAGCATCAACCGTGGGATTGCCTACTCTTGAATATGAAAAACCAACTGCCTTGTTATTGAATACTTTTTCAAGCTGTTCTGCTGTATCATATGCAAAAGCACTTACCTGATAGACAGGTGTCTGAGTTGCACCATAATTTTCCTTTTCAGGTTTTAAAGTATGCAAAACAGATGTATTGAATTTCATTTGCATCACCTTACTTTATATATCTGATACGGGCGATATGATACCGCCCATACCTGATATTTATATTTTTATGCAAGGGTACGGATACCCTGTACCATTCTGTCAATATCTTCAAATGAATTATAAAGTGCAAGTGTAGGTCTTACAGTGCCTTCAAGTCCGAAATGACGGAGTATAGGCTGGGCGCAGTGATGCCCCGTTCTTACTGCTATGCCGAGTTCATTGAGTCTCTGACCGACTGTTTCATTATCAACATTATCAAGTACAAATGAGAGTACACTTGCCTTGTTGGTTGCCGTACCTATAAGGTGCAGACCATTGATTTTCTGCATTTCCTTCATGGCATAGACAAGAAGTTCATGTTCATGGCGGTTTACTTCCGCCATACCTATTGAATTAAGATATTCAAGAGCCGCACCAAGTCCGACTGCATCTGCAATACTTCCGGTACCTGCCTCAAATTTATTGGGAGCAGGATTATATATAGTGCGTTCAAATGTAACGTCCTTTATCATGTTTCCGCCGCCGTGATAGGGTCTTGCGGCTTCGAGAACATCAGACTTTCCGTAAACTGCACCTATACCTGTCGGAGCAAATATCTTGTGTCCCGAAAATACAAAGAAATCAGTATCAAGAGCCGAAACATTTATCGGAATATGTGCAATTGACTGCGCTCCGTCAATGAGTATGCGTACACCGTGAGCGTGTGCGATTGCGACAAGTTCCTCAACAGGTGTAACAGTACCAAGTGCATTTGAAACATGAGTTGCTGATACAAATTTGGTTCTTCTTGTGAAAAGCTTTTCATATTCGGGAATTATAAGCTGTCCTGTCTTGTCAACAGGCACTACTTTTATGACTGCGCCTGTTTCCTCGCAGATAAGCTGCCACGGAACTATATTTGCATGATGTTCAAGCATTGTGAGGATTATCTCATCACCTGCCTGTAAAGTTGGTTTTACATAGGCATTTGCGACAAGGTTTATTGCTTCGGTAGTACCTCTCACAAATACAATATTATCCTTTGAAGGTGCGCCTATGAAATCTGCTGTCATCTGTCTTGCATTTTCATACGCATCAGTTGAACGTGCAGCGAGTTCATGTGCGCCCCTATGGACGTTTGAATTTTCATGGGTATAATAATAGCTGAGTCTGTCAATAACCTGCTGGGGTCTTTGAGTAGTTGCACCGTTATCAAGCCATACAAGGTCATGACCGTTTATTTTTTCGTTGAGTATGGGGAAATCATTTCTTATCTGGGCGAGAGTTTTAGTGCCTACGATTATACTGCTGTTGGATTTTGACTGCGGAACTTCATCTGGCTGGGATTCAGGTTTTTTCGGCACATAGCTGTCAGCTTGTCCCTGTGAAAGGACAACAGGTGAATATCCGCCTGATGCAGGCTGCTGCGGTGAGTTTTCATATTCCGAAAAACTGCCGTTATAGTCATCTGCTATCTTTTCGTATTCGGAAATACTTCCGTAACTGCCGAAAGCCTGTTCAGATGATGATATGTAATTTGTACCGCCTGCATATGAATCTGCCTTTGAAAAAGCATCATTTATTACAGATGTATCACCGCTGAAAGCAAGATTTTCTATTCCGCCTGCACATCTCTGTGCATCAAAATCGGGAAAGTATGCATTTGCAAGATTTTCAAGCTCAGACTCAGAAGGTATGCCGTAATTAGTCGTAGTCATAGTATTCACCTACCTCGACATCTTCAAGAACGGCAATAGCGTCGTCTGAGAGAATAGCTGCCGAGCAGTAGAGTGAAAGCAGATAAGAAGCAACACCCTTGTCATCAATGCCCCTGAAACGAACAGAAAGTCCTCTGGACTGTTCATTTTTCAGATTGCGCTGGAAAAGACCGATAACGCCTCTCTTAGCCTCACCTGTACGGACAAGAAGAATATTTGTCTTGCCGCTCTTGCTCTTGGGATTTTTAATACCGTCAACAAGAAGTTTATCTGTGGGAATAATAGGTATTCCACGCCATACAATGAATGTACCGCCTGCGATATTTGCAGTTACGGGCGGAACTCCTCTTTTTGTACATTCTCTTTCAAATGCGGCAATTGCTCTTGGGTGAGCAAGGAAGAATGAAGGTTCTTTCCATACTTTTGTGATAAGTTCGTCAAGGTCATCAGGAGTGGGCGCACCGTTTCTTGTCTGTATGCGCTGTGAATCTGCAACATTTTTCAAAAGACCGTAGTCATCATTGTTGATGAGCTGACTTTCCTGACGTTCACGGAGACTTTCAATTGCAAGGTCAAGCTGTTCCTTTATCTGGTCATAGGGTGAGCTGTAAACATCTGCTATTGCTGTATTTACATTGATGATAGTTGAGATAGATGCAAGCTGATATTCTCTGGGTTCTTCCTCATATTCAACATATCCCTGCGGAATGATATCGGATTTTTTCTCAACACTGCAAAGCACATCAAGGGGAGTTTCGCCCTCTTTGACTTTGTTTACTCTGTAAATACCTGAATTAAGTCCTTTAAATTCAAGAACTTTGGTTATCCACTTGGGAGTGAGCGCACCGTACTGGGGTCTTGTTTTGTTTACGTCTGCAAGATTGTAAGCTGCTTTTTTGCCGAGAGCAATAATTCTGTCATTGTTGTTTGTTTCCTTAGCCATAGCTAATTCCTCCAATTAAATTAATATTTATTAAAGAAAGAGAAAATTTTCTCTGTCTATAATCAGTATATCGGGAAATTTTTGTCCACTTCCCTTGCCCATGCATTTGTACCGCCTTTAAGGTTATAGAGATTTCCCTTATAGCCTGCTTCACGTAGGGTATTTACTGCGAGAATACTGCGTTTTCCCTCTTTGCATACAAATACTGTGTCAACAGATATGTCAAGTTCTTTCTGCCGTCTTTCAAGCTGACCGATAGGAATGACTTTTGCATCGGGAAATTTAGCAATAGCACGTTCATGCGGTTCACGAACATCTATAATAACTATTTTTTCACCGTTGTCAATACGTCTTTTGAGTTCTTTCGGTTCAATTCCCTCAACTTCTGATTCTTCCTCATTCTGTTGAGTTATACCGCAGAAATCCTCATAATCAAAGTCCTGAATTTCGGTAATTGTTTTATTTTTACCGCATATGGGACAGTTATCATTTTTATGAATTTTGAGTTCTCTCCATTTGAGATTCCATGCATCAAAAGACAAAACTCTGCCAATCAGATTTTTGCCTCCGCCAACGATAAGCTTTATAACTTCATTAGCCTGCAAAGTACCTATAACTCCCGGAAGTACACCGACTACACCGCCCATTGCGCATGATGGGACAAGTCCCGCAGGAGGCGGAGCAGGATACATACATCTGAAACATGGTCCGTACTTCGCATAGTACACAGCCGCCTGCCCTTCAAACTGGTACATCGCACCGAATACATCAGGCTTGTCAAGTAAAACACAGGCATCATTTACAAGATAACGTGTGGGGTAATTGTCGGAAGCATCTGCAACAACATCATATTCAGAAATTATTTCCGCAGCATTTTCTGCCGTAAGACGGAAATTATAAGTTTCAACCTTTACAAGCGGATTAATCTGACGGATACTGTCCTTTGCAGAAGCTACTTTTGGTCTGCCTATATCTCTTGTGCCGTGCATTACCTGACGTTGCAGATTTGATTCTTCAACCTCATCATTATCTATAATGCCGATAGTACCCACTCCTGCCGCTGCGAGATACTGAGCGAGAGGAGTTCCGAGACCGCCTGCGCCTACTATAAGAACTTTTGCGGCTTTAAGTTTTTTCTGACCTTTTACGCCTATTTCCTGCAAAAGAAGATGTCTGCTGTAACGGTTTATTTCGTCATTTGAAAGTTTATCTCCTTTTCTGTCGCCGAGGACGCTCGGAATCCCTGAACCTCCTGCAATGGCGGAGATAAGTATAACTTCATCACCGTTTTTCAGTTCGGTATCAAATTCTTTAAGGTCACGGATATTTTCATCATTTACGAATACATTTATAAATGCTCTGAGCTGACCGTTTTCATCAAACAGAGCCTTTTTAGTTTCGGGATATTCTTCTGAAAGAAGTTTCAGAACTTCTCCCACGGTATTTCCTTCAAGTTCCACCTCAGACCTGTGTTCCGTGAAAAGTCTGAGAGTTGTCGGAATTATTACTGTTACTGCCATTGTTACTCTCCTTTTTTGTCAGTTATCCGAAAAGATTTGTTGAATAATATCTGTCTCCACTGTCGGGAAGAAGGACAACTATATTTTTTCCGTGGTTTTCGTTTCTTTTCGCAAGTTCAAGAGCCGCATGAAGTGCCGCACCTGATGAAATACCTACAAGGATTCCTTCTTCTCTGGCTGTTCTTCTTGCAGACGAAAAAGCATCTGCATTGGAAATTTTTATAACTTCATCATATATTTTTGTATTAAGAGTTTTAGGAACAAATCCTGCTCCTATACCCTGTATTTTATGAGGACCTGCCCTGCCTTCGGAAAGAACGGGTGAATCTTCGGGTTCAACAGCGACTACTTTTATATCGGGATTTTTTGATTTAAGAAATTCCCCTGTACCTGTCACTGTACCGCCTGTACCTACTCCTGCAACGAATATATCAACTTTTCCGTCAGTATCTCTCCATATTTCAGGACCTGTGGTCTGTCTGTGTATTTCAGGATTTGCGGGATTTTCAAATTGTCTCGGAATAAAACTGTAAGGAATTTCATTTGCAAGTTCTTCGGCTTTCTGTATAGCACCCCGTATTCCCTGACGGGCGGGAGTGAGTACAATTTCAGCACCGTATGCCTTTAATATATTTCTTCTTTCAACGCTCATAGTTTCGGGCATTGTAAGTATTATTCCGTAACCTTTTGCGGCAGCGATTGAAGCAAGACCTATTCCTGTATTGCCTGATGTGGATTCAATTATGACGCTTTCTTTTCTGAGGATTCCCTTTCTTTCAGCGTCCTCAATCATTGACTTTGCTATTCTGTCCTTGACACTTCCTGCGGGATTCAGGTATTCAAGTTTAGCAAGGATAGTTGCTTTCAGTCCGTCATTATTTTCTATATTGACAAATTCAACTATGGGAGTGTTGCCAATAAGTCCGACACTGCCTTTATATATATTTGACATGAGTTCCGCTCCTTATTTACACTATTCATATAGATTAAGTATGTTATGACGATATATATAAAACAATACCCTCAGAAAAATAACACAACTATCATAAAATTGCAGTTCAGATTATAATGTCAGAGAATATTGTCTTTATTCAAAAAGATTATGTTTGATATTTTACATACTGTTTAGATAGGTATAGTATGTTTTACTTGCTTTATTATACTACCTTTTTCCTGTAAAGTCAATAGCTTTGTTTATATAATTTATTACACAATATCATAATAATTTTATATAATTCGACCACGAGTCCAAACTTGCTGACTACACCATTGATGTATCCTGAGATTTTTCTTTTACATATTCCTCCAGAGGAGTGTACTGTTAAAAATGCGATACTTTCAAAAATGAGAACTACACACAGCAATACACGCCTTGAAAAAGCACTGTCTGATGCAAACCTGCTTCGTGCAACAAGCAGAAAGTTTCATCTATATCAGTATATTTCAACAGTTCATCAAACAGCAAAGACTTTATCGCAGTAAAGTTCAATGAAGTTGTTGACAGTGACATTATGTCAAAAATTGAGATTAAATCCAGTGAGGAATTGTTTTGGTAAAGAAGATTCAGAGTCATACATATAGAAACTTTGTAAAATGATAAAAAACAAGACAGGGCTGATTGTTCAGCCCTGTTTTTTGTTAAGTAATGATATATGATTTATAAAGAACTTCCGCTTACAATGAATGCCAAGGACGTTGCAGAGTATCTGAATATTTCGTTATCCTGTGCATATCAGGTCATGAATTCAAGAGATTTCCCTGTAATAAAAGCAGGGAAAAAGCTCCACACAATTTTCTTTCAGAAACAGCAGGGGATATATATTACTCCTGCAAAGGTTCCGGTTAGGGAGTGGCTGACGGAATGGCTTCACAATTATGCACATATAAATGTCAGACCTTCAACCTACATAAGCTACGAGGGATATATAAATAACCATATAATTCCGCAGATAGGAGATTTGCCGATTCAGAAACTCACACCTCCTGTTGTTCAGAATTTTTACAATAACAAATTTCTCAACGGCAGGACTGACGGCAAGGGTGGACTGAGTTCAAAAACTCTGCGTAATATGCACAATATGTTTCATCAGGCTATGGAACAGGCTAAAATCAACTAATGACCCTTACGTTTGTGAAACATGGTCTCTCGCAGTATACCCATACAAGCAGATATAATCAAACTCACAAAAAAACGTGATGAATTACTGGAAGAACTCGCAGTATACCCATACAAGCAGATATAATCGCACTTCTTGTTTCAAACATAGCATGGTTATACTATCTCGCAGTATACCCATACAAGCAGATATAATCACCGCAGTCAGATATGCAGAGATAAAAACTAATCTCGCAGTATACCCATACAAGCAGATATAATCGTATCGAATGCGCTTATGTGACAGATAAAGGTTTTCTCGCAGTATACCCATACAAGCAGATATAATCCTGCGGATTGGATAAGCTATTCGAGGACAATTTTCTCGCAGTATACCCATACAAGCAGATATAATCAATTGCCGAGTTGGAAAAGCGTTTGTCAGTGCTTCTCGCAGTATACCCATACAAGCAGATATAATCTGCAAAAATGTACAAATAATACTGAATACATGGATTGAATATGTATTGTTTAAACCTTACCGAGTGTATCTAACGCTGAATAAATTCAGACTTACATATACTTTCTCGGTTTACGGACGCCGAGCCGCCCGAAATTAAGTGCGAATGTCGCTATAAATTATGTGTACTTGCTATTCGCACTTTTAATGTACATCTTCTTTTATTAACTTGTCAATATCCTTAATGCTGATATTCTGACTTGCATTATAATCAGCATTTTCTTTGAATCCGCATTTAAGACATATGAACGATGATTGTGTTTTTCTGTTTTCTTTGTCGATATATCCGCATTTACTGCATCTTCTGCTTGTATTTTCCGGATTGATGTAAACAACATTGATACTGGCTTCTTTTGCTTTATACTCAATTTTTGTCTGTAAATCATAGTATGACCAGTTTTTGAGAAATCTGTTTGCATTATCCGTTATGCCTGTAAGGTCTTCCATTTGAATAGTTCCGCAGTTATTTTTTACTGCATATTCTATTAACGCACGGCTGTATTTATGATTGGCAGTATCACGGAATCTTGCAATTTTATCCTCAATATTATAAACAGGTTTGTTTCTTGCTTTGATTCCGTGACCTATTCTTCCGTCACCGCAGTTTTTACCTTGTTTCAGCATAGATATTTTTCGTGATTCAACTCTGCGTCTGAATTCATCTATCTCTCCGCCGTCAATTGTAAAACGGTCAAGACTTCCGTAAACAGAGGCACATATCGGATAGTGTATTCCGAGGTCAACACCGAGAATTTTATTTGGGTCAAGGGAGTTATTGCTTTTAATTTCAAATGCATACGAAAGATTTAGAAACCAGCATTTTTTCTTTTTATTGTATATAAGTTGGCTTTCACTAATCTTATATTCATTTGAAATACATCTTTCAAGAATTGCTTTTGTAGAATTATCACGCACAAGTATCTTGAATTTTATTGCAGTATTTGCAAAATTGTATTTTTTGAAAGAGCGCCTGTTTAGTAAATTAATAGATACATAAAAGTTATTATTTTTAAATTGAAGATGGATACACTTATTATGGATATTTAAGGGTTGATTTGATTTGTAATTAATTATGGAACGAGAACCTCTGATAAGCTCCTTTTTTGAATTTTTGAATTCTTTGATAACTTTTTTTGTTGTTGCAGAACAATTGCCTGAATAAAGGTCATTTCCTGTTTTGAATTTATCATTGATAAATCCCCATAATGTGTATGAAAGGATATCTTTTTCTTTTGGATATTTATTGAATTTCTTGTAGTAATCACTTGAGAAGTTGTAATATTCCCAGCAATATTGGATAGTTTTATTCTTTATTTCACGGGTTTGTTTTTGTAATTCCCAAAGAATTTCATTGACTTTTTTATAATCAACAGGAGAGTTGTTCTTGTCTGACTGTTCACATATAAGTGCAAGTTTAACTACTTTATTCATAAACTGATTCACCTCACTGTCAATATTAATATTATAGCATTTAAGCAATAAAAAGTCAATACATTTTGTTGATTTTTTTGAACGTCGTATGTATGTTTTAACGATAGTGCAGAGCTGTTTGATTCAGCTCTGTATTATTTTTTTGTAAAACATTTGCACAACATTGTACATACTATTACAAATAACAGTTAAGTTCAACATGGTCAATCAATAACAGAAACAGCATGGTTGTAATGAAAAAATTTTTTTATCTGAATTTTTTGTACGCATTAGACCTCTTGCGAAATTAAAC
>DGRR01000215.1 GCA_002389995.1 Ruminococcus sp. UBA4383 | reverse complement strand
CAGGCTTTCCGCACTTATATTTTTATTCCGACTTAAATATCGCAAGACGATTTATTAAATCATGTATTAAATTTGGTGAAAGAAATGGAAAGAATTAAGTTAATTTATCCCACTGACAAGAATTATTTAAGTATTTCAAGAGAAAAATGGAATAATGTCGCTAAACCTCTTGGAAGTTTCGGGGAACTTGAAAAAATAATCGAAAGGATTTCAGCCGTTCAGGAGTCCGCAAATGTCGATATATCGCAGAGAACAGCTGTTGTCATGTGTGCGGACAACGGTGTTGTCAATCAAAAAATCTCCCAGTCGGGTCATGAAGTCACCGCTCTCTGTGCGGTTGCAATCGCTGAGGGAACATCAAATATCAATGCCCTTGCAAGGCAGTTCAACGCTGATGTTCTCGCTGTTGACATCGGAATCAAAAATAATATTTCCTGCAAAAATCTGCTAAATAAAAATATAATGCATGGCACAAACGATATTTTTTATGGTGCGGCTATGTCCGAAATTCAGGCAAAAAATGCTGTTTCTGTTGGAATTGACATTGTTAAACAGCTTAAAGAAAAAGGTAAAAATATTATCATCACTGGTGAAATGGGTATCGGAAATACTACCACTTCTGCTGCTGTTTCATCGGTCATTTTTGATGTCGGTGCGGAACTCGTCACGGGCAGGGGCGCAGGGCTTACAGATGACGGTTTGAAGCGGAAAATCGAGGTCATCAATACGGCTTTGAAAGTAAACCGCCCTGATAAAAATAATCCGCTTGACATTCTCGCAAAGGTTGGCGGTCTGGATATTGCAGGCATGACAGGGCTTTTCCTCGGAGGGGCAATATATCATGTTCCGATTGTGATAGACGGCGTAATTTCGGCAGTTTCAGCGGCTCTCGCCTATATGATTTCGCCTGCGTGTGCGGATTATATGCTCGCCTCTCATGTCTCGGACGAACCTGCGGGGAAAATGCTTCTCGACTTTATCGGGCTGAAACCCGTGATAAATGCAGGTCTGAGACTTGGTGAGGGGACGGGCGGAATTTTGCTTCTTCCTCTGCTGGACGGTGCGCTTGCGATATACAATAATTCCCACAGCTTTGAGGAACTTGGAATAGAAAGGTACAAAAAATTATCATGACTATACTTGTTACAGGCGGTTCAAAATGCGGTAAATCGAGTTTTGCAGAAAATTGTCTTAAAGATTTCAGTGATAAAAAATACTATATTGCAACTATGCAGCCATATGGTGATGAGGCTCTGAAAGCTATTGAAAGGCACAGGCTTATGAGGGCTGAGAAAAATTTTTTAACCATAGAAAAATATACAAATATTCATGAACTTGAATTTCCTGAAAATTCTGCGGTACTTCTTGAATGTACGGGAAATCTCCTTGCGAACGAAATGTTTTCGGACGGGAAAATTATTAATCCTGTCGGTAAAATATTAAAGGGCTTGAAAAAAATAAGCACAAATGTTTCAGAATTTGTCATAGTCTCCAATGAGGTATCATCTGACGGAATTTTATATTCCTCCGAAACTATGCAATATATTGAGTATTTAAGCCTGATAAACAGGAAAATTTCAGAGTATGCAGACTGTGTGGCTGAATGTGTTTTCGGAATACCCGTTGCAAGAAAGGGTGATTTACCGTTTTGAATATTCTAAAATCAATACTTTCGGCTTTTCTCATGTACTCGAAAATCCCCGTCCCGCAGGTCGAATGGAAAGAGGAAAACAGACGCTATGCACTGAGTTTTTTCCCTCTGGTCGGAGTAATTCAGGGGATAGTATTTGTATTGTGGCGGATATTATGCAGTTATTTTGGATTCGGTGATATATTGTTTTCATGCGTGGGGGCGGTGATTCCTGTCATGGTAAACGGTGGAATACACCTTGACGGATTCTGTGATACTTCCGATATGCTTGCATCTTACGGAGACAGGGACAAAAAATTAAAAATCATGAGCGATTCCCATACAGGGGCATTCGCAGTTATAAAACTCGCAGTATATTTTATTTTACAGATTGGAATATATTCCGAAATCAAAAATATAAGGTCTGCGGTAATTATCGCCATTACCTTTGTTTTGTCAAGGACTTTAAGCGGACTGGGTGCAATTACTTTTAAATCCGCAAAAAAAGAAGGTTCATTACAGGATTTTGTAAAGCCCTCACATAAGAAAATAAGCATTTCAGTTTTAATTACATGGCTTTTTTTATGCACTTCATCATTGATTTTCATAAATCTGAAAAGCGGAGTATTCGCCTTGATTTCGGCATTTTCGGTATTCATATATTACAGGCTTAAATTCTATAAGGAACTCAATGGCATAACAGGTGATACGGCCGGCTGGTTTTTACAGGTCTGCGAACTTGTTACGGCATTTTCAATATTAATACAGGGAGGTATTTAATTTTGAACATGATAATCGGCGGAGCATTTCAGGGGAAAAGAAAATTTGCAGAATCATATTTCAATGTGAAGAATATGACTGACGGTGAAATTTGTGATTTCGATGAGGTTTTCAGTGCGGAATGTATTTTCAATTTCCATATGCTGATAAAAAGACTTACAGACGAAAATATCGACTGTATTGAATTTACAGGGAAAATAATCCGTGAAAATAATAATCTGCTTGTGATAACAAATGAAATAGGCTGCGGAATTGTACCGCTTGAAAAATCTGAAAGAATATGGCGTGAAAATGTCGGGAAATGCGGCTGTATGATTGCGGCTGAATCGGAAAAGGTTATCCGTGTTTTCTGCGGCATACCGACTGTAATAAAATGAGGTTGCTATGAAAATTAATTTTATCCGTCACGGTATGACGGCAGGAAATGAAATGAAAAAATATATCGGCAGTACCGATGAGGAACTTTCTGAAAAGGGTATCAGTATAATCAGAAGCATTGAATATCCCGACTGTAATACACTGATTGTAAGTCCCATGAAAAGATGTATACAGACTGCAAAAATAATCTATCCCGATAAGAATTATATAATCTGTGAGAATTTCAGGGAATGTGATTTCGGAGATTTTGAGGGGAAAAATTATATCGAACTCAAAAATAATCCCGACTATCAGAAATGGATTGACAGCAATGGAAAAAATACTTTCCCGAACGGTGAAAACCCCGAAAATTTTAAAAAAAGATGTGTATGTGCCTTTAAAAATATAATTTCTGATATTCATGATGATGTATCCATTATTGCTCATGGGGGAACTTTAATGGCTGTGCTTGAAAGTCTCTGTGATGAAAAGAAAAATTTCTATGACTGGCATATCGGAAATGCTCACGGATATATTACAGAATACAATGGGGAGAATATACATATATGGAAAAAATTTTAATATCAGTCTTACCGCTTGCAACAGGTTTTATCCTCGATACGATAATAGGCGACCCTTACAGTCTTCCGCACCCCATAAGGCTTATAGGGAATCTTATTTCAGGGCTTGAAAAATTAATAAGGAAAAATTTCGGAAACCTTAAAGCAGGCGGATTTTTCCTCGTCATCATCGTATTGTTATTATCCTGCGGAATACCTTTAATTATTCTGGTTCTTGCATACAAAATATCCTCAGTTCTCGGAATAATCGCTGAAAGTATAATGTGTTTCTATCTCATAGCCGCAAAATGCCTTAAAGATGAAAGTATGAAGGTATATAAAAATCTCGCAGACAATGATACTGAAGGCGCAAGAAAAGCTGTTTCAATGATAGTCGGCAGGGATACCGATAAACTCGATAAATACGGCATTATCCGTGCGGCAGTCGAAACTGTTGCGGAAAATACTTCTGACGGTGTGACCGCACCGATAATTTATATGTCCTTGGGCGGTGCAGGGCTTGGATTTTTCTATAAAGCTGTAAATACTATGGATTCAATGATAGGATATAAAAACGAAAAATATAAGGACTTAGGGTATTGTGCGGCAAGGCTTGACGATTTCATGAACTATATTCCGTCAAGATTTACGGCAGTTCTGATGATAGTATCTTCGTTTATCCTCGGATATGACTATAAAAATTCTTACAGAATATGGAAACGTGACAGGCGTAAGCACGCAAGCCCTAATTCCGCACAGACTGAGGCGGTATGTGCAGGGGCTTTGAATATCCGCCTTGCAGGTGATGCCTTTTATTTCGGACAGCTCT
The DNA here is from genome assembly GCA_002389995.1 of Ruminococcus sp. UBA4383. GTDB lineage: Bacteria > Bacillota > Clostridia > Oscillospirales > Ruminococcaceae > Ruminococcus. The sequence goes on along the minus strand of DGRR01000215.1, from coordinate 12,880 downwards.
GTAAAAAAGACTATATAGGCGATAATATCAGGGAAATTGAAAATGATGATATAAAATCCGCAGATAAATTAATGTACATGACAGCAATTTTAACTCTCGGAATATCACTCGCAGTAAGGGGGATTCTATGCGGAATAATACTGTAACTCACGGCGGTGATGTTTTCGGCAGGGATATATTATACGATTTTTCATCAAATATAAATCCCCTCGGTATGCCTGAAAGTGTTAAAAATATTTTGATGTCCTCGGTCAGTCTGTGGGAAAAATATCCCGACAGCAAGTGCAGGGATTTAATAAAAAAATTATCAATTCATGAAAATATATCCGAGGAAAATATCGTATGCGGTAACGGTGCGGACGATATAATATTCAGACTCTCATATGCTCTGAATCCAAAAAAAATATTAGTCTGCGCTCCCACTTTCAGCGAATATGAAAGGGCTTTTTCATATGCCGAAATCAAAAAATATATGCTCCTTGAAAAATATAATTTCCGTGTGCGGAGCGATATTCTGAACTGTATTGATGATGCTGAGATGATTGTATTATGTTCCCCGAATAACCCTACGGGCTTGGTTATTGATAAAAATATCCTGCATGAAATATCCGAAAGGTGCAGGAAGAAAAATATTATTCTGGTATGTGATGAATGTTTTCTTGACTTTGCTGAAAAAAAATTCAGTATCAGAAATTATTTCCATGAAAACACAATAATATTAAAGGCTTTCACAAAAATATATGCCATGGCTGGTTTAAGGCTTGGCTACGGCATTTTCGGGGATATATCACTCGCAGAAAAAATAAAAAATACAGGTCAGTTCTGGTCTGTATCATATCCTGCACAGCTTGCGGGGATATATGCTCTTGACGAAAAAAATTATATAGATGATACTGTAAAATATATCAGGCAAGAAAGAGAATATCTTTCGCAGAATCTTAAAAAACTGAATATAAAAGTATTTGATTCAGATGTAAATTATCTCCTCTTAAAGACCGATATTCCGCTTTATGATATGCTTCTGAAAGAAAAAATCCTGATAAGAAAATGCGGAAATTACTGCGGTCTTGGTGATAATTTCTATCGTATAGCCGTGAGAACTCATGAAGAAAATCAATATCTTTTAAATAAACTGAAAGGAGGTCTTTCATGCATAAGTCAATAATGATACAGGGTACTATGTCAAATTCAGGGAAAAGCTTTTTAACTGCTGCTCTTTGCAGAATATTCATGCAGGACGGTTATTCTTCCGCACCCTTTAAATCGCAGAACATGGCTTTAAATTCATACATAACACATGACGGGCTTGAAATGGGCAGGGCGCAGGCTATGCAGGCTCAGGCGGCTGAAACTGAACCCTCTGTGCTTATGAATCCCATACTTTTAAAGCCCACTACCGATACAGGCTCGCAGATAATACTAAACGGCAAGCCACTCGGAAATATGAATGCTGTCGAGTATTTCAGACGGAAAAAAGATTTTATCCCGTATATCAGAAATGCCTATGAAAAACTTTCGTCCATGTACGATATAACAGTTATCGAGGGTGCGGGAAGTCCTGTGGAAATGAATCTGAAAACTGATGACATAGTAAATATGGGTATGGCTGAAATAGCTGATTCGCCCGTAATACTCGTGGGGGATATTGACAGGGGCGGAATATTTGCACAGCTTTACGGTACAGTTTCGCTTCTCACTCCTGATGAGAGAAAAAGAGTAAAAGGTCTGATAGTGAATAAGTTCAGGGGTGATAAGTCTCTTTTTGATGACGGAATTAAAATCCTTGAAAATCTCTGCGGAATACCTGTACTCGGAGTGATTCCGTATATAAAATGTGATATTGAGGACGAGGACAGTCTTTCCGACAAAATAGTAAAGCTTTCGGATTTGGGTGATGATATTAAAATCAGAATTGCAGTTCCCAAACTTCCAAAGATGTCAAACTTCACGGATTTTGATGTATTCCTGCAATACAGGGGCGTAGGGGTTTACTATGCGGAAAAACCTCAGGAATTGTCTCAGGCAGATATGATAATTATTTCAGGGACTAAGAGTACAGTTTCAGATATGAAATACCTGCGTGAATCAGGCTTTGAAGATGCAATAAAAAAATATGCATCGGAAAATATTCCTGTTTTCGGGATATGCGGAGGATATCAGATTTTAGGCAGAAAAATATCCGACCCATATAATATGGAGTGCGGAGGAATTATAGACGGTATGAATCTGCTTGACTGCGAAACTGTATTCTCCCATGAAAAGAAAACCGTAAGGACAAAGGGATTTTTCGGCAATATTTCAGGATATTTCAGCTTTCTCTCAGGTAAATCTTTCAGCGGTTATGAAATACATATGGGGCGAACGGACAATAATGAAAATCTCCTGACTGACTGCGGAGGTGCATACAGAAACAATGTTGCAGGCTGTTATGTTCACGGAATTTTTGACGAAACCGCAGAAGATATAATTAAAAATCTTTCCGAAAAAAAGGGAATTGAATACATGGGCGGTAATCCTGACAGGGAAAATTATAAACATCAGCAGTTTGATATTCTTGCGGAAAATGTCAGGGAAAATCTTGATATGGATAAAATTTACGAAATTATAAAGGGCTGATAACATGGAACTTGAATACATACTCCCGCAGGATATTGAAAAAAGAAGTTTTGAAATAATATCCTCCGAACTTGAAAAAAATATCCCAGAAGATATACTCCCTGTTGTGATGAGAGTAATTCATACAACGGCTGATTTTGACTATGCGGAAAATTTATGCTTTTCCGAAAATGTAATTCAAAAAGCTGTTTCTGTCCTGAAAAAAGGCTGTACAATCGTAACTGATACAAATATGGCTCTTTCAGGAATAAATAAAAATGCACTGAATACTCTCGGCTGTAAGGCTGTATGTTTCATGGCTGACGGAGATGTTGCGGAAACCGCAAAAATAAAAGGTCTTACCCGTGCGGCAGTATCGGTTGACAAGGCGGCTGAAATACGAGAACCTGTAATATTTGCCGCAGGTAATGCTCCTACTGCACTGATAAGGCTGAATGAACACATTAAAAATAATTCTTTTATTCCTGAACTTGTAATAGGCTGTCCTGTGGGGTTTGTGAATGTTATACAGTCAAAGGAAATCATAATGCAGTCAGGAGTTCCATACATAGTCGCAAAAGGCAGAAAAGGCGGAAGTAATGTCGCTGCTGCAATATGTAATGCTTTAATGTACATGATAACAAGAAAATAATTAGATTTAAACTAACTTTTCATATATAAATTGTATAAATCAATGATTTTGACGGAAACACTTGTATTTTCTGCGGTTTGTGGTATAATATTATTGTCATAGCTATGAATATATCAGACGGTGCTTTTTATTTTTGTAAAAAGGTAAAAGGGAAGTATGTGGAAATCATGCACGAACTCGTCACTGTATTTGCGGAGTTCGGAGCTTTTTATGTCACTGAGAAATCGGGAAGGCTTGCTCTGAATGATGATGCATAAGTCAGGAAACCTGCCGCCTGTTGTACAGAAACAAAAGTTTCAGGTCACGAGGTATTGACCGTACATTTTTACGGGTCATGCCTTTCTTTTTTGAAAGGATTGATTTACTAATGAAAAAATTAAGTATATTTTTAACCTGTCTCGCACTTGCCGCCGCAGTGACTTCATGCGGAAACTCCGAGACATCTTCATCAGTTGCAGAAAGTTCCGCAGATGAATCCTCCGTTGCTGAGGAATCAAAACTTGATGAAGAAGAAGTTACAGAAGAAGTAACTGAGGAAATTTCAGAAGAAGTTACTGAGGAAGTCTCAGAAGAATCCTCCGAAAGTGAAGAATCTGAGGAAGATGATGAGGAAAATTACGATACAGGTGACGCAAGTCTCGACAATGTGAGAAATCAGGACGAAATCGGCGAAAATGAACTCCTTGTCATAAGTTTCGGAACAAGTTTCAATGACAGCCGCCGCCTTACTATCGGTGCAATTGAGGACGCTCTCGAAAAGGCTCTGCCTGATTATTCCGTAAGACGTGGCTTCACCTCCAACATAATTATTGACCATGTAAACAAGCGTGACGGAATACTCATTGATGATGTTGATGCTGCGCTTAAAAGAGCTGTTGACAACGGTGTAAAGAATCTCGTTGTACAGCCCACACATCTCATGAACGGTCTTGAATACAATGATATTCTTAATGAAGTTGCACAGTATTCAGATGCATTTGAAAATGTCGTATTCGGTGAGCCTCTCCTTACAAGCGATGACGATTTCAAAAAGGTTGAACAGGCAATAGTTGACTGGACTAAGGAATATGATGACGGTGAAACTGCTATATGCTTCATGGGTCACGGCACTGAGGCTGATTCAAACGGAGTATACCAGAAAATGCAGGATATGCTTACGGCTGACGGATATGAAAATTATTTCATAGGAACTGTTGAAGCTACTCCGAGTGTTGATGATGTTCTTGCAAAAGTTCAGGCTGGCGAATATAAAAGGGTTATCCTTGAACCGCTTATGGTAGTCGCAGGCGACCATGCAAATAATGATATGGCTGGCGATGAGGAAGATTCATGGAAGTCAGTATTCGAGGGCGCAGGATATGAAGTTGAATGCCTGCTCCGTGGACTTGGCGAAAATGAAGATATAAGACAGATATATGTTGAACACGCTCAGGCAGCAATTGATTCAATAGGACAATAAATAAAATCAGCGGAGGAATATAAATTCTTCCGCTGTTTTAACAGGAGGATATTATGAAAAAATTTTCAGCTTTTATATCTGCACTGATACTTGCATCAGCACTTGTATCGTGTTCATCATCGGACAGTTCATCATCTGAAAGTTCCGCTCCGCAGGTTTCACAGGAAAATTCAATTGAAGAATCAACGGAAGAACTTACAGAAGAACAGACTGAGAAAGTGACAGAAGAAGTTCAGGAGGAAACAGTTCAGGAAACATCAGAAGATTCTCAGGAAAAATCAGAACCTCAGACCGTCCCGCCCGAAGAAGTCGGCTATGAGGGCATGACTGCCGTTTATGCCGACAGTCTTGCTGACGGGGAATATGATATTTCAGTCGATTCAAGTTCTTCAATGTTCAAGATTAAAAAGTGCAAACTCACTGTCGCTGACGGACAGATGACCGCTTCAATGGTTATGGGCGGTACAGGCTATCAGTGGCTTTTCATGGGAACGGCTGATGATGCCGAAAATGCTGATGAATCCGCATATATTCCCTATACAGAAGAAAACGATACTTGTATATTTACCGTACCTGTAAATGCTCTTGATGAAATTATTGACTGTGCCGCATACAGCAAGAAAAAAGAAATATGGTACGACAGACAGCTTGTATTCCGTGCGGATTCTCTTTCGGATATTGCTTTCAAGGAAGCGAGAGGAAATACTGTCGAAACCCTCGGACTTGCTGACGGAGTATACAATATGGAGGCAAGTCTTTCAGGCGGTTCAGGTAAGGCAAGTATTTCCTCCCCAGCAAAAGTAACAATCACTGACGGAAAGGCAACTGCTGAAATTGTATGGAGCAGTAATAAATATGACTACATGATTGTAAATGATGAAAAATATCTCCCCGTATCAACTGAAGAAAATTCAGTCTTTGAGATACCTGTTGAAGTATTCGACAGCGCATTCACAGTCCTCGCAGATACTACCGCCATGAGTACCCCACATGAGATTGAATATAAAATAATATTCAGTTCGGAAAACGCTCAGGCAGAATGAAAAAATATCTCTTACTGATTCCGCTGATAGTTTTATCTTCATGCGGTGAAAAAAATAACAGTATAAGCGTTGATAATTCAGAAAAATTAAACCTTGAATATGCACAGCAGTTCACTGTCGAAAAAAACGGTGATATATCCCATGTGAAAATAAATAACGGTGATGAATTTATACTTGCCCCGAAAGATTCTGATATTCCCGATGAATACAAAAATATAAAGACTATCCGTACTCCCGTTGAAAACATCTATCTTGCATCATCATCTGTAATGGATTTGTTCAGCGGAATAAATTCACTTGACCTCGTTAAATTCACTTCAACAAAAGACTGGTCTATGGACTATGTAAATGATGCATTGAATAACGGCGATATAACCTATGCAGGAAAATACAGAACTCCCGACTTTGAATTGTTATTATCCGAAAACTGCGGTCTTGCAATAGAGAATACTATGATATACCATACACCCGAAATCAAGGAACAGCTTGAAAATCTCGGTATCCCCGTAATTGTCGAGTATTCAAGCTATGAACCTCACCCCCTCGGAAGAATGGAATGGATTAAGCTTTACGGACTGCTTACAGGTCATGAACAGGAGGCTGAAAAATTATTCAGCGAAAAAGCCGCTCAGGTTGAAAATTTAAAAATTGACGATATAAACCCCGATGAAAAAAAATCAGTCGCATTTTTCTACATAACCTCCAACGGCTACGCAAGCGTAAGAAAACCAAATGACTACGTTTCAAAAATGATTGAACTCGCAGGCGGTGAATATATCTTCACGGCTGATGACCTCAATGTTGATGAAAATGCACTTTCTACCATGAATATGCAGATAGAATCTTTCTACGAAAAAGCCAAAGATGCGGATATTATCATATATAACAGTACCATTGACGGAGAGATTCAAAATATTCAACAGCTTGTTGAAAAGTGCAGTGTGCTTTCGGATTTCAAGGCTGTAAAAAATAATAATGCGTGGTGCAGTGAAAAGGATATGTTCCAGCAGACAGGCGCAGCCGCAGATATTATAATCGAAATGAATAAAATAATAACCGATACTGCGGAGGACGATACGGAATTTTTCCATCGTATTGAAAATGACTAAAAATAAAAGATATATAATTTGTTTCTCCGCACTTATAATATTGTATTTGCTTCTGATATTCCTCAACCTCACAAACGGCAGTACCGACAGCGGTATAGAATATTTATTCACTAAAACCGATAATGCGGAAGATTTAACTGCAAGAAATATAATAATGAATATAAGACTTCCACGAACCTTAGCGGCTGCAATACTTGGGGGCGCACTGGCAATATCGGGATTTTTATTGCAGAATTTCTTCTCAAACCCCATAGCAGGACCTTTTGTTTTAGGCATATCATCAGGTGCAAAACTCATAGTAGCACTTACCATGATATTCACGCTCACCCACGGCATAGCTTCAAACTCTTTCATAACAGTCACAGCCTCGGTTACAGGTTCAATGATGTCAATGGGATTTATACTTCTGCTTTCGGGAAAAATAAAAAATATATCCATGCTGATAATCGCAGGAGTTATGACAGGATATATATGCAATGCAGTAACAGAACTTGCCGTAACTTTTGCGGACGATTCAAACATAGTGAATCTTCATAACTGGTCAGTGGGAACATTTTCGGGTACTGACATGGAAGAAGTATATTTCATGTCAGCAGTAGTAATTCCGTGCGTGTTTTTTACATTCATGCTCTCGAAACCTCTTTCAGCCTTTCAGCTCGGTGAAGGCTATGCGGAAAGTATGGGCGTAAACATAAAGCTTTTCCGTTTTGAAATGATATTATTATCGAGTATACTTTCCGCCTGCGTGACAGCATTTGCAGGACCTGTATCATTTTTAGGAGTAGCCGTACCGCACATAATAAAGGGAGTATTCAGGACAGCAAAGCCTATAATAATTATCCCTGCGGTATTTATCGGAGGCGGTGCGATGTGTCTTTTCTGCGATTTGACTGCAAGGACAGTATTTGCACCCACAGAACTGAGTATCAGCACTGTAACAGCCATTTTCGGCGCACCTGTCGTCATATTCATCATGATTAAGCGAAAGAGAGGTTAATATGCTCGAAACAAAATCTCTCAGTGCAGGATACGGGAAAAGAATAATAGTCGGAAATGTCAATATAAACGTGAACAGGGGCGAAATAATTACCCTTATAGGTTCAAACGGCTCAGGAAAATCAACTTTGCTGAAAACTATATCCTCACAGCTCGAAAAAATTTCAGGGAATATATATATACAGAATAAAAATATATCCGATTACGGTAGAAATGAACTCGCTAAAAAAGTTTCACTTATGCTTACGGGAAAGACTGAACCCGAACTTATGACCTGCCTTGAACTTGTCGAAAGCGGAAGATACCCCTATACGGGAACTTTCGGCATATTATCCGCCGAGGATAAAAGAAAAGCCCGTTATGCCCTTAAACTTGTGGGCGGTGAAGATATTGCAGATGTCGAAATCACTAAGACAAGTGACGGTCAGAGACAGAAAATCATGCTTGCAAGGGCTATATGTCAGGATACGGATATAATGATTCTCGATGAACCTACTTCATACCTCGATATAAAGCATAAGCTTGAACTTTTAAGCATACTGAAAAAACTTGTCCGTGAGAAAAATACAACCGTTATAATGTCCCTGCATGAACTCGACCTCGCTCAGAAAATATCAGATAAAATTATATGTGTGAAAAATAATAAAATCGACCGCACAGGTACTCCTGATGAGATATTTTCAGGGGACTATATAAATTATCTCTATGATATAAAATGCGGAAGCTATAACGATATATACGGCTTTTCGGAACTCGAAAAAATATCAGGGAAACCCGAAATATTCGTGATATGCGGAGGCGGTGCGGAAATTTACCGTAAACTTCAAAGACAGGGCATACCTTTCGCAGCAGGAATTATTCATGAAAATGATATTGAATACCCTGTTGTTTCAGCCCTTGCATCTGTAATGATAAGCGAAAAAGCCTATGAACCCATAAGCACCGAAAAAATACAGCTTGCAAAAAATATAATTGCGGAATGCCGTGAAGTTATCTGCTTATGCGATAATTTCGGCACTATGAACAGGGGAAACCTTGAACTCCTTGAATTTGCAGAACAGCAAAAAAAATTAAGCAGTCCATAAAGGACTGCTTTTATTTTACTTTTCGGAATTTATAAACATATCATATATTCTGCGGATAGCTTCGGGGAGGTCATTTTCGCTTACACCTATGATTACATTCAATTCACTTGAACCTTGGTCAATCATCTTGACATTGATTCTCGCATGAGCCATAGATGCAAAAATTCTTGCAACAGTACCTCTTGTATTTTTCATTCTGCGTCCCACAACCGCAAGGAGAGCGATATTGTCCTCAATTTCGATATGGTCGGGATTAACCTCTTTGCGTATGCCTGCGATAACCTTTTCACGGACGGGAGCAAGTTCGGAACTGTCAACAGTTATACTCATTGTATCTATACCCGAAGGCATATGCTCAAATGATACACCGTTTTCAAACAATACTTTGAGTACCTTCATGCCGAAACCTTTTTCGCTGTTCATCATAGCTTTTTCGATATTTATTGTACTGAAACCCTTTCTGCCAGCGATACCTGTAATAGTATGCTTCATGCTTTCACGGCTGAAATCGTAGTCATTTGAAACAATCATAGTGCCGTCATCTTCGGGACGGTTTGTATTTCTTATATTAATCGGTATGTCTGCGGAGCGTACAGGGAAAATAGCATCTTCATGGAGTACGGACGCACCCATATATGCAAGCTCACGGAGTTCCCTGTAAGTTATAACGCTGATTACATCGGGATTCTGTACTATACGGGGGTCAGCCACGAGGAAACCTGAAACGTCAGTCCAGTTTTCGTATATTTCGGCTCTCACGGCATTTGCAACGATAGAACCCGTAACATCTGAACCGCCTCTTGAAAAAGTCTTTACGATTCCCTCGGTAGTTCTTCCGTAGAATCCGGGGATAACGGCATTGTCAAGACCTTTGACTCTTGCCCTTACAGCCTTTACGGTATCATCGAGGAGGAGTGAACCTTTTGTATCGAAAATAATCACTTCGGCAGCGTCAATGAAATTGAAACCGAGATATTTTGCGAGAACTTTACCATTGAGATATTCGCCACGGCTTGCGGCATAATCCTTGGCAGGACGGGCTTTGAGTTCATTTACTATTTTTTCAAACTCATCATCAAGGCTCATATCAATACCGAGCTGAGAAATTATATCATTATATCTGTCCTTGATAAGCCGGAAATCCTCAGTGAAGTCTATACCGCTTCCTGCTTTTTCACAGCACTTGTAAAGCATATCGGTGACTTTGATATCATCGGAGAATCTTTTGCCGGGGGCGGAGGGAACAACGAATCTTCTTTTTTCATCGCTTTTTATGATAGCGGCAACCTTTTCAAACTGTTTAGCGTCAGCGAGACTGCTTCCGCCGAATTTAACTACTTTACTGCTCATTATATCATTCCTTTTATTGTTATTATTATGACAATATCTATTATATTCCAATTTTCGGGAAAAATCAATTGATATAAAGTCCAAATCTTAACTTTTTAAAAAATGTATTTTTGGTAAATACGCTTGTACACCACTGGCGGACAAAAATTCCATAAAAAAGCGGTGCAGTTTTTTCGACTGCACCATAAATAAAACATATGTCAGAGAGTATCGGAACTTTCTTTTATAATTATATGCATGAAAATGAAGATATATTCATTCTCCGATAAATTTTTTTGGTTTTTATAAATTCGCTGAAAAGACTGTTGTCTGATATAAGGGATATTTTCTGTTTTCTTGTAAGTTTTTTAATTTTGTATTCGAGAGAGGAGGCAAGGCTTCTGTTTTCAGCCGTCCATACAGCCTCGATATTCTTAAAGCCGTGGGAGCGTGTATATTTCGCACCATTTTTATTTTCATGCTGTTTCATACGTCTGGGAATATCCGTAGTTATGCCCGTATAGAGGGAATCGTCCTCACAGCGTATAATATATATATAATATATCACTTCTGTTTAATGCGGAAACTGCTGTTATGGATTCTGTTGGGGTCGAAACCTTTCTTTTCTCTTTTATCCTTTTTCTTTCTTGGATTTGATTTTTTCTCGGCATTGTCATCAAGGCGCATTGTAAGGGATATTCTGCCACGTTTCACATCAACGTCAAGGACTTTCACCTTGACTACCTGTCCGACTTTGACAGCATCAAGGGGGTGACTGATAAACTTATCGGTTATCTGGGAGATATGGACAAGACCGTCCTCATGTACACCGATATCGACAAATGCACCGAAATCTATAATATTTCTCACAGTGCCGACAAGTTCCATACCTGGCTGTAAATCCTGTATTTCCATGACATCACCGCTTCTCATAAGGGGCGGAGGGAGTTCATCACGGAGGTCACGTCCGGGCTTTTTAAGTTCGCTGATGATATCTGTTAAAGTGGGTACACCTATTCCGACAGTATCGCTTATTTTCTGTATGCCTATTTTTTCGGCTTTTTCTGATATATCAGATGCACCGCCTGATGAAATATCCGCAAGAGTAAATCCACATTCATTCAGGAGAGAAGATGCAGCCGCATAGCTTTCGGGGTGAACGGCAGTATTGTCAAGGGGGTTATCTCCGTCACGGACTCTTAAAAATCCTGCACACTGTTCAAAAGCTTTTTTTCCGAGTTTGGGGACTTTCATAAGCTGTTTCCTGTTGGTGAACCTTCCGTTTTCCTCACGGTAAGCAACGATATTCTTTGCAACAGTGGAATTTATTCCCGAAATATATGACAAAAGTGAATAAGATGCGGTATTCAGGTCAACGCCTACGGAGTTTACACAGTCCTCAACAACTCCTGAAAGTGCATCATTCATTCTTGCCTGCGGCATATCATGCTGATACTGACCTACACCAATAGCCTTTGGTTCAATTTTTACGAGTTCAGCAAGGGGGTCCTGCAATCTTCTTGCAATTGAAATAGCACCTCTTATGGAAACATCATATTCGGGAAATTCCTCTGCGGCAAGTTTTGATGCAGAATATACTGATGCACCTGCTTCACTTACGACAACATAGCCGACTTTACGGGAAACTTCCTTGATGAGTTCAGCGGCAAAAGTTTCAGTTTCTCTTGATGCCGTACCGTTTCCGATAGAAATAACATCGACATTATATTTTTCGATGAAGTTTTTCATTTTATTTTTAGCGGCTTCATAAGCACCTTTTGACTGAGTGATATAGATTATATCGTGGTCGAGAACTTTTCCCGTTGCGTCAATTACGGCAGTTTTGCAGCCGTGAGCATATCCTGGGTCAAGACCGAGTACAACGCTGTTCTTTATAGGTGCTTGCAGTAAAAGCTGACGGAGATTTGATGCGAATACTTTTATTGAATCCTCTGCGGCTTTTGCGGACATTTCGGAACGTATCTCCCTTTCGATTGAGGGGAAAACAAGTCTCTTGTAGCTGTCCTCTGCGGCAGTGCGGACGAGTTCTCCGCAGGCATTGTTAGCCTTTATATATTTCCCGTAGATGATATCAGTTGCAATGGATTCATCGAGGGAAACGGCTATTTTAAGGAATCCTTCCTTTTCGCCTCTGTCCATAGCGAGTACACGGTGATTTGCAACTTTTGAAACTGGTTCTGAATAATCGTAATATGTCTGATAAACGCTTTCGGCATCGGGGTCTGAAGCTTTTGAAACAATTTCGCCCTTTTCGCCTGTAACTGCACGGAGTTTTTTTCTTATATCGGCATCATCTGAGATATCCTCAGCGATGATATCCATAGCACCCTGCAAAGCGGTTTTTACATCGGGGATTTTCTTTTCTTCATTGATGAAATTTTCTGCAATTTCTTCGGGAATTGTATTATTATCCTGCTCCATGATTGCAGCGGCAAGTGGTTCAAGACCGTTTTCTCTTGCGATGCTTGCCCTTGTTTTTCTTTTGGGTTTAAAGGGGCGGTAAATATCCTCGACTTCAACGAGAGTAACAGCGGCAGCGATAGCGTTTTCGATTTCGGGAGTCATTTTCTCCTGTTCGGTAATTGCGTTTG
>DGRR01000079.1 GCA_002389995.1 Ruminococcus sp. UBA4383 | reverse complement strand
GCAAGACCCATTCCCGTTGCGCTGTCAAGTTTTTTCGATACGCCGAGGAAAGGACAGATTCCCATAAATTTTGACAGTACAAAATTATCTGTAAGCATAGCCGAGAGGAGAATGACCATCATAGTTTTCATACTTTTTCGCCCTCCTTTTCACATTTTCCTGCAAGAGCGCAGTTGTCACATGAACCGCAGGATATTTCAGCAGGCGGTTTCCTGTTCTTTAATTTATTTACAATTGCAATAATCATTCCGAGGGTGAAGAATCCGCCCGCAGGCATGATGAATATAAGCATGGGATTGTCATGTGCAACGGGGATATTCATTCCGAGCCACTGACCTGCACCGATTATCTCACGGACTGAACCCATTAAGAAAAGCGCAAGAGTAAATCCGATTCCCATACCTATTGCATCACAGGCAGAAGCGACAACATTGTTTTTGCTTGCGAACATTTCAGCTCTTCCGAATATAATGCAGTTTACAGTTATAAGCGTCAGATATATTCCGAGACTGTCGTAAAGTGACGGCACAAAGCCTTCCAAAAGAAATCCTATGAGTGTTACGAAACTTGCGATAATTACTATAAATGCAGGGATTCGTACCTTATCGGGAATAACTTTTCTCAGAGCCGAAACAACTATATTTGAGCCGAGAAGAACGAAAGTTGTCGCAAGACCCATACCGATACCGTTCATAGCCTGAGTAGTTACCGCAAGAGTAGGACACATACCGAGGAGCATAACAAGCGTAGGATTTTCTTTTATTATGCCCTTTGATATTTCCTGACCGAGAGATTTATTTTCAGCCATTGAGAATCGCCTCCTTATTTGAGTTATATACTTCAAGGGCTTCATTTACGGCTTTCTGCATACCCTTTGAAGAGAAAGTTGCACCGCTTACGGCATCGAGGTTTACAGGAGTATCACTTGCGCCGTAGAATTGTTTTCTGAAATCGGGGATATCCCTTACTTTTGAGCCGAGACCGGGAGTTTCACCGAGGGAGACAAATTCAATTCCTGAGATTTTGCCGTTTTCGTCAATGCCGACAAGGATATTTATACCGTCCTTTGAATAGCCGTCCGTACAGACCTGAACAGCAGTTTTGCCGTCAGAAGTCACAGCGATAGCCTCAATGTCGTCATTTCCGAAATTATCATTAATTAATCTGCTGTTGGTTTTTCCGAAAAGAGATTCCACGCTTGAACTGAAACGCAGTTCTTTCTGCGTGGCTATTTTGTCTTTTGTGAGTTCGTAAGCGAACACGAGGAGAACAGAAGCAATTACACATATGATTGTAAGTACAAGGGTAGGCTTTATATTGTTTTCATTATTTTTCATTCTTCACAGCCTCCTTTGCGCCGAAAACTTTATTTCTTGTAAGCTGTTCAATATAAGGTGTGAGAATATTCATGAGAAGTATTGAGAATGAAACACCTTCGGGATATGAACCGAAATGACGTATTACAAAAGTTATGATTCCGCAGCCTATGCCGAAAACAACCTTTCCCTTTGTGGAGATTGGAGTTGTTGCATAGTCCGTAGCCATGAAAAACGCTCCGAGGAATACACCGCCCGAAAGTATCTGATACAGCGGGTCATCTCCTGCAACAGCCGAAAGCAAGCCGAGAGTTCCTATAAATGCCACAGGTGCGGCAGGATTGATTATTTTTCTGATTATTAAATATATGCCGCCTGCGAGGAGTGCAGCCGCACAGGTTTCACCGAGACAGCCTCCGCTTTTTCCGAGGAATAAGTCGAGGTATGAAAACTGTTCCGTACTGTTCACAACAAGGGGAGTAGCTCCCGAAACTGCATCAGTGGGATTTCTGTACCAGAAAGGATATACCCATTCCGTCATGGCAGACGGAAAACTCACCATTAAGACGATTCTTGCGGTTATTGCGGGGTTTGCGAAATTCTGACCGATACCGCCGAAAAGCTGTTTTACTATCACTATTGCCACGAATGAACCTATAATCGCTATCCACGGCGGAAGAGTTACAGGGAGATTCATCGCAAGGATAAGACCTGTTACAACTGCGGACAAGTCTCCGATTGTCTGGTCACGCTTCATTAATTTTCTGCAAGCAAATTCAAATGCCACACAGCTTACGATACAGACTGCACTCAGCATGATTGAACGCCAGCCGAAATAATATACACTCATCACAAACGCAGGAACGAGGGCTATTATGACATTTAGCATAATAACGGAAGTTTTGACATAATTTTCGTTATGCGGTGACGGTGAAACAACAAGTTTGTTCATATCTGCCTCACTTTCTCGGAATAAGAGCCTTTGCAAGCTGGTTTGTCTCTGCGAGCCTTCTGTTTGCGGGGCATATGTAGGAACAGCTTCCGCAGTTCATGCAGAGAGTAACTTTAAGCTCTTTCAATTCCTCAATATTTTTGATTTTATAAGCCCTTTCGATTTCCGCAGGCATAAGACCCAGCGGACAGACATTCACGCATCTTCCGCATCTTATGCAGGCGGTAGTTTTCTTGTCATCATAGCTTTTGACGGCAAGCAGGGCATTTGAAGTTTTTACAACAGGCATATTCGGGTCGGGAATACTCATGCCCATCATAGGACCGCCTGCGATAATTTTCTTTAAATTTTCCATATCCGTCTTGCAGTATTCGAGCAGGCTTATAAATGGAGTACCGATAACGGTGCGGATATTTTTCGGTTCACCGACAGCATTTCCGTCAACAGTCAGTCGTCTTGTAACGAGCGGCATACCCGTAGTGACATATCTGTAAAGGAATGAAACAGTTGAAACATTTATAACAATAACTCCTGCATCGGAGGGAAGCTGACCCTCCATAACGATTCTGCCTGTTGAGTTATAAATTATAACTTTTTCCGCACCCTGCGGATAGCTTGACGGGAGGGTGAAGATATCAATAGTATCATCATTTTCAGCCATTTTGGTAAAATTTTTAATAGCTTCGGGCTTATTTGCTTCAATGGCGAGAATAGCCTTTGGGATACCGAGCATATTTTTAACATAGTTTATACCGCCTATGATATCATTGGGACATTCCATCATTTCACGGTAATCGGCGGT
>DGRR01000044.1 GCA_002389995.1 Ruminococcus sp. UBA4383 | reverse complement strand
GAACTTACAGACAGACAGTTCATACTTGCCGATTTGAATAAGGATACATATATTGATGTTTTTGATATGATAGAATTACGCAGTAAAATTTCTGAAAATACTGACAATCCCGATATTCCGCCCGATAACCCCGACAATCCCGATATTCCGCCTGATAATCCCGATATTCCTCCCGAAAATCCCGATGATGACGGCTGGTTTACCGATGAGGCAGGTCAGTATACAACCAAAAACGTTGACTATTCACTGAATATAAGGGAAAACCCCGATATCTCCGCAAAAGCTGTCGGACAACTGCCCTCAGGTTCAGTCTTTGAAGTTTTAAAATATAACGAAAACTGGGCATATATTAAATATAACGATATTTCAGGATATGTCACACTGAGATATATCAAAAAATATACAGAAGGCTCTGATTCCGATAACGACCCCGATGTTATGATGACATATACAACAAAAGATGTCTATGAAACACTGAATATCAGAAAGGGAGCAGGCACAGGCTATGATATAGTAGGTACTATCCCCGCAGGCGCAAAATTCAAGGCTTCGAGATATTCCGCAACATGGGCTTATGTCTATTATGAAGGTGTTGCAGGCTATGTATATACCGATTACATACAGCTCTATGAAAATCCCAACTATACGGACGGAGGTTCTGTTATGCTGAGTGTTATGGAATATAATCAGCACCCGACCTATCCCACAGGCTGCGAAAGTGCAGCACTTTATATTCTTCTTCAATACTATAAAGTCAATGTAACCATGGAGGAAATTGTAACAGCTCTTCCGAAAGGTCCTTTGCCGTATTCTTCGGGCGGTGCATGGTACGGTGCTAACCCTGAAAGAGAATTTGTAGGCGACCCCCATTCAGCCTATTCATACGGTGTATTCAATATCCCCATAGCCGAAACCGCAGAAAAATTTTTAAGCGGTGTAAAGACAAAAACAGGCGCAACTATGCAGGAAATTATTGAACTCCTCGATAACGGAAAACCAATTGTTGCATGGTATACTACAAATCCATACGGAAGTATTTATTACAGTGACCACTGGTATGACTATATCACAGGAGAATATATAAGCTGGCCTGCGGGTGAACACGCTGTCGTAATATGTGGTTATGATGATGACCTGATAATATACCGTGACCCCGATACAGGTTCAAGCCGTGTTATGACACAAAGTCATTTCCTTGAAATATTTAATGAACTCGGTGCAAGAATAGTTCATTATTAAAAGGGAGGTTTCCCCATTTCAAAATGAAAAATCTTATTTTAAGGGCGGTTGTAAAATATTTTGCGGGATTTATAATTTTATCTGCATTGATATTCATACCCGCAGGTTCACTGAAATTTTTAAACGGCTGGCTTTTTATGGGATTGTTATTCATTCCTATGCTGATAATGGGATTAGTTTTAATTTTTAAAAATCCTCAGCTTTTGGAAAAAAGAATCAACGCAAAGGAAACTCAGTCACAGCAGAAAACGGTACTTATAATAAGCGGTATAATGTTTATTTCAGGCTTTATAATTGCAGGGCTGAATTACAGGTTTAAATGGTATGCTTTCCCGAAATGGGTAATAATTCTCGGTTCAGTGATATTTATTTTATCCTATCTGATGTATGCGGAAGTATTGCGTGAAAATACATATCTTTCAAGAACTGTTGAGGTTCAGGAAAATCAGAAGGTAATAGATACAGGATTATATGGAATAGTCCGTCACCCCATGTATTCTGCAACGATATTTTTATTTTTATCAATACCGCTTGTTTTAGGTTCGCTGTATGCTTTTCTGATTTTTCTTGTATATCCGTTTGCTTTAATCCTGAGAATAGACAATGAAGAAAAAGTCCTTGAAAATGAACTTGACGGATATAAAGAATATAAGAAAAAAGTAAAATACAGACTTTTCCCGTTTATATGGTAAAATAAAGCCCGAAAGAAATTCTTTCGGGCTTTTGTTTATTCTGAATCTTTTTTGTTTTTATTCTTGCAGTCAACACCGCAGCCGCAGCCGCAGTCACCGCAGCAGCCTCCGCCTTTTTTCTTGAAATTCCTGCGGAGAAGTATTCCGCCGATTACAGCGGCGCATAATATAAATATAATAACAATATCTGCGCTGTTCATATTATCCTCCTATCGCAGTTCCAATGAGATTCACTATGAGTGCAAATACCCACGCCACAAGGCATTGCCATACAACTACTGTTACAGCCCATTTTCTTCCCATTTCACGCTTTATAGCCGCAACAGCCGCTACACAGGGAGTATAGAGAAGCGAGAAAACAATAAGCGATGCCGCAGATACTGCTGTCATGGCAGTTCCCACACCGCCCTTATAGAGAACTTCGAGCATTGATACAACGCCTTCTTTTGCCATAAATCCGCTTACAAGAGCAACGCATATTTTCCAGTCGCCAAGACCTATCGGCTTGAATATCGGTGCTATAACTCCTGCAACGGCAGCGAGTATACTTTCTTCCTTGTTTTCTGTGAGATTCATATGCATATCAAAGCTTGTCAGGAACCATACAACTATTGTTGCAATAAGGATTACTGAAAATGCTCTCTGCAAAAAGTCCTTTGCTTTCTCCCAGAGTAACTGCAATACATTCCTTGCCCCCGGCATTCTGTAATTGGGCAGTTCCATTACAAAGGGTACGGGTTCACCTTTGAAAATACTTTTTTTATAGAGAAGTGCCGCAAGTATGCTCACAAGTATTCCGAGGACATAAACGCCTATCATGATTAAAGCTTTATATTTCGGGAAAAATGCATCAACAAAAAATGCATATATCGGAAGTTTTGCCGTACAGCTCATAAATGGCGTGAGGAGAATAGTCATTTTTCTGTCACGTTCGCTGGGGAGCGTTCGTGTAGCCATTACTGCGGGGACTGTACAGCCGAATCCTACAAGCATGGGAACTATACTTCTTCCCGAAAGACCTATTTTTCGCAGAAGCTTGTCCATGAAAAACGCTACACGGGCTATATATCCGCTGTCCTCAAGCATCGAGAGGAAAAAGAAAAGCGTCACTATTATCGGCAGAAAACTTAAAACACTTCCCACACCTGCAAATATTCCGTCTATGATAAGTCCGTGAAGCGTATCGTTTACATTGAGGTTCGTCAGCAAGGCATCAGTTTTATTTGTCAGCAGGTCAACTCCCTTTTCAATAAGTCCCTGAAACCATGCGCCTATTACGTTGAATGTAAGATAGAATACTGCGCCCATTATGAGTATGAATGTAGGAATGGCAGTATATTTTCCCGTAAGGACTGAATCTATTTTTTTACTGCGGATATGTTCACGGCTTTCCTGCGGTTTTTTGACAGTTTCGCTGCAAAGTTTCATTATGTATGAAAAGCGCATATCTGCGATTGATGCACTTCTGTCGAGACTGCGTTCAGTTTCAAGCTGAGTGACGATATGTTCCATAGTTTCGAGTTCATTTTTATCAAGACCGAGTTTTTCAATAATAAGGCTGTCGCCCTCTATAATTTTTGATGCGGCAAATCTTATAGGTATGCCTGTTTTTTCGGAATGGTCTTCAATGAGATGAGCGATTGCATGGAGACATCTGTGGACTGCACCGCCGTTTTTATCTTTTTCGCAGAAATCCTGTCTGCGTGGTTTTTCGTTATTGGCGGCTATATTAATGGCATGACCGACAAGTTCTTCTATGCCTTCATTTTTTGCGGCTGATATGGGGACTACGGGAGTTCCGAGGAGTTCTTCCATTTTATTTATATCGACATTTCCGCCGTTTGCGGTAAGTTCGTCCATCATATTCAGTGCAACGACTACGGGTATATCAAGTTCAAGAAGCTGCATTGTAAGGTAGAGATTTCTTTCAATATTCGTTACATCAATGATATTTATTATTGCATCGGGTTTTTCATCGAGTACGAAATTTCGTGAAACAATTTCCTCACTGCTGTAAGGGGACATTGAATATATACCCGGCAGGTCTGTTATAAGTGTATTGGGATAGCCTTTTATAGCACCGTCTTTTCTGTCAACGGTAACACCGGGGAAATTTCCGACGTGCTGGTTTGAACCTGTAAGGCGGTTGAAAAGGGTAGTTTTTCCGCTGTTTTGATTTCCGACAAGGGCGAAAGTGAGTTTCCGGTCGGTTGAAATTTCGTCATTCTGTTCACCTATGCGGGGGTGTTCGGTTTTGGAGCGGTGTTTTTTGTTTTCGTTTTTACCGGAAGAATTTTCGGACGGGAGAACGTCTATTTTTGCGGCATCTTCAAGGCGCAGGGTGAGTTCATAGCCGTGCAGGCGCAGTTCAACAGGGTCGCCCATGGGGGCATATTTCACAATAGTTATATCTGTTCCCGGGATTATACCCATATCGAGAAAATGCTGTCGTAAAGCACCTTCTCCGTGCAGGCGGACAACTTTGACAGTTTCGCCTATTTTTGCATCTTTCAGTGTTGACATATAATATCCTCTTTTAATTTATTTGGTTTGCTTATTAAAATAGTTTTATGACACGCAACATTGCTGTTATTCAATATATTTTAATTACTGCTGTCAATAAAATGTTATTGAAAACAAACATCATTTATATTATATAACATTTCCTGTCGGATTGCAATACAACAAGTAAAATTTTGTCTGTTCAGATTATATTATTATTCTGTTTTCATATATTTTATTTATATACAATCTGAAAATTTGTAAAAATTGTGAATTTTTTATTGACATTTCAAAAAAAGTATGGTACAATAATACAGATAATATATGCGGCTTGTGCCGCTGGGATAACGGAGGCAGATAATGAAAAGACTTGTTACAAGAAGTGACTTTGACGGGCTTGTGTGTGCGATGCTCCTCAAAGAACTAAATATCATCGAGGACATAAAATTCGTACACCCAAAAGATGTTCAGGACGGAAAAGTTGAACTCTCGGAAAATGACATAACTACCAATCTCCCATTCGATAAAAGAGTCGGTCTGGCTTTTGACCACCACGAAAGCGAACTAATCCGCAATAATCACGAGGATTTCAAGGACAAATACATAATCGACGGAAAAGCTAAATCAGCCGCAAGAGTAGTCTATGAATATTACGGCGGTGCGGAAAAATTCAAAAACGTTTCCGAGGAAATAATGCTCGCAGTCGATAAGGGCGACAGCGCAGACTTTACCAGAGATGAAATATTGAATCCGCAGGGCTGGGTTCTCATGAATTTCCTCATGGACGCACGCACAGGTCTTGGAAGATTCCACGATTTCCGCATATCAAACTATGCACTCATGATGAAACTTATAGATTACTGCGTTGACCATTCAATTGATGAAGTTCTTCAGCTCCCTGATGTAAGGGAAAGAGTGGACCTTTATTTCAAACAGCAGGAATTATTTAAACAGCAACTCGAAAAAATAACCAGAATTGAAGGAAAAGTCGCTGTAATAGACCTCAGAAACGAAGAAACAATATACGCAGGAAACCGCTTTATGGTGTATGCAATGTATCCGCAGACTGAAATTTCCGTACACGTTGCATGGGGATTCAAAAAACAGAATACCGCTGTAATGATAGGAAAATCTATAATAAACAGAAATTCTGATTTCAATATAGGTGCGCTCTGTCTTTCATACGGCGGAGGCGGTCATGCAAATGCAGGTACTTGTCAGCTCGATAATTCAGTAGTAGATAAGGAACTCCCTGTCATAATAGACAAACTCAACGGAAAATAATAACATAAAAAAGACTGCATATGTGCAGTCTTTTATTTTATGCCATAATTCCTGAAAAATGCCTGCCGTTGGTGCTTCCGCCGTCACAGAGAATATCCACTCCCGCAAGATAACCGTTGCGTTCATCTGCAACCGATGCTATGGCAAAACCGAGTTCCTGAGCCGTTCCCATTCGTTTTTCGGCACTGTCTGAAAGCATCTTTGCCCCCTCATCAGCTTCAAGATTTCCCATATCCGTTGAAATAAGCCCCGGACTGAGTGAAACCACTCTTATTCCCTTTTTTCCGAAAACAAATGCAGATTTCTGTGCATACCATACTGTAAAATTTTTTGAGAGAGCATATGCAAGACCTGATTTTTTATATTCTCCCTTTGGCAGACTGCTGAGTTTCAACAATCCATTCAGAAAATTCTTTTCGTTTTTATCCGCAAGTTTATATATGCGTTTCGGAATAATTATTTTAGGGAGTGCATAGGCTGAATTTGAAGAAATATCAACAATTACGCTTCCTTTTCCCATGACTGCTGAAAACTCCTGATTTACATACACTGTCCCCAGAGCATTTACACGGATAAGCTGTTCGGGCTTTGCCATTGAGGGAGAAAGCCCTGCGGCATTTATTACGTTTTTCACATTTCCGATTGATGCGGCATATCTTGCAAGTGAACGGACGCTTTTTCTGTCGGAAGTATCACAGATTTTATAATACGCCTTGTATCCGAGAACAGATAATTCTTCTGTGGCTTTTATTAATTTTGTTTCGGTTCGTCCTGCGATTAGGATAATTTTTTCTTTCGGCATACATTTTGCAGCCGCAAGACCCATACCGCTGCCGCCTCCTGTTATAACACAGACATCTGACATATTGATTCCCCCTTAAATTTTTCCCTCAGCTTTAAGCCATGCAATTTCATCGTGTATTGTTTCACGGTAGGAGCGTGTTGTATAGCCGAGTTCACGCCTTGCCTTGCTTGAATCGAATGTATTGTTTCTTGCAAGGTTATAAACTGAAAAGCTGGTCATGAGGGGTTTTTTACCCTGACGCTTTGCCTTTTTTTCAATGACTTTTCCGAGAATATCCGCAATTTTAAGCGGTAAAAATGTTTTGACTGGTTTGCAGCCGCTTTCTTCGCAGACAAGCTTTGAAAAATCCCTGAAAGATACTTCATCATTTGCAAGTATATAACATTCGCCTTTTCTGCCCTTGTCGGCTGCGAGAACAGTACCTCTTGCAAGGTCACGGACATCACACAGATTGAATGAACCGTTAATCCCCACAGGCATATCGCCTTTTATTATTTTTATGAGAGTGCTTGTTGTTTCGCCTGTTGCATAATCCTCAGGACCGAGAATACCGCTGGGGTGAACTATGCAGGCATTAAGCCCTCTCTTTTTGACAGCGTCAAGAACTGCCTGAGTAGCGGCTGCCTTTGACTGACTGTAACAGCCCATAACCTTGCTGTCGTCAAAATAATTTACCTCACGGATAGCCGTACCCTTTCTGCGTTCAGGAATAGCACCTGTACTGCTGCAATAGACAAGTTTTTCACATTCTTTGTGTTCAAGGCATTTGTCAATTATATTTTCAGTACCGCCAAGATTTACGTCCATTACTTTCTGACTGAAATCAGGGTCAACAGTTACAATGCTTGCGATATGGAGAACAGTTGTTACAGTATTCTGAGGGACTGTGAAAAATTTTTCAAGCGATTGTGTATCGCAGAGGTTTCCCTCAACAATTTCGGCTTCTTTCGGGATAAATTTAATTGCAGGGTCATTCGGGAGGACGAAAGCCCTCACCCTGTCACCACGTTCAATAAGCTGTCTGCAAACTGTTCCGCCAAGAAAACCTGCTGCGCCTGTTACAAGATATATTCTTTCCATAATTATTACCTCCGTAATGTTTTTGTTTCATTGTCTGTATTATATTCTGAAATTGTTGTGGATTTGTTTTTGAAATGTTTGAGTTTTGTTAAAATATGACCTCAGCGATTGATTTTTGAAATCCCATATGGTATAATTACAGAAGAAAAAGGAGGTATGCTTATGGTAAAGATACTTGTTGTTGAGGACGACAGACAATTAAATTCCACTGTATGCAAATATCTTGAACTGAACGGATTTTCCGCAGTCGGCTGTATGAGTGCAGTAGATGCCTATGATGTTATGTACGGCAGTAATTTTGATATAATCATATCTGATATCATGATGCCGAAAATAGACGGCTTTGAATTTGCTGAAACAGTCCGCAGTCTCGATAAGGAAATACCTGTATTGTTTATGACCGCAAAAGATGATATTCTTTCAAAACAGCGTGGTTACAGACTCGGCATAGACGATTATCTCGTAAAACCCGTGGATTTGGACGAACTTGTCCTCAAAATCGGTGCAATAATGCGAAGGGCAAATATAAGCGCAGGAAAAAAACTTACAGTAGGCAGTCTGACTATGAATGAGGAGGAACAGAGCTGTATTCTTGACGGCAGGGAAATACCGCTGACGGTGCGTGAATTTAATCTCCTCTACAAACTGCTTTCAAATCCCAAGAAAACCTTTACACGTTCTCAGCTTATGAATGAATTCTGGGATATTGAATCGAGTTCGGGACTGCGTTCGGTTGATGTTTATATGCGTAAACTGCGTGAAAAATTTGAAAACTGCGAGGATTTTGAAATCGTCACAGTTCACGGGCTTGGTTATAAGGCGGTGCTGAAATGAAAGGGGACTGGCGCAGTAAACTGCTTTCATTACTGCAATTCTTCGGGATATTATTTTTTATATCCTTTATTCTTACAGCATCATTCATATTATTTTTTAATGGTATGGACATTGATGAAAGGACAATCAGAAAAAGTGCCGTAATTACTTTCGGAAATGCGATATTTATTGCTTTTCTTGTATGGCTTGCCGGCAGACTGCGGAAAAAATTTACTGTTGACCGTCCTGTAAAGCGTATTTCGGACGGGCTGAACAAAATTACATCAGGAGATTTCAGCGAGAGAATAAAACCTTTTACTGACCCTCTGGGGAGCAATCAGTATAACTTAATAATTGAAAGAATAAACAAAATGGCAGACGAACTCTCAGGAGTTGAAACTCTGCGGACGGATTTTGTTTCAAATGTTTCCCATGAAATGAAAACACCCCTTGCAGTTATTCAGAATTATGCCACACTTCTGCGCTCTCCGAAAATTTCCGAGGCGGACAGGATTGAATATGCCGAGGCGATAAGCGAATCAACAAAACGGCTTTCTTCTCTCATAACAAATATCCTCAGACTCAACAAACTCGAAAATCAGCAGATTTATCCCGATTCAAAGCCCTTTAACCTCAGCGAGCAGATTTGTGAATGTATGCTTGCATTTGAAAATGAATGGGAACGCAAAAATATTATGATAGAAACTGATATTCAGGACGATATTGTTATCAATGCTGATTCTGAACTTTTAAGCCTTGTATGGAGCAATCTCTTTTCAAATGCCGTAAAATTCACCGATGAAGGCGGAACTGTCAGCATATCCGTTAAAAATATCAGCGGGAAAATTTCCGTCAGCGTTTCAGATACGGGCTGCGGAATAGACAGCAAAACAGGACAGCATATATTTGATAAATTCTATCAGGGAGATACTTCCCATGCAGGAAAGGGAAACGGTCTCAGTCTTGCGCTTGTCAAGAGAATTATTACTGTCACAGGAGGAGAAATAACAGTCGATTCCACCTTGGGAAAAGGCAGTACATTCACCGTTATATTAAACAGTTCGGAAAATGGGGTGATATCATGAATGAGGATAAATTTACATATACTTATTCACCTGCGAGAGATTCAGAGGTTGACAAAATAGCCGCAAAATATATGCAGTCTCAGAAATCCGACAGTGACCTTGAAAGGCTGAGAAAACTTGACCACCGTGCGGAATTTCCCGGTACAGTGGCAGGAATCGCAACAGGGCTTGCAGGTATAATTATACTCATAGCAGGGATAATGCTGATTATAAGTTTTGATTATTTTGCAGTCGGAATTATTGCAGGAACAGTCGGATTTGCGCTTGCGGCTGCGGCAACGCCTGTAAGCAGGGCAGTAACTCTCCGAAACCGTGAAAGATACCGTGACGAAATACTTGCACTTAGCAAAAAAATCAAAGAAAAATAAAAAAGCTGCACCGAAGTGCAGCATTTTTTTAATTATACACCGTATTTGTTTGTAGCAACGGGAACTCCGGGACCCATAGTTGAAGTAACTGTGCATGATTTAAGGTAAGTACCTTTTGCAGCAGCAGGTTTAGCCTTAACTATTGCTTCCATAAGAGTATTGAAGTTTTCTTCGAGTTTTGCAGAGCCGAATGAAGCTTTTCCGATAGGACAGTGAATGATATTTGTCTTGTCGAGACGGTATTCAATCTTACCGGCCTTAGCTTCTGTAACAGCCTTTGCAACATCGGGAGTTACAGTACCTGCTTTGGGGTTAGGCATAAGACCTCTCGGTCCGAGAATCTTACCGAGACGACCTACGAGACCCATCATGTCGGGTGATGCAACAACTACATCGAAATCCATCCAGTTTTCTTTCTGGATTTTCTCAACCATATCCATACCGCCTACGAAATCTGCGCCTGCGGATTTAGCTGCCTCATATTTATCTTCCTTGCAGAATACGAGAACTCTTACATTCTTACCTGTACCGTTGGGGAGAATAACAGCACCTCTTACCTGCTGGTCAGCGTGTCTTGAATCAACGCCCAGACGGATATGAGCTTCAACGGTTTCATCAAATTTAGCCTTTGCGTTTTTGCACACAAGGTCAAGAGCCTCTGCGGACTCATAAAGCTTTGCATAATCAACAGTTTTGGCACTGTCAACATACTTCTTGCCGTGTTTCATTATATTTCCTCCTAAATAAGTGGTAATAACGGGATTATTTGTACCCGTTTAGCGGAATTTTCCTCCCACCGTTATTTCAATCCGAAAGGATTTGTTTCAGACCGAATCAGTCAACAACAACTACACCCATTGAGCGGGCTGTACCTGCTATCATGCTCATGGCAGCTTCGAGAGAACCTGCGTTGAGGTCGGGCATTTTCTGCTCTGCGATTTTCTGAATCTGTTCCTTAGTGATATTGGCAACCTTTGTCTTGTTAGGTGTACCTGAACCGCTGTTTATATTGCAAGCCTTTTTGATAAGAACTGCTGCAGGGGGGGTTTTTGTGATGAATGAGAATGAACGGTCTGCGTATACAGTGATAACAACAGGGATAATCATACCGATGTCGTTCTTTGTTCTCTCATTGAATTCCTTTGTAAATGCCATGATATTAACGCCGTGCTGACCGAGTGCGGGTCCGACAGGCGGTGCAGGAGTAGCCTTTCCTGCTGCGATTTGAAGCTTAATGTAGCCAACTACTTTCTGTGCCATTTATTCGCACCTCCATAAATGTGGTAAAGGCGGAACAATCCTGAATTTTGTTCCTCCCACTGAGATTTTAGCATCTCTTTTTGACCTGTATTATTCGTCCACAGTCCTTACCTGACTTACAGGCAGGGTAGTGGGGGTTTCTCTTCCGAACATTGATACAAGCAAATCAACTGTTCTTTCTTCGAGATTGATATTCTGCACAACTCCGATAAAGCCGTCCATAGCCGTACCTGAAATCTGTACTCTGTCGCCCACGCTGAAATTCACTTCAACGGTTGGTGTGAGGTCTATACCGAAAAGTTTCTTTACTTCTTCTTCGGATATAGGAGTAGGTTCTGAGGCGGGTCCCACGAAACCTGTACAGCCTCTTGTATTTCTCACGACATACCATGAGTCATCAGTAACTATCATTTTGATGAGAACGTAACACGGATATGTTTTACGTTCAATCTTTTTTGATTTTCCGTCAGTGATTTCTTCCACTGTTTCGGTAGGAACTCTGACTTCACGGATAAGGTCATGAAGCTTACGGTTTTCGACAACTTTTTCGATATTCTGGGCTACTTTATTTTCATAGCCTGAATAAGTGTGGATAACATACCATTTTGCTTCTTCCATAATATCCTCCTCAGATTTCCGTTTTTAGCGGTAGATAAGTCGCATGAGGGCGAGAAATCCTTCATCGAGGACACCCACCAGCACGGCTGAACCTGCGACAACGGCAAGAACGACCGAAGTATTTGTGATGACGGTCTGTTTTGTCGGCCATACTACCTTTTTAAATTCGATTCTCAAGTCCTTGAACCATTTAGCGACCTTATTGGGTTCTTTTTTGCCGCTGTCCTTTTTGGATTTTTTATTTTCCTTTTTATCGGCAGTGGCATTATCGTCCTTTTTGGACTTTTTGGCTTTTTTCTCGGACTCTTCGGAAGTTTTTATCTCGTCTTTTTCCTTAGCCATAGATACGCTCCCTCCGATTATTTTGTTTCCTTATGAAGAGTATGTTTGCGGCAGAATTTGCAGTGTTTCATCATTTCGATTCTGTCGGGGTCATTCTTCTTGTTCTTTTTGGAAACATAGTTTCTCTGCTTGCATTCTGTGCAAGCCAAAGTGATTTTAACTCTCATATCGGCACCTCCTGATTTAATTACTCCCTTTGTGATGCAAAGGTAGGTTGTTTGCCTCCCTCGACTGAGGACAAAAAAATGCACCCCAAAACGAGGTACATTTATTATATCACACATTTTATGGCTTGTCAAGGGGTTTTTCAAATTTTTTTAAAATCAGAAGTCTGAAACCGGCATACAATTTGGAATTAATGGTATTTATTTTTTAGTTGATTTTCGACATAAAGAGCCGAAAATATTATTTCTGATATTTGCAGACCGAGTATGACCAATGACAGATTATTTATAAAAACTGCTGCGGCAACTGAAAGTATGAATGATGATATACCCGATACAAGCCATATTTTCCCGCAGGTACGGTTAGCGAAAAGCCATGTTTCGTTATTTTTCAGGGCTTTTTCAGTTCTGAAACCGATTGAGGTATCGGAATTGTCCTTTATTCTGAACTTCATCACATAACCGCCCAGAATGAGTGAAAGAGAAACAATCACATTAACTATAATTATCACAGGCATATCTGCATTATATTCCGACGCTGTATTTTGGTTCGCAGGTGAGGTTTATGCCGAGACGTTTGAAGATTCTTTCATCAACAGCGGAGAGAATAACAGTTGAATGTACTTCACAGCCACGGAGTTTTGAAATCTGTTCCATAGCTTTTTTGGCATTTTCGTCAGTATTCGCACAGATAGAGAGGGCGAGGAGAGTTTCATCAGTATGAATACGGGGGTTATTGTTGCCGAGGTGACGGACTTTCAAATCCTGAATAGGTTCTATGACATGGGGCGACATGAGGAGGATATCATCATCAAGACCTGCGAAATATTTCAGGGCATTGAGCAGAAGTGCCGAGACTGCGCCGAGGAGGTTTGAAGTTTTGCCTGTCAGGACAGTGCCGTCAGGCAGTTCCATAGCGGCGGCAGGTTCACCCGTAGCGGCTTCCTTTGCGAGGGCGGCAGCGATAACTTTTCTGTCATCGGGAGTTACATTAGCCTGTTTCATAAGGAGTTCAAGTTTCAGGACTTCTTCTTCGGAAGCAAGACCTTTTTTCCTGTCGCACAGACCTGTATAATATCTGCGGATAATTTCGTCCTTAGCGGCACGGCAGGTAATTTCGTCATCAACGATGCAGTTTCCTGCCATATTCACGCCCATATCCGTGGGGGACTTATAGGGGGATTCACCGAGGATATTTTCAAACATAGCGTTGAGTACGGGGAATATTTCTACATCACGGTTGTAATTTACAGTAGTTTTGCCGTAAGCTTCGAGGTGGAAAGGGTCAATCATATTTACATCATTGAGGTCTGCGGTAGCGGCTTCATAGGCGATATTTACGGGGTGACGGAGTGGGAGATTCCATATGGGAAAAGTTTCAAACTTTGCGTAGCCTGCATTAAGACCTCTCTTGTGTTCGTGGTATAACTGCGAAAGGCAGGTAGCCATTTTTCCGCTTCCGGGACCGGGTGCAGTAACTACGACAAGTCTGCGTGAAGTTTCGATATAGTCATTTTTTCCGTAGCCTTCATCGCTGATTATATATTTGAGGTTTGAGGGATAGCCCTTGATGCTGTAATGGTGATATACTTTAACTCCGAGGGCTTCGAGTCTGCTGCGGAAAGCGTCTGCAGTAGGCTGCTGTTTATATCTTGTAAGCACCACACTGCTTACATAAAGTCCGAAATTTCTGAATACATTGATAAGTCTGATTACATCGACATCATAAGTTATGCCGAGGTCGCCTCTTATTTTATTTTTTTCTATATCGTCCGAATTTATTACAATGACAATTTCTGCAACGTCTTTAAGCTGTAAGAGCATCTGCAATTTACTGTCGGGCTTGAATCCGGGGAGTACCCTTGATGCGTGGTAGTCGTCAAAGAGTTTTCCGCCAAATTCAAGGTAGAGTTTATCTCCGAAATGAGCGATTCTCTCACGGATATGTTCTGACTGCATTTTCAGATACTTTTCGTTGTCAAAACCGATTTTATTTTCGATGTCCATAAAATTTCTCCTCTCAAAAAACAATTACAGATATCATTATATAACAAATCATAAAATTTTTCAAGTAGGGGAGATATATTTTATTTTTTTGTCTTAAAATTTTTTATGATTACGCATGAAGCTGCCAGCAGGAGTACAGCCGTAGTGAATATGCTTCCTTCTATTCCGAAATCACCGCCTGTAAGAATGACGTTATCGCTTGAATGATTCAGAATAAACACGGAATCCGCAACGTCCGTACCGCTTACGCTTATTCCGTAGAAATTCCCCTGAAAGAAATTCCACATTGAATGTATTGCACACGCTCCCCATATATCGTCATATGCAATCATGTAAATTCCTGCAAACGCTCCGAAAAGCGCAATATTGAAAAACGAAAGGAAATTAATCCCGTTGTTGGCGGCATGGGCGATGCTGAAAGCCGCTGAACTTATCAGTATTGCAGGCACGGCAGAAATTTTTCCGCCTATGGTATTCATGAGGTATCCTCTGAAAATAACTTCCTCCGCAGCACCCTGAATCAGAAATCCAAGAAAATACAGTGCAAGCAGTCCGATATTTATATCCGAGGATAATTTTATGCTGTTTACTCCCACAGCCACCGTCAGAAGCACATTTGCGGACATCAGGAATATTCCTGTAAATATACCTGCAAAATAATGTTTCAGGGCTTTTTCTTTTCTGAAACCCATTGATGAAAGGGTGCGCTTTTCGATAAATTTGCAGTACATTACAGAAATTACAATCATAAATATATTGCATATGAGAATAAGTGAAAAATATTTCGGATTTGACATTATTTCCTTTGACAGTTCCGTAACTCTGTCAATATACTGTGAATTTATCTTTATTTTTCCCTTATAGCCTTCCGCCTGAAGTTTTTCTATAAGTTTCGGCATCATCATCATTGTAGGTATGACGGATTCCGCAAAGGCTGATATGAAAAATACGCACATAAAGATTCCGAGTATGGCGAATATATTTTTCGGGGATTTTGATTTTGAAGATTCTTCAAACATTCCGCAGTTTAATTTCATGATTCCGAACCTTTCATAATTCCGTCAAGGAGGGTCTGATTCCATTGGAGAGAGCCTCTTCTGACTATTCCGAAGCTTGATTTTCCTTTTGAAACGCCGTTATCCCATACAAAGCACTTTATACCGTTTGCCTTTGCCTCTGAAATATAATATTCAAAATATTCCGCACGGACTGAATCATCTGCGGCAGCAACGCAGCCAAATTCATCAATTATAACAGGGATTCCCTTGTCTATGAATTTTGTTTTTATCTGGGAGAATTTTGCACTCAGTTCATTTTTTTCGCTTTCCGCAAAGACAGTGCTTGTGCCGTCCGCAAAATTCCACGGTGCATAGTAATGGAGATTGAGAATTATATTGTTTCCTTTCGGAATAACAACGTCATTGAGTGCGGCATTTTCGGCAGATGCTCCATAAGTTGTGACAATGAGTGAGCGTTCCGCATTTTTTCCGCCTGATTTTCTTACGGTATCAACGAAATCCTGAGCATATTTATTTACAACCGCTCTTTCTTCGGGAGTACCGCCTGTCCATTCGTTATCACTTCCGACAGTTCTCGGTTCGTTCATGCCCTCGAAAAGAAGTCTGTCGCCGTAATTTCCGAAACGTGCGGAGAGCTGTTCCCATATTGCACATAATTTTTCCTTGCAGGCTTCATAATCGCTTTCCTGCGGTTTAAACCATAAATAATCATCATGGTGGACGTTGATTATCACATACATACCGTCATTGTATGCGTAATCGACAACTTCCTGCACACGGTCAAGCCATTCGGTCTGAATAGTATTTCCGTCCATATGTTCGCCCCATGTCACGGGTATTCTTATTGCATTGAAACCTGCGGACTTTATGCCGTTTATCATTTCCTGAGTAGTTTTTATATTTCCCCAGCCTGTTTCGGAGGAAAGACCTGTTTTTCCCGTATTGTAGGATTCGAGGGAATTTCCGAGATTCCAGCCTACTTTTATATTATTTATTATCTGCTGAGAAGTCATAAATCCGTAGGAATCATCTGTATTGTCGGTATTGTCCGTTATGGGCAGAGCCTGAGATACAGTTCCCTCGCTGTATCTGACGGTTATGGAATCGAGAGTGATATTCTGCTGATTGCTCCACCAGTAACCGAGAGTTATTTCACCGTCAGAGGCAATACAGTTTTTAGCCGCCTGCGGTACGAACCATGTAAGTGAAAGTGACGAATCATTTGTAAATACAGCCGTATCAGGGGACTGGTAGTTTCCCGATGATGATTCATAGCCGAAAGCACCTGTAAATTTTCCGAGACTTCCGCCTGAACTGATATTGAATGTTACAGCCTGCGGAATGGTATTTTCGGGCATAAAATCCGCAGTCTTAACTTTTATTATATTGTCTGTATCACTGTAATTCACGGATTTTCCGACATTCTGCGTTAAAGTGCCGTCAACGGGGATATCTCTTGAACGTGTACAGGTGCATATGACATTTTCAATTCTTATGCCTGATGCACCGCCCCACCAGTAACCGAAAAGAATATCTCCGCCCGATGATATATATTCGGCAATTTCCGCAGGAACATTCCATGTTATTTCACCGTATGTTCCCTGAGTAGGTGCAGAAAAATCCGCAGACTGATACCAGCCCTCATCTGTTGCGGAAGGGCAGTCAGATGATACCGAGATTCCGCAGCCGCCTTTAAATTCCCCTATATCAAGACCGTCAGAGGAATATATGACAAATGTAAAGGATTTTATTATATCTCCGTCCTCAATGAAATCCGATAACGGGAGCTTGACTGTATTACTGCCCTCATTCCTTGATATGGAAGTATTTATATTCTGCTGAGTGCTGCATTGTGCAGAAAGACTTTCAACAGGGCTGATATGCTGTGTCATTTCCTCTGTAACCTCCTCAATTGATATTTTTTCTGTTTTCTGAACTGCATCATCTGTCTGTGAAGATTCAGCATTTGAAGATACGTCTGAATAACTGTCTGAACTTTCTTTTTTTGAATCCGAACAGCCTGTACAGACTGATGTCAGCATTACAGCCGACAAAATCATTATCATAGTTTTTTTCATTCTTATTCCCTCTCTGTATGAAAAAGCTGATAATTGATTATAGCATATTTTATTATATATTGCAACAACAAATTTATTTAATTATCTATTGCAATATGTTT